>NZ_JBVVQF010000027.1:25000-92209 GCF_055811815.1 Mesorhizobium sp. WSM4836
GCTCGAGGTCCATGGCGACGTCGCCAAGATTGTTCGCACCAGCGTGTACGACAGGACCCAGCACATCGTTACCATCGCGCTCGACGATCATGACCAGTACGTGCCGGCGCAGGAGCCGGAGCCAAATCCCGAATTGCTGACGGCGTTCGACGATTCGCCTGCGCCCGTAGTGCGCGGCAATCTGCCGAATGTCTATGATGGCATCTACCGCACCGCCTATTCCTACGGCATGTCCAAGGCGATGACGCAACGGCTGATCAAGTTGCTGGCATCCAGTGTCGACTTCCAGTCGCGCCTCAATCCCACGGACCGCATCGAGGTGCTGTTCTCGCAGCCCGATGGCGACGACCAGGCGTCCGACGAATCCGAACTGCTTTACGTCTCCGCCACTTTCGGCGGCACGACGCGAAATTTCTACCGTTTCCAGATGCAGGACGGCAGCACCGACTATTTCGACGAAAACGGCAGCAGCGCCGAGCAGTTTCTGCTGCGCAATCCCTTGCCCAATGGCAGGTTTACGTCCGGGTTCGGTGCCAGGCGCCACCCCATTTTGGGGTATGTGAAAATGCATACCGGCACCGACTGGGCAGCCCCGGTGGGGTCGCCGATCATTGCCGCGGGCAATGGCGTCGTCGAAAAAGCCGGCTGGGCCGGCGGCTATGGCAAGCAGATCATCTTGCGTCACGCCAATGGCTACGAGACGTCCTACAACCACCAGAGCGCCTTTGCCAAAGGCATTGAGCCGGGTGTTCGCGTTCGCCAGGGTCAGGTCATCGGCTATCTCGGATCAACCGGCCTCTCCACCGGTCCGCACCTTCATTACGAACTGATCGTCAACGGCACCAAGGTCGATTCGATGCGCGTCCGCCTGCCGGTCGGCAAGACGCTGAAGGGCGACGATCTCGTCGCCTTCAAGCGCGAGCGCGAACGCATCGACGACCTGCTCAAGCAGGAAGACAGCAATCAGTTGAAGGTCGCGAGCGCCAAAATCGAAGGCTGAGCCGACGTTTTTCGTCGTCAGCCCTGCTGATTCGCCGTGTCGCGCGCCCATGGCAGCCGCTCGCCGGAAACCGTCGTCCACGCGGTGATTGCCGAAAGCAGGCAAAGCAGCGCAGTGACCGCGGCAACGGCGGCGAATGCCGCGTCGCTGGCGGCAAGTCGTGCCGCATCGAGGCCGGGCGCTAGGCCGGCTGGCGGCGGTTCGCCGAAGCCCGGAATCCCGGAGCCGGCACCGGTGCCGAGCACGCCAGCATAGACCCAGGCCGCAAGCGATCCCATCGCCGCCACGGCGATCAGGCCGCCGATGCGCGAGACCGCGTTGTTGATGCCCGAGGCGGCACCCGTATCCTTGTCCTCGACGGCCGTCATGATGGCGGTCGAGAGCGGCGACACCACCAGCGCCATGCCGAACCCCATCAGCGCCATCAGCGGGAACACCCCCAACCAGAAATTGTGGATCCCCCAATAGGCCAGCAAGGCAAGCCCGGCAAAGGCAAGAGCCACAACCAGACTGCCGCTGGCGACCGGAAAGCGAGGCCCGATGCGGTCGGACCACTGGCCGACCGGCCCGGACAACAAGGCGATCAATGCCGACAGCGGCAGGAAGATGAAACCGACCTCGGCGGCACTCAGCCCCCATCCGGCGATCATGAGCATCGGCAGATAGAACAGATTGGCCGACAGCGCGAAATAAAGGAAGAAGGTCGCCACATTGGCGCCCGCGAACGCGCCGATCCGAAACAGCGACAGGTCGATCATCGGCTCGCGCCGCCGGCGCTCGAAGACGATGAACACGACGAGCAAAATCGCACCGGCGGCAATACTCGGGCCAGACATCAGCCCCTCCCCGTCGCCGCTCATCGAGGTCAGGCCGTAAGCGAGAGCTCCGAACGCCAACATGGCGAGTGCAGCGCCTCCGAGATCGAGGCTGCGCTTTTCCGCCGGCGCGTCGGCAGGGACCTTGGCCAGCAGAAGATAGATCGAGATAAGACCGAGCGGCAGATTGATGGCGAAGATCGCCCGCCAGATGCCGCCGCCGAACGCCGACAGCACGAAGCCACCCAGCACCGGGCCGAGCGCCGTCGTCAGTGCCGATGCCGCGGCCCAGATGCCGATCGCCCGGCCGCGTTCCTTTTTCGGATAGGCTTTGGCGATGATGGCCAGGCTGCCCGGCACCATGATTGCCGCTCCGACACCCTGGATGGCCCGAAATGCAATAAGCACCGCCGGGTTAGGCGCCAGCGCACAGGCAAGCGAGGCGGCAATGAACAGGACGATGCCGATGACGAAGGAGTGGCGCAGGCCGAAGCGATCGCCGGCGGCGCCGCCGACGAGAATGAGGGCTGAAAGCGTCAATGCATAGGCATTGGAAATCCATTGTGCCTCGGCAAGGCTGGCGCCGAGGTCGATGCGGATCGCCGGCGTCGCAATGGCCAGGACCGATCCGTCGATGAAGCCGAGCGCCGAAGCCAGGATCGCGGCGATCAGCACGAACCGCCGCTGCGCCTGCGGACAGAACGTGTCGGCGGGAAGCGAGCCGGTCAGGGGAACGGCGCCGGTACCGACTTTGGTTGGCGTTTGCATGCCGCCTTACCTAGACCGCCGGCGCGTTGGCGACAACCGGCCAGCACGCTGTTCTCGTTGAAACCAGGCCCAACCTGGCCACACAGGCAGGATCACGCCGCTCCGGGTGCAAACGGCAGATGCCGTGCTAAGCTTCTCGCAGCGCTACAGACAACGGGGAAATACCGCATGAAACGGCCACTCGAACCGTCGGCGGAAGGACGCGGGCGCGTCGTCGGCATCACCGACGGCGTGTTCGCCATCGCGCTCACTTTGATCGTTCTCGAGATCAGGGTGCCGGCGCATGAGACGGTGCACTCCGAAAGCGAGTTGATCGCCGCGATCACAGCACTGGCGCCGCGTTTCCTGACCTATGCGCTCAGCTTCCTGACGCTGACCATCTTCTGGTTCGGCCAGCAGGCGCAACACGGGCTGATCGCAAAATCCGACAGACGGCTTGCCACGCTGAACCTCTGCTTTCTCGGCTTCATCGCCCTGCTGCCGTTCTCGACCGACCTTCTCGCCGACTTCCTCGAATACAGAACCGCGGTGCTCGTCTACTGGCTCAATCTTTTGATGCTCGGCCTGACGCTGCTCGCCAGTTGGCGCTATGCGGACAAGAACGGATTCCTGGCCGAACGTGTCGACGCGGAGACCACCCGAACGGTCTATCTGCGCATCGTCAAGGCACAGATCCTGTGGGCCGTCGGCGCAGCACTCTGCCTGGCCAGCCCATTGCTCAGCGTCGGCTTTATCCTGGTGGTGCAGCTGATCTACGCGGCAGCGCTGCACACGCCACTGCTGCGCAAGATCATCGGGTGAATGGAGCGACGCATGTCCGCTTCAGGGTGTGTTGAGATTCAGGTCAGGCCGGGCCGAAAATGGTGGCTTCCGAGAACCGGAGCGGAGCGTACTTTTGAGTCGTGCAGGCCGGCATCACCTGAATATCGACATGCCCTGCTCGACGAACTCCACCGTCACGCCAGGCGTCACGATCTTGGCGAGCTCGCGCGCATCCCAATTCGTCAGCCGCACGCAGCCATGGCTTTCGGTCTTGCCTATCTTTGACGGATCCGGCGTGCCGTGAATGCCGTAGGTTGGCTTGTCCAGCGCGATCCAGACCGAGCCGACCGGGCCGTTCGGTCCTGGCGGGATGGTCAGGATCCTGTCGTTTTCGCCCTGCTTGAAATTGATGTTCGGGTTGTAGGTGTAGTTCGGATCAAATGCGACGCGCGACACCGCATGCGTGCCGGACGGCGATGGCGTGTCCGACGAGCCGATAGTCGCCGGGTAGGCTGCGACCAGCTTGTCCGCCGCATCATAGGCGCGAACCTGCTTATTGGCCTTGTCGGCGATGATGCGCGCCACCGGCGTCGCCACCAGCCTGCCGAATTTGGCAACCTTGATGATGGTGCCCGGACGATTGAAGTTGGCGTCCGGATTGAGCGATTTCAGATAGGCCTCGTCCATGTGGAAGCGCTCGGCCAGCGCTTCGGACACCGACGTGTAGCCCATGCGCTCGAGCTGCGCCTTTTGGCTGTAGTCCTCCGGTATCGAGGCGACATAGGGGCCGGCCGCATCCTCGGGCGTAATCGTATAGGAAGCGAAGGCATCGCCGCCGGATTGCGCCAGGGCGGCCTGGATGCCGATCGCGTCGGTCGACTTCAAATTGCTGCCAGTGATCTCGTTGTAGGCGGCGAGCGCCTTGTCGACATTCGAGCCGAAGCGTCCGTCGATGACGCCGGGCGACGCACCGGCACGGTCGAGCAGCACCTGCAGCGCCGCCACGTCCTGGCGGGCGCCGAGCGAAAGCGACGGGTCGACCGCCGTCTTGCCGCCAGTGTCTGGCGGCATGTCTGGTGGCAAGGCCGCGTTCGGCACTGTCGGCTCGACCGGCTCGATCGAGGCCTCGTTGAGCGGCTGGCGCTCGATGGTGCCCGGGTTCACCGGCTGCGCTGCCTCCGGATAACCGTTGCCGTAGCTATCATCCCGTGGCGCTTCGGGGAACGCTTCCACCGAATTGTCGCCATTAAAGTCGTAGTCGTCGGCAGGCGGCACGACGATCCTGCCCTCGTCTTCCAACTGCCTGCGGCGGTAGCGCGCCATGTCCTGCGGGTCGTCGAGATAATAGCGGTCGTCCTCGACCGGTCCGAGATTGCGCAAGCGCTCGCGGCGCAAGGCACGGCGGTCGAGCCTGGTTTGCGGCGGCTGGATGGCGATAACCTTGCCGGTTTCCGCATCGACGATGACGCGATTTCCCCTAGCGTCGTAGTAGATATCGAGATTGCCGTTCTGGGCGATCAGAACGCCGCCCGCATCGGCAGCGCGAACAACCCCGGGCGCGGTATCCGCCAGGGGCGAGGCCATCGCATTAGACGCCAGCAGCCCGGCAGCAAGCGCTGAAAGGGTGAAGATGGTGCGCAGCATGGTGGCCAAGATTCTCCGGTCCGTAAATGCCGCCGTCGACGTTGTCCTCTCGGAACGCTGCGCGTCCTTTCGGACGCGCAAAGGTCGCTCCAATACCTAAATCTCCGCATCGTCCTTTCCGAACATCGAATTCGATCTTCGGGCCGATGCGGCAGGCAAACCCCTTCGACGGCAAATCAGTTGTCAACCATAAGGTTCCAATATGAACCGGGCATGAAGATGGCGGGTCTGGCGGATCAACCGACAGGGAGCCCCAACTCCTTGCGTACCTGTTTCGTCAACTTTAGCGCCACAAGACGGTGGCTTTCGCGCAGATAGTCCGTCAGCGCCTCATCATCCATGCTTTCGCTTGTCCGGCGCTGGATCCATTTCATGCCGCGCGAGGCGAGATACGGCGCCGGCCGAAGGCCCGGCTGTTCCCTCAGCACGTCATAGGCGATATCCGAGCATTTGAAGGTGATGGAGGGCTCCTTGCCTTCGCTCCAGCCGCCGATCGCAAACACCTTGCCGCCGACTTTCCAGACATGGGCGCCGCCCCACTGCACGACGTGGGTCGTCGAAGGAAGCGAGGCGCAGAAACTGTTGTAGTCGTCCAACGTCATCTGCACCCCGCCAGTGGTTTTAGACCATGAACCGAAGGTCGGCGTACCAAAGCGGATGCCGGTTTTCGGAAAAGATCATGATCGAAATTGAAGATAGGAATTCCATCCCGATTCGATCGGGATGGAACAGGCTCTTGGCTTGAACTCAGGCGGCCGCCTCGGTTGCCACGATCGCCGGCTTCGAGCGGAAGTTCAAGCGGTCGGATCCGGCGGTGACCTTGACGGTCGAGCCGTCGAGAATCTCGCCGAGCAGGATCTTTTCCGCCAGCGGGTCCTGCAAGTCCTTCTGCATCACCCGCTTCAGCGGCCGCGCGCCATAGGCCGGATCGTAACCCTTGGCCGCCAGCCAGTCGATCGCCTCCTGATCGAGCGAAAGCGATATCTTGCGGTCGACGAGCAGGTTTTCCAGCCGCTTGAGCTGGATTTGGACGATCTGGCCCATATCCTGGCGGCGCAGCCGGTGGAACAGGATCACCTCGTCGATGCGGTTGAGGAATTCCGGCCGGAACGAAGCCCTGACGACATTCATCACCTCGTCGCGCACGACGTCGACATCCTGGTCCTCGCCGAGATTGACCAGATATTCGGCGCCGAGATTGGACGTCATGATGATCAGCGTGTTGCGGAAGTCGACCGTGCGGCCCTGCCCGTCCGTCAGCCGGCCGTCGTCGAGCACCTGCAGCAGCACGTTGAAGACATCAGGATGCGCCTTCTCGATCTCGTCGAACAGTACGACCTGATAGGGCCGGCGCCGCACCGCTTCGGTCAGCGCGCCGCCTTCCTCATAGCCGACATAGCCGGGAGGCGCGCCGATCAGCCGGGCGACCGAGTGCTTCTCCATGAACTCCGACATGTCGATACGCACCATCGCGCTCTCGTCGTCGAACAGGAAGCTGGCCAGCGCCTTCGTCAATTCGGTCTTGCCGACGCCCGTCGGCCCGAGAAACATGAACGAGCCGAGCGGCCGGTTCGGGTCCTGCAGACCCGCGCGGGCACGACGCACCGCTTTCGACACGGCCTGCACCGCCTCGCCCTGGCCGACGACGCGCCTGCCGATCTCGTCTTCCATGCGCAACAGCTTGTCGCGCTCGCCTTCCAGCATCTTGTCGACCGGGATCCCCGTCCAGCGCGAGACGATATGGGCGACGTGGTCGGGGCCGACCACTTCTTCGACCATGCCGGCCTTGCCATCCCTGGCTTCGGCCTGCTTCAGCTGCTTTTCGAGTTCCGGTATCTTGCCGTAGGCAAGTTCCCCGGCGCGCTGGAATTCACCCTGGCGCTGGGCAATGGCAAGTTCGTTCCGCGCCTCGTCGAGCTGCTTCTTGAGGTCGGCGGCAAGCCCGAGCTTCTGCTTCTCGGCCTGCCATTTCGAGGTCAGCTCCGTCGATTCCTCCTCGAGGTTCGAGAGTTCCTTCTCGAGCCGGGCGAGCCGGTCCTTCGAGGCATCGTCCTTCTCGACCTTCAGCGCCTCGCGCTCGATCTTGAGCTGCATGATGCGGCGGTCGATCTCGTCCAGCGCCTCGGGCTTCGAATCGACCTGCATGCGGAGCCGCGACGCGGCCTCGTCGACGAGGTCGATCGCCTTGTCCGGCAGGAAGCGGTCAGCGATGTAGCGGTTGGACAGGGTTGCGGCCGCGACCAGTGCCGAATCCGAGATGCGCACCTTGTGGTGCTGCTCGTATTTCTCTTTCAGGCCGCGCAGGATCGAGACGGTGTCTTCGACCGTCGGCTCGTTGACGAAGACCGGCTGGAAGCGGCGGGCAAGGGCTGCATCCTTCTCGACATGCTTGCGGTATTCATCGAGCGTAGTGGCGCCGACGCAGTGCAGTTCACCGCGGGCCAGCGCCGGCTTCAGCAGGTTCGACGCATCCATGGCGCCATCCGCCTTGCCGGCGCCGACCAGCGTGTGCATCTCGTCGATGAACAGGATGATGCCGCCGGCGGCAGACGTGACTTCGGAAAGCACCGCTTTCAGCCGCTCCTCGAACTCGCCGCGGTATTTGGCGCCGGCGATCAGCGAGCCCATGTCAAGCGCCATCAGCTGCTTGTCCTTGAGCGATTCCGGCACATCGCCATTGACGATGCGCAGCGCCAGCCCTTCGGCGATCGCCGTCTTGCCGACCCCGGGTTCGCCGATCAGCACTGGGTTGTTCTTGGTGCGGCGCGACAGCACCTGGATGGTGCGGCGGATTTCGTCATCACGGCCGATGACCGGATCGAGCTTGCCCGCGCGGGCATCCGCCGTCAGGTCGCGCGCGTATTTCTTCAGCGCGTCGTAGCCCTGCTCGGCGCTCGCCGAATCGGCGGTGCGACCTTTGCGTACGTCGTTGATGACCTGGTTTAGCGCCTGCGGCGTAACACCCGCCTTGGAGAGGATGTCGGCGGTCTTGGCCGATTTTTCCATGGCCAGCGCCTGCAATAGCCGTTCGACGGTGACGAAGCTGTCACCGGCCTTCTTGGCCAGTTCCTCGGCGGTCGAAAACACCTTTGCCAGCGGCTGCGCCAGATAGAGCTGGCCATTGCCGCCCTCGACCTTGGGCATTGCCTCCAGTGCCGTTTCGACGCCGAGCTTGACGTCACGGACATTGCCGCCGGCGCGCTCGATCAGCGACGCAGCCAGGCCTTCGTCATCGTCGACAAGGACCTTGAGGATATGCTCGGGGGTGAATTGCTGGTGATTGCGGGAAAGCGCCATGGTTTGCGCGGACTGGATAAAGCCGCGCACGCGCTCGGAATATTTTTCAAGATTCATGCCTGTCTCCTTCCGTCACCGGCCCGCTTCGCGGCGCCGGATCAGATTGCGGTGACGGACCCGCCCGTTCGAGCCGGATCCTGTTCACGCAGGATATGGTGCATGGGCCAGGCTCTCTCAAGGCGCCTTGATAAGGGTCAATTCATAATATTTGCGCGCAACAGAAAACGGCGGAGATTTCTCTCCGCCGTCCAAGAATGGCTCGAAAGCTTGGTCTGCCAAGCTTGCTCAGTTGTTGACGTCGATGATGGCGGGCTCGCCTCCAGCGTCTTCAGCCGGCGCTGCATCGACATTGCCAGTCGCAGCACTGCTTGTGTCGGCACTGTCAGGGCCGGCGTTGTCGTTGCCGCCATTTGCCTGTTCGACATCGAGGCGCGGACGACGCGGGCGCCTGGGGCGGCGGGCCGGGCTGTTTTCGGCCGCGGCTTCGTTGAGCTCGGCCTGGGCTGCGAGACCCGCCGGCGAAAAGTTGTCGAATTGCGGTGCGGGCTCGCTCACAAAGGCCGGCTCAGCGGTCGGCGCGGGCTCCGCCTGCGCCGGCGTCTCGTCGCGCCGTGGCTGTTCGACGCGCTGGCCACCCTGCTGCTCGCCCCGCGCGCCATACTCGCCGCGCTGGCCGTTCTGGCCGAAACCGCCATTGGGGCGACGGTCGCGGTGGCGTCCGCCATTGTTGTCGCGGCCGTCACGGTTATCGCGACCGCCCCGATTTTCGCGGCTGTTTTCCTGGTTCAGGGCCAGCTCGGCCGGCGTGCCGTCGATGACCGGCTGCGGGCCGGCCCCTTGATTGACCGTCGAGCCCGATGTCTCGTTGGCATTGTTGTTGCCGGCATTGTCGAACTCGTCGCGATCCTCGTCGCCGTCATCGTCGAAATCGTCGCGATTCTGCTGCGCGTTCTGGATCGGCATCTGCGCCTGAGCGGCCGCGATGATGCGGTTATAGTGCTCTGCATGCTGGAGATAGTTTTCCGCCATCACCCGGTCGCCGGAGCTTTGCGCGTCACGGGCAAGGGTTGCGTACTTCTCGGCAATCTGCTGAGCCGACCCGCGGATCTTCACGTCCGGGCCGTTGCTCTCGTAGTTGCGCGTCAGGGGATTCGGCCCCTTCCGGTTGTTGTTGTTGTTATTGTTGTTGCCGCCGCCATTGTTGTTGCGACCGCGCATGCGCCTGTTTTGCTGTTGTGGCCTCATTAGACTCTCTTCACTTTGAAATTTTCGAAAAACTCTTCACGAACGGAGGCGCTCATGCGGCCAGCCGTTTCGTTCCTTCACCGGCGTTCGCCCGCATCAATTGCGTTGGCGCCACGTGCCATCCTGTTCCGGTTACTTCACTTGCCGGACGATTCCCGCACGAAGCTTGGGCGTCGTTTGCGCAAGAAGGCAGCTATTTCCAAGGAAAACCGAATCGCTAAGAGCACTGCCTGCTTCGTCTCATCCGGTTAAGGCGACCCTAGCCGCATTCCCCGGTATTGCCAAGCGCTTTTTTCGCACTGCATCACGGCTTCCACCGTTCGAACACAAGAACTCTGTCGTTTCCGCCGAGATCACGAAACACCCCGACCGAACGGTACCCGGCCGCGGAGAATATCTCCGTAACCTGTTGTTGCTGCGTATGGCCGATCTCGACCGCAATCCTGCCTTGGACTTCCAAATACGCTGCCGCTCCTGCGGCGATCTTCCTGTAGGGGCTCAGACCGTCCACGCCGCCATCGAGGGCCTTGCGTGGATCGAAACCGCGGACCTCGTCCTGCAGATTTCCAATGTCGTCTGAGGGTATATAGGGAGGGTTTGCGGCAATTACATGGTACCGGCCAGAAACTTTTTCAAACCAGTCGGATTTGAGCGCCGTAAACCGGCCGGCGAGCCCCAATTCCCTGGCATTGCGCGTGGCGGTGGCCAGCGCCTCTTGCGAAATGTCGACGCCGGTGGCGGTCGCGGCCGGAACGGCGCTGAGCAGCGCCAGCGCGATGGCACCGGTGCCGGTCCCGAGATCGAGGATCCGGCAACCGCCTTCGCGTGTCGCAACTGCCTTGACGAAAGGCAGCACCGCCTCGACCAGCGTTTCGGTATCCGGCCGCGGCTCCAGCGTTTGCGGCGAAAGCGAAAGGCGCAAGCCGTAGAATTCACGGTAGCCGAGGATGCGGTGTACCGGCTCGCCTGCAATGCGCCGTCGCAAGGCGGCTTCGATTGCCGCCGTCACGTCCGCATCGACCGCTCGCCCGGGATCGGCGATAGCCTGCGTGCGACTGGTGCCGGAAAAATGCTCGACGATCAATCTGGCATCGAGCGCCTGATCCGCAACCCCGGCTGCGGCGAGCCGGTTTCGCGCCTCCCGCAGCAGCGGCGCCAGCGTGGCGGGCAGGCTGTCAGCCATCGATGCCGATATCGGCGAGCAGCTTCGACTGGTGATCGGCGATCAGCGCGTCGACGATCTCGTCGAGCTCGCCCATCATTACCCGGTCGAGCTTGTAGAGCGTCAGGTTGATGCGATGATCGGTGACGCGACCTTGCGGAAAATTATAGGTACGGATGCGCTCCGAACGGTCGCCCGAGCCAACCTGCGACTTGCGCGATTCCGAGCGTTCCTCGTCCGCCTTGCTGCGCTCGAGGTCGTAGAGCCTGGCGCGCAGGATCTGCATGGCCTTCGCCCGGTTCTGGTGCTGCGACTTCTCTGCCTGCACCACCATGATGCCGGTCGGCAGATGGGTGATGCGCACGGCCGAATCGGTGGTGTTGACGTGCTGGCCGCCGGAACCCGAGGCGCGCATCGTGTCGATGCGGATGTCTTCGGCCCTGATGTCGATGTCGACCTCTTCGGCTTCAGGCAGCACCGCGACCGTCGCCGCCGAGGTATGAATGCGTCCGCCCGCCTCGGTCGTCGGCACGCGCTGTACCCGGTGCACGCCGGATTCAAACTTCAGATGGGCAAAGACGCCTTTGCCCGAAACGGTGGCGATGATTTCCTTGTAGCCGCCGACCTCGCCCTCGCTGGCCGACACCGTCTCGAAACGCCAGCCATGGGCCGCGGCATAGCGTTCGTACATGCGAAACAGGTCGCCGGCGAAAAGCGCCGCCTCGTCGCCGCCGGTGCCGGCGCGAATTTCGAGAATGGCGTTCTTGTCGTCGGCGGCATCCCTTGGCAACAGCAGGATCTGGATGTCCTTCTGCAGCGTCTCGATGCGATCCTTGACCTCCGGCAGGTCGGCCTCGGCCAAGGCGCGCATCTCAGCGTCGGTGCCCTTGTCGGCGAGCATCGCCTCCAGATCGGCCTGTTCGCGCTCCGCGGCGCGCAGTGCCCTGATCTTTGCCACCATCTCCTGGATGTCGGCATATTCGGAGGCCATCCTGACATAGGCATCCGGCGCCGGCCCGGCCGACATCTGCGCTTCGAGCATGTCGAAACGCTTGACGACTTGATCCATACGGTCGCGGGGCAGGTTGATCATAGTCCTGGTACTTCGATAAGATTCAAGTCAGGGCGAGCCGAAAATGACGAGTTTCGAGAACCGGAGCGGAATGTACATTTGGTACATGAGCACCGGAAGCGCAGAAAATCGACATTTGCAGGCCGCCCTCACGTGAATCTATAGCGGTATAGAGCGGTCGTCGGCAAAGGCTTGCAGCAGCGCCCGCATCGGCAGGCCATGCGCCGGCGCCATCAGATTGTCGTCGAAGAACGCTTCCAGCTCGCTGAGCGGCAATTCCGTCAGCATCGCCTTGACCGGGCCGATCGATGCCGGCGACATCGAGATCGAGCGGTAGCCAAGGCCGATCAGCGCCATCGCCGAAATCGGCTTGCCGGCAAGTTCGCCGCACAGGGTCACCGGCGTTTGGTTGCGCGCCCCGGCGTCGGCAATCTGCTTCAGGACGCGCAGGAACGGCGTCGAGAGCGGGTCGAAGCGGTCGGACAATTGGGTATTGCCGCGATCCACCGCCATGACGAACTGGAACAGGTCATTCGAGCCGACCGAGACGAAATCGACCGCCTTCATCAGTTCGTCGAGCTGGAAAAGCAGCGAAGGCACCTCCAGCATCGCCCCGAGCTTGAGGCTGGTCGGCAAATGATGGGCAAAGCGCGACAGATGCCGCACCTCGCGGTCGATGATCTCGCGCGCCTGCGCGATCTCGCCCAGTTCGGTCACCATTGGCAGCATCAGCTTCAGTTCGCGCCCGCCGCAGGCCTTGAGCAGCGCGCGGATCTGGGTGCGCAGCAATCCGGGCCGGTCGAGCGTCAGGCGGATGGCGCGCCAGCCGAGCGCCGGGTTCTCTTCCTGGATCGAGCCCTTGAAATAGGGCAGCACCTTGTCGCCGCCAATATCGATGGTTCGGAACGTCACCGGCTTGCCGCGCGCCGCTTCGAGCACGTCACGATAGAGCCGCTCCTGGGCTTCGGCGCGCGGAAAGGTCGAGGCGACCATGAATTGCAGCTCTGTGCGGAACAGGCCGATGCCGGCCGCGCCCGCTTCGGCCAGTTGCGGCAGATCGACCGCCAGCCCGGCATTCATCAGAAGATCGACCTGGACACCGTCCTTGGTCACCGACGGCTTCTTGCGCAGTTCGCGGTAGACCTCCTGCCGCCGCGCCCTGAAACGCACTTTCTCGGCGTAGGCCGCCTCGAGGTCGGGCTGCGGGCGCAGATGGATCGCGCCTTCCTCGCCGTCGACGATGATGGCATCGCCGTTTTCCGCCATGGAAACGGCGCCCTTCATCTGGCCGGCGACGGGTATGCCCATGGCCCGCGCCACGATGACGACATGGCTGGTCGCGGCGCCGTCCTCCAGCACCAGCCCGCGCAATTTGTCCCTGGGATAGTCGAGCAGCTCGGCAGCACCCATCGAGCGGGCGACGATGATGGCGTCCTTGGGCAGCGAGGCCGCGACGTCCTCCGGCCCGCGCCCCATAAGCTGCCGCAACAACCGATTGGCGAGATCGTCGAAATCGCTCATCCGTTCGCGCAGGTACGGATCGGTCATATGCAGCATCCGCGCACGCATGTCGCTCTGCACCTTTTCGACCGCCGCTTCGGCCGTCAGGCCGTTGCGGATCGCCTCCTCGAGCCGGCGCACCCAGCCGCGGTCGTTGGCGAACATGCGATAGGCTTCGAGCACCTGGCGATGCTCGCCTTCGAAGGCGACGTCGCGGCGCTCCAGCATGTCGTCGATCGAGAGCCTGAGCGAGCCGAGGGACGCGTCTAGCCGCCTGACCTCTTCCTCGCTGTCCTCGTTGAACAGGTTGGTGACGACGATGCGCGGCTCGTGCAGCACCACATGGCCGAGCCCGACGCCTTCGTTGAAGGACAGGCCGGTAAAGCTTACCGGGCGGCGGAGATCGAGCTCCAGGCCGGGCCTTGTCAGCCGCTCCAGATCGCCGGTGGCGATCATCTCGGCGATCACCATCGCCGTCGTTTCCAGCGCCTCGACCTCGTCGTCGCGATAATGGCGCATGGTCTTGTTCTGCACGACCAGGACGCCGAGCGTCCGCCCTGCCCGCAGCACCGGCACGCCGAGGAAGGAATTGTAGATTTCTTCCCCGGTCTCCGGCAGGTAGGCGAAAGCAGGATGCTCCTGCGCGTTGGAGAGGTTTAGCGGCCGCGCCGAGGCCGCGATCGTGCCGACCAGGCCCTGGCCCAGCCTGAGCTGCGCCAGGTGGACGGCGTTGGGGTTCAGGCCTTCGGTGGCATAGAGTTCGAGCACCGAATCGGCGCGCAGCACATAGAGCGAGCAGACTTCGGCAACCATGTTGGAGGCGATGTCGCGCACGATTCGGTCAAGCCGCTCCTGCGGGTCCAGCGGCTCTTGCATGAGCTCGCGGAGCCGTTTCAGCAAAACGCGCGGGCCACTGGCCGAATCACGCATCGCGGCTTCTTCTCCAATAGCGTTTCAACCGGTGCAGGTTGCCCTGCACAGCGGCACAAACGCAACAACTCAATTAGAGCGCCATCGTCCAATTGGACGCATAAAGGCCGCTCCAAGACCTTCGATCCGCTGCATCCTGCCTTCCGAGAATCGACTCCGATTTTCGGGCCGATGCAGTCTGCTACTGCTTATCCAGACCGTACACGGAATGCAAAGTGCGAACTGCTAGTTCCGTATAGGGACCGTCGATCAGGATCGAAATCTTGATTTCGGACGTTGTGATGGCACGGATGTTGATCGCGCGGTCGGCCAAGGCCTTGAAGGCGGTGGCGGCGACGCCGGCATGGCTGCGCATGCCGATGCCAATGACCGAGACCTTCGACATGCCGGCTTCCGACTGCACCACATCGTAGCCGATCGTCGCCTTCAGCCGCTCGAGCACGGCGAGCGCCTTGTCGACGTCGCCGGATGGCACGGTGAAGGTCATGTCGGTGAACTTGCCGTCCTCGGAAATGTTCTGGACGATCATGTCGACATTGATGTTGGCCTCGGCCAGCGGCCCGAAAATGCCGGCGGCGACGCCCGGCCGGTCGCCGACGCGGCGCAGCGAAATCTGCGCTTCGTCCTTGGCATAGGCAATTCCGGTGACGACCTGCTGTTCCACGATCTCTTCCTCGTCGCAAATAAGCGTTCCCGGCGGATTGAGCAAATCCCCCATTCCGGGTGCATCGGGATCGTCGAAGGACGACCGCACAAAGGTACGCACCCTGTGCACCATGGCAAGCTCGACCGAGCGCACCTGCAGGACCTTGGCCCCGAGCGAGGCCATTTCAAGCATTTCCTCGAAGGAAATCTTGGCCAGCCGCCGCGCCTTCGGCTCGATGCGCGGATCGGTCGTGTAGACCCCGTCGACGTCGGTATAGATGTCGCAGCGGTCGGCCTTGACCGCCGCCGCGATGGCGACAGCGCTGGTATCGGAACCGCCGCGGCCGAGCGTTGCGATCCGGTTGTCCGGCCCGATGCCCTGGAAACCGGCGACCACCGCCACCTGGCCTTCGCCGAAGCGCTTGATCAGGAACGCGCCGTCGATATCGAGAATGCGCGCCGCGCCATGCGCGTTGTCGGTCTTGATCGGGATCTGCCAGCCTTGCCAGGAGCGGGCATGCACGCCGATATTCTGCAGCGCGATCGCCAGCAAGCCGGCGGTGACCTGCTCGCCGGAAGCGACGACGGCGTCGTATTCGCGCGCATCATGCATCGGCGAGGCCTCGCGCGTCCATTGCACGAGCTCGTTGGTCTTGCCGGCCATCGCCGAGACCACAACGGCGACTTCATGGCCGGCATCGACCTCGCGTTTGACATGACGCGCCACATTGCGGATGCGGGCGATGTCGGCGACGGAGGTCCCGCCGAATTTCATCACGATGCGCGCCATGGAAGCGAAATGCCTTTGACTGGATGCCGGACCGAAGGCCGAAAAGCGGAAAAATGCGCCAAGCTGCGGCCGGGCGCTCAATGCGCGGCCTCCTTAGCCAAATGACAGTCGTTTCGCAAGGCGTGCCGCCGCTGCCGGCCGGGCGACAGACCAGCGCAGCATCGCTCCCGCACTGCCTCTTGCCAAAATGGCGCGCGCTTCAGCCCAGCTGGGCCGTGGCTCTCCACAAGCGCGGATAGTCGAGGACGAAACCGAGCGGCGAGACCTCCAGCATCTCATTGTAGCCGAACATCGGGGCGGCATAGACGTAATGTGCCGCATCGACGCGCTGATAGCTCTGTTCCAGGCGCACGAGCCTGAGTTCGGGAAATGTCAGATAGGCTGCCGGGGCGGGCGTCGCCGTGCCGACATCGAGGGCAGAACGGCGGAGCGCGAGCAGGTTTGTGGCGGGGGTGAAGCCGAGATCGACATCGATGAGACCGTCTACTTCCGCTTGATGCTCGCCGTTCAGCGTCCATTGGCGCTCGGTCGGCCGGTCGATCCTGTGATGCTGCTCTTGCGTGCCGAGAAAGCCGTCGGCGCGCGCCGAGCGCGTATGCCAGCCGTTATCGCAGTCCACCTCGTAGGCGACGCTGCAACGCTGGCCGTCCTGGACGAAAAGCGCGTGTCCCCTGAGATTCCACCCGGAAGTCGCTTCCGACAGCAGGCAAGCTTCGTGGCCTTCCTGGTCAAGCCGGCGCCAAAGAATGGAAGCTACCGTCCGCATCGTTTTGCACTCCTTCGAACGTCTCTGCTTCGTCCGCCCGAGCCTAGCTGTTTCCTTCCGGCACACCATCAACTGACAGTGCTGACACAAATGCAGCCGGCAAAGGGCGGCGCCGGCAGGCATCGCGCGCGTCGCGCTGCCGGCGGTGAATTTCGCGCCTTGACATTCACCGCCTCGCGCCCGACTTCCTAGCGTCCGAGGAGACCACGCCATGCCAGAGCCCCGACGATCGACGATCGATGCCGGAGAGGTGGAACGCTTTTCCGCCCTTGCCGCCGAATGGTGGAACCCTAACGGCAAGTTCCGCCCGCTGCACAAGTTCAACCCGATCCGGCTTGCCTATATCCGCGACCAGGTGGCGGCCCGCTTCGGCCGCGATCCGCGTGCGGCACGCCCGTTCGAAGGCCTGTGCTTCCTCGACATTGGCTGCGGCGGCGGGCTTTTGTGCGAGCCGATGGCGCGGCTTGGCGCCGAAGTGGTCGGCGCCGATGCATCCGCCACCAACATCGAAGTGGCAAAGCTGCATGCGGCGGAAGTCGGCGTGAGCGTTGATTACCGCTCCACGACCGCGGAAGACCTGGCCGATGCCGGCGAAAAATTCGATGTCATCCTCAACATGGAGGTGGTCGAGCATGTCGCCGATGTCGATCTGTTCCTGGCCAAATGCGGCGAGATGGTCAAGCCCGGCGGCATCATGTTCGTCGCCACCATCAACCGTACGCTGAAGGCCCTGGGCCTGGCCATCATCGGCGCCGAATATGTGCTGCGCTGGCTGCCCCGCGGCACTCACCAGTTCGGCAAGCTGGTGCGCCCCGAGGAACTGGAAAAGGCGCTTGCCGGCGCCGGCCTGACCGTCATCGACCGCACCGGCGTCACCTACAACCCGCTCGCCGACCGCTGGCAGCGCTCGAAGGACATGGACGTCAACTACATGGTGCTGGCGGAGAAGGCATCCGTCTGAAACTTACGTCTTCTGGCCCCTAGGTCTTCTGGCTTTGCGCCTTGGTGGTGATGAACACGCCGGCGGTGATGATGATGGCACCGGCCCAGGTCAGCAGTTGATAGCGCTCGCCGAGGACGAGCGTCCCGGCAAACAGCCCGACCGCCGCCGCGACATAGCCGATCTGGCTGAGATAGACCGGGCCGCCGACCGCTTGCAGCCGGAAGAAGAAGGCGAACATCGCCGAGGCTGAGGCCACCTGTGCCGCAGCGACCAGCGGCACGTCGCCGAGCGAGCCGAATGCATTGCCGCCCAGCAGGGCCAGAATGCCGGCAACCAGCATCAAGGCTGCTGCCAGATGGCTGCCGACGGCAAGCTCTATCGGGCCGGTGCCTTCGGGCCAGTCGACGGTACGGTAAATGTTGCCGGCGGCGAGGCTGACTGGAATGAGCAGGCCCATCACAACCCAGAAAAATTCGGCCGGCTGGCCCGCTTCGCCGCGCGTCATCGCCACCATGACCGCGCCGATGAAACCGACGACAATGCCGACGATGCCCAGCATGGTCGGGCGCCTGACGCCGAGCAGCATCGAGAACACCAGCGTGACGACCGGCGACAGCGTGAACATGATGCCGCTGTAGCCGGCGCCCAGATGCGGAATGGCTGAAAACATCAGCAGATTGGGGATTGCGTAGGAGACGGGCGCCGTGACGAAGAAATAGCGCAGCCTGTGCGGGGTAAGCCGCATGCGCTTTCCGTTGAGCAGCAATGCGCACAAAAGCACGCCGCCGGCACCAAGCGAGATGACCAAGGCCCAGACCATGGCGGGCACGCCCGCCGCCGTCGCGATCTTGCCGAACGGCAGCGTCAGGCCGAGCAGTCCACCGGTGACAACCAGAAGGCCAAGCGCCGAGTCCCAGAGAAATTTCATCGCCGTTCCGTCGCCTGTCCGCACTTGGCCGATATCACAAGCTGAGGTAAAATAAGGTAGAGATTCTTCACGTCAAGATACACAACGGTGAGAGACATGGATCGCGCGGCAAAAGCGATCGAGCAATGGAAAAAGGAACGGCCGGATCTCGACGTCTCGCCGATGGCCGTGCTCGGACGGTTGAACGAGGCCGCCTCGCTGATTGCGCGAGAGCGGCTGGCGCCGCTGTTTGCAAGTTACGGGCTGCAATCCGGAGAATTCGATGTGCTGGCGACGCTGCGTCGTTCCGGGCCGCCATACGCGCTGACGCCGACAGCTCTCTACGAGGCGACGATGGTGACGTCGGGCGCGATGACCAACCGCCTCGATCGGCTCGAGAAATCCGGCCTGATCAGGCGCGGACCGCATCCCGATGATCGCCGCGGCATTGTCGTGCAGCTGACTAAAAAGGGTCTGGCGTTGATCGACGAAGCGATTGCCGCGCACGTTGCCAACGAACACCAGATACTTTCTGGATTAGCACGCCCTGAGCAGGTTATGCTGGCACGCCTGCTTGAAAAACTGATCGCGAGCCTGAACTAGCCAAACCGGCCAAGAGGCCCGGCCGAGAGGTTGGAAAGCCTAAATCCTGCCCGCCGAGCCTCGTTTGGGCCGGCGAACAGCTCTGATCTTCCCGCTGTTTCCGCCACCGCAGAAAAATTGGTCGCCGCCATCGGATTCGAGCCCCGATACGCCTGTTCCCGGCGGCATATCGAGCTTCTCCAGGACTTTTCCCGTTTCAGGATCGATCCGCCGGACATCGCTCTCCTCGCCCTCCCAGGTGCCGTGCCACAGCTCGCCGTCGACCCAACTGACCCCGGTGACGACGCGGTTGGAAACGATGGTACGAAGGATTGCCCCTGTCTCGGGATCGACCTGATGAATCTTTCGGCCCCGGTGCTGCCCGACCCAGAGCGTTCCTTCGGCCCAGGCGAGCCCGGAATCACCGCCATTGCCAGGCGCCGGAATCGACGCCAGCACCTGGCCATTCTTCGGATCGATCTTCTGGATACGATCCTCCGCGATCTGATAGAGGTGCTGGCCGTCGAAGGCCGTTCCGGCGTGTGCCGCGACATCGATCGAGCGCACCACTTTGCCGCTTGCCGGATCGAAGGCGTTCAATCTGTCGCCTGAGGCAAACCAGACATGCTCACCGTCGAAGGTAACGCCGTCCACGTGGTCGACGCCCGGAAAGGGCCCGTATTCTCGGAGGATTTCGGCTGCTGATCGTTCCATGATTGTATCCTAGTAGCCCGGCAGTGGACCGGGGAGTAACAAGATTGTCGGGAAGCTCGTTACCGGCGGGGTCATCCAGCGACGCGCCCGCCCGCGGCCGAACGACTGCACCTTGCCAGCCTGGGCGAGCTGCTCGAGCGCCCGCTGCACGGTACGCGAACTGGCCCCAAGCGCAATCGCCAGGGCCGAACTCGACCACGACTCGCCATCGGCGAGGAAAGCGAGCACCGCGGCATGATTGTCCTCGACGGGCGGCGCCAAGACGACGACCTCACCTGCGCGGCGCGGCGCCAGCGCAAAACCCCGCTTCGTCGCGCTTACATCCGCCAAGCTCCGAAGCTCCGCGCGAAGCCGCCCGGCTTCGACCCGCAACCGCGCGCGATGTGATTCGTCCGCGTCCTTTCCGCGAAACGCGCGGGCGATAAGCGTCGATCTTGCCACATCCCCCGGCCAGGCTTCGGCCAGTGCGCGGGCCAGCGCGAACAGCACCGGGCGGGTCGCCAGCGAGACGACGGTATCTGCGACCCGCACGACATTGCGGCATGCATCCACCACAAGCGCCCCCGACGCCAGGAGTGCTTCGACCTGGTCGAGCAGAAGGGGCCGTTCCTCGCCACGCACGACGAGGCGTGCGGCCGGCGTGTCCAGCACCAGCGATGCGCTCTCCACCTCCGCGATCAGCGCGGGGATGCCGGACGCGCGCGCCGCACGCGCCGCCAAGCCAAGCGCGACGCGCGCAGGGCCGGTCCGCAAGCGGCGGATGGCGATGCCGGCGACAGCCAATTCATGGGCGGCCCGCGATGCCGGCGGCAGCGGCGAGGGATCGAAGCCGTCCAGCCTGCGCTCGGCTTCGTCGAGATGGCCGATCAGCAACAAGCGCCGGACTTCGAGATTGCGCGCATGCGCGGCGTTGACCCGATCGCCATGCTTTTCAAGCGTCGCCCGCGCGGCGTCGAGTGCCTTGGCCGGCCAGGCGAGGTCGCGCGAAACGAGCGCGATCTCGGCCTCGGCGACGACACACCGCGCGCGGGCTACGGCCTCCCTCGGGCTGAATGCGTGCGCCGCCCTTTTGAGGAGAACCTTCGCCCGAACCAGATCGCCAAGCTGTGCCATAGCGATACCGCGCAACGCAAGTGCCGGCGCATCGTCGCGCAGCGCAACCCGTTTCAAGGCGCCGAGCGCATCGCCCGCCGCGAGCGCATGCGCGGCGGCGGTGATCAGCGAGTCCATCGGAATCCCGTCACACTTGTCACTCCCATGGCGTCCACATCCGGCGCTAAGTCCATCTCACCAACCAGTCGTATCGAGAATGGCGTCTGTAGCCAACCTGCGCGATTGCACACTGAGTTCGAAGACAAGGATAAGGACTAGGAGAGACGCAATGAAGATCGAAGGTACAACGATCCTGGTGACTGGAGCCAATCGGGGCATCGGTCGGGCACTGCTCGAGGAAGCCCTGAGCAGAGGCGTAATGCGCGTCTATGCCGCAACCCGCCAAGCCATGGCGCATCCGGACCGGCGAGTGACGTCCCTGACCATGGATGTGACCAACGCCGCGCAGATCCGGGAGGCAGTCGAGAAAATCGATGCCCTCGATATCCTCATCAACAACGCCGGCGTATCGCCCTTCGATGACCTCAGCGAGCGTCGCGTGCTCGAACAACAGCTCGCCGTAAACCTCTTCGGCTCGTATGACGTTACCCAGGCTCTGCTGCCGCTGCTGGCCCGGTCGCGGGGAGCCATAGTCAACATTCTGTCGCTGGCCTCGATTGCCGCCGTGCCATTTAGTCCGGCTTACTCGATCTCGAAGGCGGCCGCGTTTTCTCTGTCACAGTCGTTGCGCGTCCTCCTGGCCGGACGGGGTGTCAGCGTCCACAGGGTGCTTCCCGGCCCGGTGGATACGGACATGACCCGGGGCCTGGACATCGCGAAGGCCTCTGCGGAGTCTGTTGCGCGGGCAATCCTGGACGGAGTGGAGAGCGGCGAGGAGGAAATCTTCCCCGATCCCATGTCGGAGTCTGTGGCGGAGGGCTGGCGCGGCAGCGCGGTCAAGGCGCTTGAACGCCAGTTCGCAGCCTATGCGGAAGCAAGCCCGTCAACTGAAGCAAGCCCGTCGAGCAGCGGACACAAAAGAAGCAGCGAAACGATTAGCCGCGAGCCCCATCCTTGCTGCTCGGCCTGAAACTGCGAACGCTTGTGCAGGGGCGGCAGCATCGCCCCCCTCTGCCCCGCTGCTGTCCTTGGCGACAGCTCCGACCTCCACGGCGCTGCCTGACGCAGAGATGCCTGGTTATGTCCGGAGCAGGTTGACGAATCAGTTGCGGTCGTCGGGGAAGCTTGGAATAGGCAAGAACTCGACGCCGTCGTCGGCGAGACTCTTGGCCTCCTCCAGCGTCGCCTCGCCATAGATGCCGCGCGGATCGCTCTCGCCAAAATGGATCTTGCGCGCTTCCTCGGCAAATTTGTCGCCGACATAATCGGCATTCTCTCGCACCTTCTCGGCCAGTGCCTTGAGCTGCGCCAGCGCTTGCTTTTGCGCCTCGCCCATGGCCAGCGCGATCTTCTCCTGGCTGCGGCCGGTCGAGAGCGCCGGGGCCATCAGCGCCTTCTCGACCTTGTGCGAACCGCAGGCCGGGCAATCGACGAAACCGCGCTTCTTCTGTGTGTCGAAATCGTCGTTGCTGCGGAACCAGGCCTCGAATTCGTGCTCGTGCTCGCAGATCAGGGAAAAGCGGATCAAGAGGCGGCACCCCTGAGCGGCATTGCCTCCGCCGAACCGGCGTTTATGGCAAAATCGCGCGCGTTTTTGAGATTCGGTATCTTCTTGCGCGCGGCGACCGACTGCGCCGGGTCGATCTCGGCGACGATCACCGCCGGCTCGTCATGCGCTGCCTCGGCGATGATGCGGCCCCAAGGATCGACGATCAGCGAATGGCCATAGGTTTCGCGGCCGTCCTCGTGCACTCCGCCCTGCGCGGCGGCAATCACATAGGCGCCGTTCTCGATGGCGCGCGCCCTGAGCAGCACATGCCAGTGCGCTTCGCCGGTCTGGCGGGTGAAGGCGGCGGGCACCGAAAGCAGATCGGCGCCGGCGAGCGCCTCGGCGCGGAACAGCTGCGGAAAGCGCAGATCGTAGCAGACGGCAAAGCCGAGCTTCGCGCCATCGATTTCGGTGACGACGGCTTCGGTGCCCGGCTCATAAGCGGCGGATTCGCGCCAGCTCTCGCCATTGTCGAGATCGACGTCGAACATGTGAATCTTGTCGTAGGTGGCAATCGTGGCGCCGTCCGGCCCGAACAGAAGGGCGCGGTTGGCAAGCTTGCCGTCGGCGCGCAGAATGGCGGTCGAGCCGATATGCAGGAAGATGCCGAGCTCCTTGGCCAGCCTCCGCGATGTCGAGACGACGATGTCCTTGTCTTCGGAGGTGAAGGAAGCGGCCCGCGCTTGGCTGTCGCGGATCAGCGCGCCGGTCATTTCCGGCGTCTGGATATAGGTCGCGCCAAGGCCTGCCGCCTCGCGCACCAGCCGTTCCAAATCGACCGCATTGCGCTCCGGGCTGGTACCCGAACGCATCTGGACCGCCGCCGCCTTGAAAGCACCCCCCGACTTGATGGCACCCATGGTCATGTCCTTATCTGGTCGAGCCGTTGGCGAGCAATCTGTCCAGCCGTCCTTCCGCCTCCAATTCGTGGAGATCGTCGGAGCCGCCGACATGCGTGTCGCCGACGAATATCTGCGGAAAGGTGGAACGGCCGTGGGCCCGGGCGATCATTTCCTGGCGCAGTTCCGGCGAGAAGGAGGCGTCGTGCTCGGTATAGGCCACACCCTTCCGGTCGAGCAGCCGCTTGGCCGCGGTGCAATAGCCGCACATCATCCGCGTGTAGATCGTCACATCGACCATCGGTCAGCAACCCTGCCTCGTTCCGCTGTCATGTAGGCTATATAGGCGCCGATTCGTCTGCCCGAAAGTCCCCCGGCAGCACGCGCGCGAAGGTCAGTACGTCGACCGCGCCGGCACCGCCTTTCTTCAATGCCCTGGCGACCGCGCGGACGGTCGCGCCGGTGGTGTAGACATCGTCGATCAACAGCACCCGGCGGCCGGCGATTTCGATCTCCGCCTCATCAGGCACTTTGAATGCGGCGCGAACATTTTCCTCGCGCTCCCGCCGCTCCAGCCCGACCTGCTGGCGCGTGAGTTTGACGCGCTTGATGGCTGATGGCGCGAAAGGCCGCTCCCCGAGCTGCGCCACCGCCCGCGCCAGTTCCGCCGACTGGTTGAACTGCCGCCTGAAGAAACGCCGCCAGTGCAGCGGCACCGGCACGACCACGTCGGCCTCGGCGATGAGTTCGGCACCGGCGCGAAGCATCCAGCGCGCCATCCACGGCGCCAGATCGGTGCGGTCCTGGTATTTCAGCCCTTGCACCATCTGGCGGGCAACGCCGGAATAGGCGACCGCCGCCCGCGCGCGCTCGAACGGCGGCGGGTCGGCTATCGCCTCCGCCGATAGGAAACCCTCACCCATATTGTGGGTGAACGGCGTGCCCATCACCGGGCACCATGGCCGTTCCAGCAGCCTGAGTTTCGGCCAGCAGGCGCCACACAACACGCCGGGCTGCGAGACTTGGCGGCGGCAGCCGGCGCAGACCGGCGGGAACAACAGCCGCGCCGGCCAGGCCAATGCCTTGCGGGCAATGCTCTTGATCGCAATACGCTTGATCTCTGGCATGGGATCGGCCACGTGGTTGGTCCTCCGCATCACTATATCAGAGAGTTTTAGACGCTATTTTGAGTACAGAAATAGTAGCGCAATTAGTTGTCATAGAATGTTCGAAGTGGTTGCAATGGTTGCAGTTCCTGAATTATTGCCGCTAAATAGCTAGGAGCAATAGTTAGCTCAGGACTTGGCAGAGATAGCGACGCGTTTTCTCTCCCCAACGCCTTCCCGAAAACAAAACCACTGGAGAACCATTATGCCTATCATGAAGCTCACAGACTCCGTCGCCCTTTCTTACAAGCCCACCACCGATGATGTGTGGTTGTGGGACACCGTGCAAAGCGGTTTCGCCGCCCGCCTCCGTGGAGGTGTGAAGGGCGATATCAAGCGGACTTGGATGATCGCTTGGGAATTCGCCGGCCGGTCCCAGAAGATGAAGATCGGCACGGTCGGTGGCATGTCCTGCAAGGATGCTCGCGAGGAGGCTGGCCGCCACCTGAGCCGCGCCCGGCTGGGCGATAACCCGCTGACCGCGAAGCGGGCGGAGGCCGAGCGTATCAAGGCACAGGTCAGGTTCGGTGAGGTCATCGACAGGTTCCTGCGCTATCAGGAACACGATAAGGGCAACCGTCCACGCTCACTGCAAAATCAGACCCGCCACCTCCGCGTCTATTGTCAGGAGTGGCACCACACACCGCTGGATGAGATCGACAGCGCGAAGGTCAAGGCGCTGTTGGACCGCGTCAAAGATGAGGTCAGCGTGCATACCGCGATCGTCCTCAGTTCAAGCATCTCCGCGATATTTGTGTGGTGTATGGAGGAAGGCTTGGCCAAGCAGAATCCTGTGATCGGCATCCGCAAGATGCCGCTGCCGCCGTCCCGTGACCGGGTGTTAGACGCGGCGGAAATCGCGGAGGTGTGGGACGCCGCATCGGTAGGCGACACGGTGGGCAATAACGTCATCAAGTTGTTGATCCTGACCGGCTTGAGGCGGTCTGAGGTCGCAAACGCCGACTGGTCGGAATTCGATCTGGACAAGGGGCTGTGGACCATTCCGGCGTCGAGGATGAAGAACCATGACAAGCACAGCGTGCCGCTCAGCGATCAGGCGTTGAGGTTGTTACCGGAGCGACCCGCGAAAGGCGGGCCGGTGTTCGGCCTGTTCAGCAGTTTTTCGATAACTAAGGCGGAGCTGGACAAGCAGATCGCCAAGGCGCGTAAGGCGGCCGGCGTCGAGGCGACCATGCCGGGCTGGCGGATTCACGATCTGCGCCGGTCGATGGCGACCCATATGGCGGAACATCTGGATATCCTGCCTCACGTCGTCGAGGAGTGCCTGTCGCACCGCAGCTACCGGGCGGGCGTCGCATCGGTTTATAACAGGTCAACCTATGAGCCTCAGAAGCGCGAGGCGCTAGCCAAGTGGGCCGACTATGTCGAGGCGCTGGCGGACGGCACCGTCATCGAGATGAAGCGCGTTGGATAGCGTCTATACTGAGCGCACCAAGGCCCGTCGAGCGCTCCTGCCCGGCGGGCCGCCGCGTCCTACCGGACGGTCAGGACGCGCGCCTGTGAACCTCTCCCTTGCGGAGAAGGAACAGCACAAGCGATCCCAGCAACCAGAAGACGGGAACGGGTCCCAAACTGACCAATACGACCGGATACGAATTAGAGGGGATTGCTGCGAAATCTCGGCGCGCGCTGTCGGTGAGTTCTCCGCAGAACGCAATCTCTCTATAGGCCAAGCAGGCCGACATTAGGTCATCGAAATAAGACTGGTTGCTCTGATATTGGAGCCATCCAACCACAATCGCTGAGCAGACCATCCATAGGATCGTGACGGCTAGTCCAAGCCGGACCCAGCCGGTTGGCATCATCATCGCTTCTTGATTGTGTGGGTGCGTCCGGAGCCCTCAACGATAACGCCGTAGCCCGGAGCGTAAGTTTGATCTTGGTCGCAGGTGGCAAAGGCCGCATTGGTCGCGTTACCCATCTGCGGCACGTTGAGCGATACCAATCGCCTCGCCTCTTCAGGGCTCTCCGCCTGAAGCCAGAAGCCCATATCAGCCTGTCGGTTTATCGGGGTAACTACAAAATGCACTCTGGCCTCCCACGCTTTCCGCCAAGCATACAGTGGTCCGGGGCCGGATGCGACAATCCAAATTTCAAACTGAGATGCTCCCCCTTTGCCCGCGCACCTCCGTCCAACCCGACGCCCGCCCCAGAGCGCAGGGCCGCATGGTCCGACCTCCCGCCAGCCCGCATCTTTCCGGCGTCTTCCTAGCGCTAGGAAGACGGCCAGCCGGAGTTGTGAGTATAGCGGATTGTCGTTTCAGCACCTGATCTTAGAGGCCAGCTTATACCGCTATGGTTACGCTAAGTGCTTGTTACTGCTGCATTTTAGTACCTCGGTATTATTGCAGTTTGTTGCCAATAGGTAATAGCTTCTCCCGGCATCAGCAATTCCGGAGGCTGCAATGTCCGACACCATCGAATCCCCTTTCCGCGTCCGCTCGGTGCGCGAGCGGTGGGAGGCCGATCTCAAGGGCCGCATCAGTTGGTCCATGTTCAAGGATTTCCTGAACGCCGCTGACGGCCCGATCTTGACCCGGCTGAGTGAACGCAAGGTGGGCATCCGGACTGATCACTGGAAAACGTGGCTCGACTCCCGTGATGAGAAGCCGCGCGGGAAGCGCAAGCGAGCGCCGAATCGCGTCCGGCTGATCAAGCAGAAACACAAGCAGGAGGAACACGCATGAGACCCACCGTCTATCGCGTAGCAATCTCATGGCGTGGCCCTGCTCGTGAACCGCATGGAACAGATGTGCGCAAGGAAACCGAGACCACCGTTGATGACCCGGCGAAGATCGGCGAACTGCTCGCCAAGCGTGCGCCGGACGGCTGGAACGTCGCCTACGTCACGATCACCGAAGCGCTGGAGCGGCAGGAGGCGCGACCATGACAGAAGATGATCCGGACACCGGCATCGCCAATGATCCGCAGCACATCGCCATTCATGAAGCCGGGCATGTCGTGATGGCCCATGTGCTCGGTCTGCCTTACAGCGAAGTCACGGTCGTGGCGGATGACGATAGTGCAGGCCACATAATTCTCGCTGAGCTATGGGGAATTGTGGGTGCGTGGTGGGAGCAGGAAAAGTGGCATCGTAATGATGAAACCGCGACTAGGGCGCGCATCATCTGCGTGATGGCTGGACGGCAGGCTGAGGAAGAATGTCTCGGTCATTGTCAGGACGCTGACGGTGACGACCAGTACTGGATTGTAATGATGCTCGACAGTCTGGCAATCCCGACCGATCGGCTGGCAAGCTGGGAAGCCCGGCTGCGTCGTCACGCGCGCGGTCTTGTGCGTCGCCACCGCTCGGCAATCGAGCATATCGCTCGTGAGCTGATGGCCAAGCAGCGCTTGTCCTCCGCAGCGGTAATGAACTTGCTCAAAATGGCCGAAGGGAATACGCCAGCCACTAAGACCAACAAAGCGGATGAGAATAGAGAAAGTTTAACCGCAACGGTTACTTAGGTGACGCCGTATGGACAGCACGAATGACTTGGGGGATACTTGGTATTGAAAAGCGAAGGCCGGCTCTGAAGGCGCTACCACCAGAAGCCGGCCAAAGAAAACGATCAGGGCAGATCGATGAGTCAGCATAGCGCAACAAATTCACCTTCACAACTCTCAAAGGGAAGCCCCGTCTGGCGCCTGCCGGACGGCACATGGTGCGCGCTCACCGGACCCAACGACAGTGATCACATCGCCGGTCCCTTCGCCACTAGAGCGGAGGCGTGGAATGCATTGGATCAGGCGCGCCGCCTCAAGAAGGGAAGAATCTGGAATGACAACGGGCTCATCCCGTCGTCCCCACCTGCCAGCGCGGCCGACCCCAAGTATTTCGACGCCGCTGCCGGCCGCTGGGTAACCGTCTGCTCACCGGGCAAGGCGCTCGGGACGGACGACATCAAGCGCTGGGCGAGCCGCCGTCGTGCGGGCCTGTCCGGCTCCGATGGCAGAAAGGAACGGCAGAAGGCCGAGGCGTGGATGAATTATCCGAATCCGCGGCCAAACAAAGCATCGGATGCCGGCAGGAAAAAGCCGCAGCGTCCGGGCAAGAAGACACGTCGCCGCATGAGGAAGAAGCTCAAGATGGCGACCATATAGCCGAGCCCGTCTATCGGGAACCCGACCTGCTCGTCAGATTGTCGTTCGGTGGCAAATCAAAGACCTCTGGACCCTCGCGAGTCCAGAGGCCGGAGCAGGCTCTCCGTTGCCGGAACCTGCGGGACCGCATTTGCCGCTGGACCAGCAAATGCAAAATGGTCCCCCGCCTATGAAGCGGACGTAAGAGTCGAACGATGTCCCCGGCTCATCCTCTCTCTGTTACCACAACCGAGAACAGGCTGTCTCGGTCCAGCTAATGTGTACTGCCTCATCCCGGCTCCATACGGTGCACGTAGTTTCCCCCGGAAGGGGGAAGCTATGCGCCAACCTAAGCCCCCACCACCAGTGCAGGAGGAGAAGAGAGCAGACGGAGACGTTGAAGATGGCCGCCCGCCACCCCTTGGGCGAGTTTGGCCGCACGAGCGCAAAAAAAAGGCGTCCGTTTCTTACGTTCTGGCCGTTCGCGCGCCTGCGCGAGGCCAGACGCCTCTTAGCCCAGTTTGAAATTTGACGCCGCGCTTGTCGCGATAAGGGCCGAACTCCTCTATGCTTCGCGGAAAGCAAGGGAAGGCAAGCATGCGAATCTCGGACGATGACTATTACACATTGGACCATTTCATCTCCGCAGTCCTAATACGGGTGCGAGACGGCCACTGTTCTGCCGGCGAAGGTCGCTCTGCAATTATGCACACGTTGACAGCGTGGGATCGCGAGAACTGGCAAGAATTCGGGCCGTGGATGACGATGAAGATGGAACAATGGAGCTCGGATGATGCCCACCGGACCTAAAGGCTGACGTGATCGGCAATGCCGTCCACGTCAGTGCCTTTTGTCGTCCGCCTTCACTCCAGCCCGTTCGAACCTGCTGGCGATCTTGTTCAGTCGTTCTTTAAGCACGGCGCGTGGGTCTTCGATCTCGATCTGTAACGGCGTGTCGTCTTTGCCGGTGAGTTCCGCCTTCCAGCCATAACCCCTGTGTCGGGCGCGGCGATCAAGGAAATACATCGTCGCTCGCAAGTCGCCTTCGCGGATCGCGCGGTACAAGGTGTTTTCCGCCAGATCGCAGAGCGCTTCGTTGATCTCGGCGCGCAGCGCGTGCAGTTGCGGGTGCTCGTTCATGAACTTGTGCACGGTCGAGGGCGAGACGTTAAGCCGCTTGGCGGCTGCCGTCACTAAGCCGCCACTCCAGCGCAACGCGGCCTCGACGCGCTTCGTGCTCAACTTTCGAAATCCGGTGCTTGGCATTTCAGGATCATATCGCGATCTCGTCGCAACTCCAAACGCTCGGCCGCTACTCTCCGGAAAGCGGCAGCGATGCTGACCTTTCATCTAAGTGCTTGTAACCGCTAAGGTTATTTCGCTGGCATATCTTCAAAATTGAGGTCGGGCGCGGTATGGTGCTGAACGATGAGGCCGTTCACATCCATTCCGGCGTTTATCCTTCCGCCGTCGTCAAACCGACGCACGGTCGGCCTCAGGACGCGCTCACAGCGCGATCTGAGCATTTTCCGGTCTAGGATACCCGCCGACAGCATCGGCCGTCCTGAGCGCTCCCTTCCGTTCAGCATACACCGCCCTCGCGGAGCTGGCCCATGCTGAAGATCGGCAGCCTTGCCAGTGCTAACGGCGGCCGTCTCCGTGGCGTCATCACATCCGTCAAGGGCGGGCCGGGTGGCGACCCGAAATACTTCATTTCGAGCTTCGCGCTCCTGCCGCAAGGCGGCTGGTTCGGCAGTGACGAACTGACTGCTGACCCGGAACCGGAGCCGCTGCCGGTAGGCACCAAAGCAACTGTCTATGGCCAGCCGGGCGTGATCGACGGCTACGACGCCGCGAGCGACACCTACTCCTTTACCGCCCTGATCACGCTGAAGAGCGGCCTTATCAGGGCCGTCCATCACTATCCGAACATCGAGGCGTCCACCTTTTTGCGTTGGAACTTGCAAGCGAGGAAATCATGACGACACCAACCACCAACGGCAGCGGCGCAAGCAATGAAGCAGGCCGCCTCGGCGCGGTCATTTCCGGCCGGCTCGGCTTCACGCCGGGCAAGCTCGCTCCTCCGCCGAGCATCGACGGTCGGGCTGTCCTACATTTCGATGATCCTAAGGCCGCCGATGTCATGCTGGCCTTCATGGGGCGCGCGCTGGACGGTGCGAAGCAAGCTGCTGAGAAGGCGGTGACGATCCGCAACGCGCTGCTTTCCGATGTGACACTGACTGAGCCGGCGCGACATTGGCGGATCAAACAAGAAACCATCCGGACGTTTGAACCGGCGTTGCGGGAGATCGACAACAAGACCGACGCCGCCATGGCTGAGATCGACAAAATCCGCGACGCTATCGCCGCGCCCGCGCTATCGAACAAGGTATTTGATAACTTCGTCCAGCAGGCGATCCTTATCAGGCTCTCTGGGATGAACCCGGCCGAGAGGTCGCGGGTGCTCAGCGAGACGTTGGCGGCGAATGACGACCGGACACTGAGCGTCGTCCTGACCTCACCGCCCTGGCTCAGCGGCTTGAGCGCGAACGAACACGATCACTTGCGCTCCCGCTTCGGCCTGCAGCGCCATGCCGAGCAGACGAAGCGGATCGAACGGCTGACCAAGGCGGTTGAAGCCATGGGACGCGCTCGCAAGGCGGCCGAATCCTTTGCCGGCGGCTTGTTCAACAGGCAGATGGCCGACGAGGCGGAACGCGCAGCGCTGGCGACGCAAGCCGCACTGGCGGCCAAGGCGTAATACGCAGGAGGTATTACCGTGGCCAAGTTCATCGTCGTCAAGCGCTCTGGCGAGGCGGTCTTGGTCGAGGCCACATCCTACCACGAGGACGGGCGTGTGGTCCGCCTGTATGCCGACGCTGGCCGGGTGATCGCCGTCTTCCACCGCCCTCTGAGTTGCAAGGCCCTACCAGAGCCGGAGCCGGCGGAATGAATGTGAACTCGCGCCTGCTATCCCATGACATTGGCGCGAAAGGGGTCGCCCGGTTTCACTGCCGGGCCGGGGCGCTCACCAAGCTCGGGCAAGTTCGTGTCGTGCGCAGGCCGGCATTTGCCCGATGGCCGGCCCGTGTTTCGCGACGGTTTCCGGGCCGGCCAACTTTGCCAGCCGGAAAGGCGCGGATAGAAGCTAGCGGCGCCAAAAGGCCGGAAAAGTTTGCAAATTCTGCAAACTCTCTGATCCGGGAACGACACGGGTCTGAAGAAAGGAGCGCGCGATTGGGCGGTACTTTGCCGGCGGCGGGCTTACCATTAGCCAGCAGAGGTGCCGTCGCTGAGTCTTTCAAATACCCGGATTGGTGCAGTTGTGCGACTCATGCGAGTCCCCTCCAGATTGTCCTTCGTCTGCCGTCCCCTGCCTCTTCCCATGAAGCTGAATTCGCTTCTGAACCATTCGTTAAAAAAGGTCTGATACCGAATTTCGCCAGTCACTATCAGAAAGTCATCGCTACCCCGATCCACTACTTCTTTGATTGGAATCGTTGGCGTGGGCCGCACGACGCAACTGTAGACATCCTTTCCCGGAAGTCCGCTCCATCCGATCTCCTGTATCTCCGTAGGGAGATTCGCCACAGGATTTAGACCGGGCCTACTGATAGTCAGTACCGCCGTTATGTTGAACCTCTTGCAAGGAGTGTCGCCGCTGTTTTCTACAAGACATGTGCAAATGAACGTATCATCCGATTCAACCCATCGAATGCTCTTCATGTGGACGTAGGCTCGCGTTTGAGCCTCACCGATACGACGCGTGTCCTTGACAGCGTCCTCAGCCGCAGCAGTAGCCCTTCGGTTTTGCTCAAGAGTATCTCTGACCAGAATTACGGCAAAAAGACTTACGCCAGTAGAAACTATACCGAAGACAGCCATAAGCCACTGCGCAAGCGAGTCTTCGGCGGTGCTAATCCAGCTCTGAAATGGGCGGACCCAGTCCTTTTGCGGATCACTGAACCACGGGAAAGTCCAAACGAAGAAAAATAGGGCCAACGCGACGCCGGCAACCAACCCGACAGCAAATATCGCGCCACTGTCACGTTTAGCAGACATCGCCCCCCCCGGATTCCCCTAATGGCGTTTATCTCCCAGAATGGGATTAGGAGCAACAAACACCAGCGCCCGCTTCGGCCGCCCCTAAGCCCAAGTAAGACGGCAGCCGGAACCCGCCGGCCCGCTAGGCTCGCAGCGGAATGTCTGAGACCACCACCTTTAGGCCGGCTTCAGGAACGCCAGCGTCGCTTAGGAGCTTCACAAAAGTTTCGCGCATCGCCATGGGATACTGCGTTGGGCCGATAATCAGTCGGTTCATGAGACCGGGTAAGGATGCGCCGACCAGTCCTTCCTCAGGAACGTCTGCTAACGGGATTTTGTAGATCGGCTGCGGAACTCCGCGAATCGTCACATGATCCGGCACAAGGCGATCCGACTTTTCGAAAGTCGGCGAATAGATAATTCTCCACTCTCGTTCTTCGCGGAACCCCGGATGTTTGGTGCATAGAACTGCGAAACGGAGCATTGCGAAGACATTGGCGGTAACCGCCTCCTTCCCCAACGACCTGAGAAATTCCTGCGACCGCTCGATCTTTGCCGTGACCTGATCGAATTGCTCCTTGAACTGGGGAGGAGAGAGGTATGCGACGGGGCTGGTGTATGCCTTCAGCGCCTCGGATGGCGTGAGAAATACGTCTGGATTCAGGACCACCGCAACGCCAGTCCCGCTGGCGTAGGCGCGCCACATGGAAAGTCGCCCGAGCTCATCCTCATCATCATCGTGCTCAGAAATGCAGGTGAGATAGGTTTCCAAACGAAAATGGGGGGTCCAGCTGTTGAAAAGCTCCTCGATGCCTTCGGCGATAGCGGGGAACAGCCCGTTGAGCGCCTTACGGAAGCGCTCTCCGTTGTCCCTGTTGTAGGCGTAGTAGAGACATTCCAGCCCATGTTCGATTTCCCTGAAATCGTTCATGACAGAGGACTTGCGCATCCACACGGCGGCATTTCGGATCATTCCGACTGCCGCCTCGGCGCTCGTATAGTGCACAAAGCGCTTGCCGGTTGATCGCATTACCATCTGCCGGCTCATGACGTAGGGATAGAAGATTTCCAGCGTTTGAAGCTGTTCGGCTGTGAAAGACATGAGTGACTTCCTGTCGATTCCCACTTCGCGCTATCTGGGTCATTTGGCGACCTGTCTGAGTCGCTGAAGCTATGATGGAGGAAATCGATAGTTTTCCCCAGCTAATTTCCGGGGCTTTCCCCTAGCCGTTCCCAAGCCTAAAAACTTGGGGAGGCGAAGACACCTAAAGCCTTACTGCAAATGGCGTTTTAGCGTTCACTTACCTTCCCCCCCGTTCTATATCAGACAGCGAAGCACAAGGACCTGCCCATTGCAGCCGGTAATCGACACCTCGCTCTGGCTGGCGCGCAAGCGCCGCGCACTGGCCCATCCCATCGCTGGCGCGGATTTCCTCATGCGGCGGGCGGCCGAGGATCTGGCCGATCGGCTCGGCGCCGTCGAACGCAGGTTCGGCAAGGCGGCCTCATTTTTTTGCCAGACGCCGGCAGCAGCAGAAGTGCTCGCTGAAAGCGGCAAGGTGACGGAAAACGTGCGCGTCGAGGCCGATGCCGCCTTCCTGGGCGGCCAGCCAGGACTGTTGGCGCCGTTGGAAACCGTGCCATTCGAACCGGAAAGCCTCGACCTAGCAGTCTCGCTGCTGTCGCTGCAGGCGATGAACGACATTCCCGGCATGCTGGTGCAGATCCGCCGGGCGCTGAAGCCGGACGGGCTTTTCCTCGGCGCCTTCGCCGGCACAGGCACGCTTTCCGAGCTGCGCGAAAGCCTGCTTGCCGCCGAGACCGAACTCTATGGCGGCGCCAGCCCGCGTGTGATCCCGTTCACCGACGTCCGCGACGCCGGCGCGCTGCTTCAGCGCGCCGGCCTGGCGCTGCCGGTTGCCGACGTCGAGACGATCACGGTGCGCTACGATTCGCTGTTTGGCCTAGTCGCCGATCTGCGCGCCATGGGCGAAACCAGTGCGCTCGTCGACCGAACCAGGCGGCCGGGCACGCGAGCGCTGTTCGCCCGCGCCGCCGAAATCTACGCCGAGCGGTTCTCGGACGCCGACGGTCGCGTCAGGGCGAGTTTCTCAATGGTCTGGATGTCAGGCTGGGCGCCCGATGCCTCTCAGCAAAAGCCACTGAAGCCAGGCTCCGCAAAAATATCGCTGAAGACGATCCTGGAAAATCCCGGCGGCCCCTGAGCGGATCCCTCCGCAGAAAGCTAAGCGTATCCCACGCAAAGCTAAGCGGGTCACTGCGCAAAAGCGTTGGCAAGCCTGCTGCTATTGTCGCTGAACAGCCATTGGATCGCACCCGCAGCCCGGCCGACGCCAGCGACAATGGCAAGCGACAGCACGGCAACGATCAAACCATATTCGATAGCCGTCGCGCCCCTCTCGTCTTCTAAAAATCGTTGCAGCAAGATTTTCATGGGCGCCCATCCCTCTTGCCCGAACCTAGCGCCGACCCGTTAAGAAAGGTTAACGCGACAGCCTTAACGGGCGGTGAACCAGCTGCATTTTGGAAACAGCTGCATCCTACAGAGATCTGTTGAGCAGTCAGCAGTCGCCGCTGCTTGTTCCATCGGCCCGTATGACACAGACGGAACTGGGCAGCGGCTGCAGCACGCTCTTGCGCAGCGTGTAGCTGTCGCGCTTGCCGATCGAGCCGGTGGTGATTGTGTCGAGGCCGTCGCGGGCAAACTGCGACCTCGTTCGGCTGTCGAGGTAGGGTGTCGCGATCAAGGCCAGAGCCACCGCGGCCGAGCCGAACAAAAGGGCGATGCGCAGTATTCCCATGCCGGCATTGGCGGCGCCAGGAACGCGGTCGTGCCAAGGCGACTCCCAGTCCTTGTCGAGGCTCATGCAAATCGCTCCCCAGCGGTGGAATCGGCGTAACCGCCTTGCGTCAATTTTTCACGGCCAGATAAATCTTTCATTAACGCTGCTGCCCAGCGTTGCGAAGCTACCCGGTTTACGGGAGGTCGGCCGTTACAGCAGATCGATGAGGAACTGGATCAGCGGGGCATCGGCCGGCGGCATTGGAAAATCGCGCATCTGGCGCGGCCGCACCCATTTCAGCGCCTGCGCTTCCTTCGGCTGCGCAATGCCGCGGAAGCGGCGGCAGACGAACAGCGGCATCAGCAGATGAAAATCATCATAGGAATGACTGGCGAAGGTGAGCGGCGCCAGGCAAGGGATGTCGGTCTCGATGCCGATCTCCTCGTACAGTTCGCGGATCAGGCATTGTTCCGGCGTTTCGCCGGGCTCGACTTTGCCGCCTGGAAACTCCCACAGGCCGGCGAGTTGCTTGCCTTCGGGCCGCTGCGCCAAAAGCACACGCCCGTCGGCATCGACCAGCGCGCAGGCCGCGACCAGGAGCAGGCGCTTGCCGACCTTATCCAAGTCGCTCATGCGCTTTGTGGCCGGCGATAGTGATAGCGATAGACCTCATCGAATCCGAGCGAACGGTAAAGCGCCAGCGCCGGCGCGTTGTCCGCCTCGACCTGCAGCCAGGCTTCCCGTGCCCCGCGCAGCCGCGCCCATTTCAGCGCCGACCGGATGAGATGGCGGCCATGGCCCTGGTTGCGCACCGATCTGTCGGTGGCGATCTCGAACAGGCCGGCAAGGTCGCCGTCATGCACGCAGATCAAAGTTGCCAGCGGTTCGCTGCCGGCCTCCAGCGCAAACAGCCCGGCCTCCGGCTGGATGGCGCCGATGATCTCCGACAGGCCCGGTCGCAGCGACACATCCGAACCGCTCACCTTGAGCGCCGCGCCGATGAAACGGCTGATGTCCTTCAATGGAATCTGGTCCATGGCATCTTCGAGCGCGGCGTCCGCCAAAGGCAGCCGCATGACCAGCGATTCAGCGAATGTGCTCCAGCCCTCGCTGTCGAGGTACTTTGACAGATCCGGCCCCGACAGCGGCGAGATGCGAAAGGTCAGCGGCCTGCCATAGGCGTCGAAGCGGCGGCTGGCGCGGCCGATGCGCTCGGCAATGTGCTGGATGTCGCCTGGATCGAGCGGATTGACCGAATTCAGCCGCTTGGCCGGGTGGCCGGCCGTCAGCCGCACCACCCAGGTCCCGTCATAATGGACGGCGGCCGCCGGCCAGGCGCGGAAGCCGGCCGCCTCGTAGCGGCGCACGATCGCCAACACGCTTGCCGGATGTCTGGAAGCCACCGCCGTCAGCTCCGATAATCGCCGTTGATGGCGACATATTCCTTGGTGAGATCGCAGGTCCACACCGTCGCCTTGCCGCGGCCGATGCCGATATCGGCGCGGATACGGATCTCGTCGCGCTTCATATACGCCGAAGTCGCCGCTTCGGAATAGGCGGCGTCGCGCTCGCCCTGATGCGCCAGGCGGTTGTCGCCGAACCAGATCGACAGAAGGTCGCGGTCGGCCGGTTCGCCGGCCTTGCCGACGGCCATGACGACGCGACCCCAATTGGCGTCCTCGCCGGCGACTGCCGTCTTGACCAGCGGCGAATTGGCGATCGAGAGCGCGATGCGCTTGGCCGAGCGGGCGGATTTGGCCCCCGTGACGGTGACCTCGACCTGCTTGCGGGCGCCCTCGCCGTCGCGCACCACCTGCAGCGCAAGCGATTTCAGCACCTTGCCGAGGGCACGGCGGAAGGCGCCGAGCCGCTCATCCTTGGGGTCGGAAATTGCCGGCGCGCCGCGCCTGGCGGCAGCACCTGTGGCGAACATCAGCAGCGTGTCGCTGGTCGAGGTGTCGCTGTCGACGGTAACCGCGTTGAAGGTCTTGGCCGTGCCGCGCGACAAGAGATCCTGCAGCACGGGTGCTGCGATCGGCGCGTCGGTGGCGATGAAGGAAAGCATCGTCGCCATGTCGGGCGCGATCATCCCGGCGCCCTTGGCGATACCGTTGATGGTGACGTCGGCATCGCCGAGCTTGACCGTCGCGGTCGCCAGTTTGGGATAGGTGTCGGTGGTCATGATCGCCTTGGCGGCTTCGGTCCACAACTCCGGCTTGCCGTCCTTGACCAGCCCGGCCAGCAGATGGCTGAACTTGCCAGTGTCGAGCGGTTCGCCGATCACGCCGGTCGAGGCCAGGAACACCTCGCCTGCTGTGCAGCCGGCCGCTTTCGCCGCCACCTCGCCCGTAAGTGCCGTCGAGGCGCGGCCCTTCTGGCCGGTAAAGGCATTGGCATTGCCGGAATTGACCACCAGAACGCGTGCCTTGCCGGCCACGAGGTTCTGCCGGCAGAAATCGACCGGCGCCGAAGGGCATTTCGACCTGGTGAACACGCCGGCGACGGTGGTGCCGGCGTCGAACACCATGGCCAGCAAATCGGTGCGGTTCTTGTATTTTATGCCGGCCTCGGCGGTGGCGATGCGCACGCCCTCGACCACCGGCATCTTGGGATATTTCTTCGGCGCGAGCGGCGAAATCGTGGCTGACATGGAAGACCTCGGGCGGGGAAAAACGCAAGGGAACGCCGGTTTGCCCGATAGCGGGTGACAGTGCAAGGCGTTTTCACAGCCCTTGCGGGTGCCGGAGGCCTGGCGCCACGCCAAGGCTGTTGCAAATTAATTGGCATCGCTACGCCGGTGGCGCTATGACTCTGCCACTTGGTACTGGCCGACGGCGAATGGCGCCTCGTTTGGAGGCATCGCAAGCGCCGAAATGAACATCACCGGACCGCTGGGTTGATGAACCCGCGAAACGCCCGCTGCACGCCCGGAATCAGTCACCAGATCATGATCGAGACCATCAGCGGCGCGATGACCAGCGTACGCTGCCAGATTTGCCATTCCTGCGTCAGCGGAAAAACTACGTACAGAATGGCAGTGATCAGCGGGTAGACGCCGAGCAGCACCAGCAGGGCGAAGCGCAGGCGCGAAACGGGTGGTTGCAGGCGAAGTCATCGGTGTTCTCCATGTCGTTACGGAACGTTCCGTTACATATAAAACGGACCGTTCCGTTTCGTCAAGTGGTCGTGTAGGATGGCTGCTGAAATCACGGGCAAGGAACAACAGATGGGCGAAACAACTGATCCCGGGCGCAAGTCAGCCGGCGCACGGCGCAGCCCCGAAAGCGCCGATGCCATTCTCGATGCCGCCGAGGCGGTACTGGTCGAAGCCGGCTATTCCGGCTTCTCCATCGAGGCGGTGGCGCGGCGGGCGCGCGCCGGAAAACCGACAATCTATCGTTGGTGGCCGAGCAAGGCCGCCCTGCTGCTCGACGTTTATCAACGGCAAAAGCGTGTCGACAATCCCGACACCGGGAAGCTGGAGGAGGATCTCGTCGGCTTCCTGAAGAGCTTGTTCGCGCACTGGCGCGACACATCGTCGGGCAGCGTGTTCAGGTCGCTGATTGCCGAGGCGCAGTCGGACGAAAAAGCGGCCGCCGCCCTTGCCGAATACGCGAGAGGACGTCGCATCCACACCGGCCAAATGGTCGAACGCGCCAAGGCAAGGGGCGAGGTGGCAGCCGATGTCGATGCCACTGTGGTCGCCGACCTGATCGCCTCGTTTGCCTGGACGCACCTTCTGACAGACCGCCTGGACGAGGACGAAGCGATCTTACGCAGGGCGGTCGGCTATATCTTGAAAGGCATTGTCGCTGGCGACGCCGGCGACGCCACGGCGGTCCGGCGCCGGCGTCGACGCATCATCGCTCGCCCCATCAAATAGAAGCGACAGGGCGGCAGCACGCCCTGTCGTAGCTCAATCTGGCCTATTTGGCGCTTTCCAGCGCGTCGACCGTCTTCTTCAGGTTCGCATCGGGGATGTCGACCTTGGCGTTGGCGCGCAGCGACTTGACCAGCGCGAAATACTTGTCGCGGATGACCGCCTGACGGGCCTGGTCCTTGACCTGGTCGAAGGCCGGCGGCTGCTTAGTGCGCTTGTCCTCGACCTTGATGACGTGCCAGCCGAACTGCGACTGCACCGGCTGCTCGGTGTATTTGCCGACCGCCAGCGCAAACACCGCCTTGTCGAACTCCGGTACCATCTGGCCAGGCCCAAACCAGCCGAGATCGCCGCCGCTGGTCTTGCCTGAGGGATCGCTGGTGTGCTCGTTGGCGAGCTTCTGGAAGTCGGCGCCGCCGTCGAGCTGCTTGACGATAGCGTCCGCCTCTTCCTTCGTCTTCACGAGGATGTGACGGGCATGCACCTCGTTGGTGGGCGGCGTGTTGGCGATTTCCTGGTCGTAGCGGGCGCGGACCTCGGCATCGGTAACCTTGTCGACGACGCCTTTCTCGACCATTTCGCCATGCAGCGCGCGCTGCTGCAGGAAGGCCATGCGGCGCTGGAAGTCGGGATCCTTGTCGAGGCCGGTGGTCACCGCCTGAGCCGCCATGACGCGGATTTCGATCGCCGCCGACAGTGCCGCGGCGCGGCGCTGCTCAGGCGGAAGCTGCGCGAACTGCTGCGACAGCTCGCCCTCGGCAAGCCCAAGGTCTGCCTCGGTCAGCGTCTGGCCGTTGATGGTGGCGACCACGGCGTTCGGATCGACCGGCTTGGCCGCCGGAGCGGGTGCTGGCGGCTGGGCAGGGGCGGCCTCCTGCGCCATTAGCGGCGACAGCGAGAGGGCCGACAGTCCGAAAGCCAGACCAAGGCTGGCGAGCGACGCACGGCGGGACAACAAGGACATTACGATTCTCCAAAGCGGGGTAGCTAGAGCGGAATGGCTTCCAGACCAGCAGGATTGTGGCGGAATTTGGCGCGGTCGACCGGGCGAGCGCGGCGTTGACATCGAATGAGCCCCCTCTTATCTGTCCAACGACTTTGCGTCCAGAACCGTTTTCCGGGCGCTTTTTGCGTTTGTCCGCGTTCACGTGGGGTTGATGGGGCCGGCCGGCGCCCGTCGCAATGACTTGGAATGCTATCGAAAGGGCCATTGGATGGTCAGTCTCGGCGGTCTCGCCCGTAAGGTTTTCGGCTCCTCCAACGATCGTCGGGTCAAATCGACCCGGCCGCGCGTCGAGGCGATCAATGCCATGGAAAACGAGATGCGGGCGCTTTCCGACGCCGAGCTTCAGGCCCGCACGGACAAATTCCGCCAGGACATCGCCAACGGCGCCAGCCTCGACGACCTCCTGGTGCCGGCCTTTGCCACCGTGCGTGAGGCCGCCCGCCGCGTGCTCGGCATGCGCCCGTTCGACGTGCAGCTGATCGGCGGCATGGTGCTGCACAATGGCGGCATTGCCGAGATGCGCACCGGCGAAGGCAAGACGCTGGTGGCGACGCTGCCGGTCTACCTCAACGCGCTCGCCGGCAATGGCGTCCATGTCGTCACCGTCAACGATTACCTGGCCACGCGCGACTCCGAATGGATGGGCCGCGTCTACAAATTCCTCGGCCTTAAGGTCGGCGTCATCGTCCATGGCCTGTCCGACGAGGAGCGCCGCGTCGCCTACGCCGCCGACGTCACCTACGCCACCAACAACGAGCTCGGCTTCGACTATCTGCGCGACAACATGAAATACGAGCGCGCCCAGATGGTGCAGCGCGGTCACAGCTACGCCATCGTCGACGAAGTCGATTCCATCCTGGTCGACGAAGCCCGCACGCCGCTGATCATTTCCGGTCCGCTCGAGGACCGTTCGGAAATGTACAACACCATCGATACCTTCATCATCCAGCTGCAGCCGCAGGACTACGAGATCGATGAGAAGCAGAAGACTTCGATCTTTACCGAGGAAGGCACCGAAAAGCTGGAGAATATGCTGCGCGATGCCGGCCTGCTCAAGGGCGAGTCGCTCTATGACGTCGAAAACGTCGCCATCGTCCACCACGTCAACAACGCGCTGAAGGCGCACCGGCTGTTCCAGCGGGACAAGGACTATATCGTGCGCAACGGCGAGATCGTCATCATCGACGAGTTCACCGGCCGCATGATGCCCGGCCGCCGCTATTCGGAAGGCCTGCACCAGGCGCTCGAAGCCAAGGAGCATGTGGCGATCCAGCCGGAGAACCAGACGCTCGCCTCGGTCACCTTCCAGAACTATTTCCGCCTCTACAAGAAGCTCGCCGGCATGACCGGCACGGCGCTGACCGAGGCCGAGGAATTCGCCAACATCTATAATCTCGACGTCACCGAGATCCCGACCAACCTGCCGGTGATCCGCATTGACGAGGATGACGAGGTCTACCGGACGGTCGAGGAGAAATACCGGGCGATCGTCAAGGAGATCAAGGAAGCCCGCGCCAAGGGCCAGCCGACGCTGGTCGGCACCACCTCGATCGAAAAATCCGAGCAACTGGCCGAGCGCCTGCGCAAGGAAGGTTTTAGGGACTTCGAGGTGCTGAACGCCCGCCATCACGAGCGCGAGGCGGCGATCGTCGCCCAGGCCGGCAAACCCGGCGCCATCACCATTGCCACCAACATGGCCGGCCGCGGCACCGACATCCAGCTCGGCGGCAATGCCGACATGCGCATCGCCGAGGAGCTTGGCGACATGCCGGCCGGCCCCGAGCGCGAGGCCAGGGAAAAGGAAATCCGCGATGACATCGCCCGGCTGAAGGAAAAGGCGCTCGCCGCCGGCGGCCTCTACGTGCTCGCCACCGAACGCCATGAATCGCGCCGCATCGACAATCAGTTGCGCGGCCGCTCCGGCCGCCAGGGCGATCCCGGCCGCTCGAAATTCTTCCTGTCGCTGCAGGACGACCTGATGCGCATCTTCGGTTCCGAGCGCATGGACGGCATGCTGCAAAAGCTCGGCCTCAAGGAAGACGAGGCGATCATCCATCCGTGGATCAACAAGGCGCTGGAAAAGGCGCAGAAGAAGGTCGAGGCGCGCAACTTCGACATCCGCAAGAACCTGTTGAAATATGACGATGTTTCGAACGACCAGCGCAAGGTGGTGTTCGAGCAGCGCCTCGAGCTGATGGACGGCGAAGGCCTGTCCGAGACCATCACCGAGATGCGCGAAGGCGTCATCGAGGAGATCGTCGCCAAGAACATTCCCGAAAACGCCTATGCCGAGCAGTGGAACGTCGCCGGCCTCAAGGCCGAGATCGCCGAATTCCTCAACCTCGATCTGCCGGTCGAGGACTGGGTCAAGGAAGAAGGTATCGCCGAGGACGACATCCGCGAGCGCATCAGCCAGGCCGCCGACGCCGCCGCCAGGGAGCGCGCCGAGCGTTTCGGCCCCGACGTGATGACCTATGTCGAGCGCTCCGTAGTGCTGCAGACGCTCGACCATCTGTGGCGCGAGCACATCGTCAATCTCGACCATCTGCGCTCGGTCGTCGGCTTCCGCGGCTATGCCCAGCGCGATCCGTTGCAGGAGTACAAGAGCGAGGCGTTCGAGCTATTCCAGGCGATGCTGGGCAATCTGCGCCAGGCCGTTACCGCGCAATTGATGCGCGTCGAGTTGGTCCGCCAGGCGGCGGAAGCGCCGCCGCCGGAAGCCCCCGACATGTTCGGCAGTCATCTCGACGGCAGCACCGGCGAAGACGATTTTGAAGGCGGCGAGACGGCCGTTCTGGTCCGCCAGGAAACCAACGCCGTCGTCGCCCCCGAAAACCGCGACCCGAAGAACCCGGCAACCTGGGGCAAGGTCGGCCGCAACGAAGCCTGCCCGTGCGGCTCGGGGAAAAAGTACAAGCATTGCCATGGGGCGTTTGCGTAAGGCACCTTTTTCCCTTCGCCCCGTTCACGGGGAGAAGGTGCTCGAAGGCGGGGCAGCACGGGCGTCTGTGGTTAGCCAATCTCCCCACCTGAGGGGGGAGATGGCCGGCAGGCCAGAGGGGGGCGCAAAGGATCGCCGGCTCTTGCTCGCTGATCTCAAACCAGCCCTGAATCGCGTGCCGCGGCCGTTGCCTCACCCCGCGAAACCGCGTCCAGTTTCCCCAGAACCGCCGAAACGTGGTGATCGACCGTCTTCGGCGAAATCGTCAGCTGCTCGGCAATCCGCTTGTTGGAGAAGCCGCGCTCGATCAGTTGCAGCACCTCCATCTGGCGCTGGGTCAGGCCGGCACGATTGGCACGCGTCGTTTGCCGGGGCCCCCTTGCAATGTTGCTGACGCCGTTGCGGCGCATAATGTCGCGCAGGTGGCCGGCGACGGGCCTGGCGCCGAGGCTCTCGAATATCTCCAACGCTAGGCGCTGCGCGGTTTCGTCGCCCTCTGCCAATGCCAGCCCGCGTTCGTAGGGCGCGTTCATCCCGGCCCATAGTCCTGCCGCCGCCCGCCAATCGCCAGCAAGCAGCAGCCGGTAGGGCGCGGCCATGCCGGCGGTATCGCCGGGATCGACGCCCGGCGCCAGCTTCTGCCGCCACATTGCCAGCTCGCCGAAGACCGCCCGCGTCGTCGACAGGCTCTCGGCCAGGGCGATCAGCCCCAGCGCCTCGTCCCGGTCGCCCTGGCCAAGCCATGCCCGCTCGGCCATCAATGCCGCATAGGGCGCCAGCCGCTGCAATTCCGATCCCTTTTCGAGGAACCGCGCCATTTCGGCAAACAGCGGCTCCGCGGAAGGATAGCCGCGCCGCATGCGCAGCTTTGCCAGCGCCACCACGGCGGGATGGCGGACCAGCATCGTCGCCTGCTCGTTGGCGATCACCTCGAGTGCCTCGGCTGCAGCCTCTTCCCATTGCCCCTGGCGCAGCAGCAGCTGCGCCAGCACGCCGCGCATATAATCGCGCCAGGTCACGAGGTCGTTTTCGACGCAATAGTTGATGCCGCGATCGAGGAACGAGCGCGCGTCAGCAAAACCGAGCTGGTTCATCTCGCTGCAGGCGCTGTTGGTGAAGGCGCGCGCCGCATGTTCCTGAAAATTCTGCTCCAGCGCGATCTCCAGGCTGCGGGCAAGGTGCAGCCGTCCGCTCGCCAGATCCAGCCATTGCTCGGCGCTGCCGACATTGTTGAGAGCGTGGCAGACGATGTCGGGCCGGTTCAGCTGTTCGGCGAGCGCAATCGCCTTGTTGCCGAGCCGCAGCGTGTCATCGAGTCTTTCGGCCAGCATCGCTAGTTGCGAGAGGTTGGAATAGGCCATGGCGAGTTCCGGCCCCGCCGGCGCGGTTTCCAGCAGTTGAACCGCCTGCTCGCCAAGGGCGTCAGCCGCCTTGCGGTCGCCAAGCAGGTAGGCGAAGCGCGACAGCCATCTCAGACAATCCCCTTCCTTCGCCGTATTCCCCTGGGCCTGACGCAGCCGCCGCGCCTGGTCCTGCGCGGCGACGGCCTGGTCGATCTTGCCGATCAAGTGGCACTCGAAGGCATATGTCTCATAAAGCGCCGTGCGCTCCTCCACCGGCAGGCTGTCGGCCTGCCGCAGCACGGCCTCGTAGAAGCCGGCCGCATCGCGATGGGCGCCAACGCGGGAGGCCTCGCGCGCCGCAACCGGCGCCAGTTCGCGCACCGCCTGCAGATTGTGTGCCTCGACCGCGTGATGCACGAGGCGGCTGGTAGAGACCTCGCCGTTCTCGAGCAAGGCGGTCAGGGCGCGCTGATTGAACTGCCGCCGGTGGCTCGTCGTCAGCATAGCCTCGATGGCGCGGCGGGCGATCTCGTGGCGGAACGCATAACCATCGCCCAAATCCTCCAGCAAGCCGTTGGCGACGCATTCGGCAAGCTGGCCGGCACTGGCGACGCCGCACAGGCCTTGCAACGCCCAGGCATCGGCCCGCCGTGGGAACACCGACACCGCGTCGAGCATCGAGCGGGCGCCGGCCGACAGGCGCTCGGCCCTCGCCAGCACAGCGTCACGCACGCTTGCCGGCAGCGCTGTTCTTTCCTCGCATCCGCTGCATAAAAGCTCGGTGACGAAAAAGGCGTTGCCCGCCGTCGCCCGGTAGATGGCATCGCCGTCGCGCCCCGCCGCGTCGGCGAGCGACAGCACCGCCGCCTCGCTGAGCAACGGCACGTCGATGCGCGCGACGCTGCCTGCCGGTATCTCGCCGAGCGCGCGACGCACCCGTATCTGGCTCTCGCTGCGGTCGGTGCGCGCCGTCAGCAGCAGCAGGATATGGGTGTTGGCGATTCGCCGACCGAGAAAGCGGACGAAATCGAGCGTCGCGTCGTCGGCCCAGTGCAGGTCCTCGATCACCAACAGGGTCGGCTGCGCCTTCGTCTCGAAGATTTGGAGTGCATCGGAAAACAGCGGCAGCCTTTGCCCTTGCCGATGATCGATCGCTTGCGGCAGCGCCCATTGCGCGTCCCGCGCCAGATCGTAAAGCGGCCCTAGCGGATCGGGTATCGACAGATCCTCGCAGGCGCTGCGCAAGATACGAGTGCCTTGCGCAGTCCGGCCGATAGAGGCCTCGACAAGCGCCGTCTTGCCGGCCCCCGCCTCGCCGGCAAGCACCGCAACGCAGCCACGGCCGCGCCCGGCCTCGGCCAGCAGCCCGTCGAGTCGCGCTAGCTGTATCTGCCGTTCCAGAAGCATCATTCGCTCACGGAGATCGAGTTAGCAGAAAAGGCGGATCCGCAATGGACCGCCAACATATCCCGCCCTTAACGCTGCCAACATAGGGAATCGTCCCGCCAAAAATGGGGAAAGGTTCCGATGTGCGCTCTTGCCGGGCGTGATCAATGTCGAGCCGCGCTCAGAACGGGCGCGACCCATTTGAGAAAGGAAGGCTTCGATGCCTCGCTATCTGATTGAACGCACATTCCCGGACGGCCTCAACGTGCCGATGAACGAAGCCGGCGCCGACGCGCTAGGCGGTGTCGTCATGCGCAATGCCGAAAAGGGTGTCACCTGGCTGCAGTCCTACGTGTCGCCGGACAAGAAGCGCAGCTTCTGCATCTATGACGCGCCCTCGCCCGAAGCGATCCGCAGCACCGCCCAGAAGAATTCGCTGCCCGTCGACAAGATCACGGAGGTGCGGGTTCTTGACCCTTACTTTTATCGCTGATCGCTGGCAGGCCTCGAATGGCGAGGATGAGCATCAAACTGCCCTTCGCGGCGATGGCGATGTGCCTGATGGCATGCCGGTCGGCGAACCGGCGCCTGTCATGGGAAACACCGGCGGTTCCCTGTCGAGCCGTCTATGGCGGATCGCGGCGGCGCTGCCTTCGCATCTGCTGGGCAGGCGGCGCCAGCTGCCCCCGAAAGACGATTATCTGAGGCAGGACATGGGCCTGCCCGACCGCGAGCAGCGGCGCGAGTATTGGGAATATTATTGGTGGGACCATTAAAGCGCCGCGCCGTTTCGACGGGCTGAAACAAGCCGCGGACACGGCCGCACCATTACGGCCGGCACAAAACAGGACGAATGACCTGTTTCGCAAAAATTCCAACGGACGCCGCAGCGTCGAGCGGACCCGCGCGTCCTCAAACAACCGGAGAGCAACACATGAACATCAATCTTTGCACCGGGCGCCTCGCCGCCCTGGCCATCCTGTCGATCGCCGCCACCGCGACCCACGCGAAGAACGGCAATCCACTGGCCGACAAGGTACGCGCCGCCAACAGCCGCTTCGAGAATGTGGCCGCGGCGACCGCCGAGGGCTATGCGCCAATCCCCTGCGCCAGCGGCATCACCGGCGGCGCCATGGGCATCCACTACGTCAATCCGGGCTACCTCAAGGACGACGCGGTCGATGTCGCCAAGCCTGAAGCCGTGATGTACGAACCAATGGCCGACGGCACACTGAAACTGATCGCGGTCGAATACATCACCTCGAAAGGCCCAGCCTCACTCGATGGGCATCTGTTCAACTTCAACAGCGCGCCCAACCGCTATGGCCTCGGCCCGTTCTATGAGCCGCATGTCTGGGCCTGGAAGGGCAACCCGACCGGCGCGTTCGCCGACATGAACCCGAACGTGTCGTGCGAACCGGTGAAGGGTATGTAGGCGGCCACTCTTCCTTCACCCCGTCATATCGGGAAGAAGGTGGCCCGAAGGAGGGACAGCACCAGTGTTGGCGATCAGCCAATTGGGCGTGCGCTTTTTCGGGTGGCTCAATGTCCAACCGCGTCCGGACCGGGTGCGATCGACGGAAAGAGGACGATTTCATGCCGCGCCGATTGAACGCACATTCCCCCTTGGCGCAGCCCTTCGTGCCGCCCGCAGGGAAGCCCATCTTCAGGATCTTCACCACGCTGGCCGCAGGCGATTCGCAGAACGGGCGGGAAGATCTGCCTGCCCGCCGACAAGACCACGGAGGTGCGGGATCTTGACCATTCTCGCAAAAATGGCGCGCGGCTGGCGCACGCGCCGCGACCGCCGCCGTCTCGATGCACTGCCCGATTGCATGCTCAAGGACATCGGCATCAGCCGGTCCGCCATCGACCATGTCACGGTCCATGGCGAGACGCGCGGTACGGTCCTCTCCGTTCAAGCGGGCGGGCCATTCGTTCGATGAGGGCCGCGCCGGTTCACGAGAACTCTCAGGCCCTACTGCGCCGCATCTTCTTGCCGTGAACGGGGCGAAGGGCTCCTCCCACCCAACCGTTTCTTAATCTGTCTTGGCTACACGCATAGCCAGAAAAGAGGCGGAAAACGGAGTGTGATCGGGGTGCGCTTTTCCGCGGCGACGACAGCCGGGCGGTTCTTGCCGCAGCGCCTTGCGCTGCGCATCAGGCCGCTGCTTGGCCTGATCGATGCCGTGCTGTTCACCGCCGGCGCGCGCGGCGAAGCCGGCCGCATGTCGCTGATCGCCTTTTCGATCCGTATCGTCAGCGCCGTCATCGCCTTCGTCAGCCAGGTCCTGATGGCGCGCTGGATGGGCTCGTTCGAATATGGAATTTTCGTGCTTGTCTGGGTGACTATGGTCATCGTCGGTAATCTCGCCTGCCTCGGTTTCCACACCTCGATCATCCGCTTCATCCCCGAATATCGCGAGCGCGGCATGATGGCCGAATTGCGCGGCATCGTGCAGGCCAGCCGGCTGTTCGTGCTGGTTGCCTCGACGGTGATCGCCGGTCTCGGCGCGCTCGGCGTCTGGCTGCTGTCGTCCTATGTCGAAAACTATTACGTCGTGCCGTTCATCCTCGGCATCATCTGCCTGCCGATGATCGCCATGTCCGACCTTCTGCAAGGGCTGGCGCGGGCCAATTCCTGGGCGCTGTTTGCACTGTCGCCGACATTCCTGGTGCGACCGCTGCTGATCCTGGCGTTCATGGCGCTGATGCTGCTGGCGGGCTACGCGCCCGACGCCAAGACGGCGATCTTCGCCGCCATCGCCGCCACCTATGCCACCACGCTCGGCCAGCTCGTCGGCGTCACCTCGCGTATGGACAAAAGGATCCCGGCCGGACCGATGAAGCTGCATTTCGGCCAATGGTTCATCGTCTCGCTGCCGATCTTCCTGGTCGAGAGCTTCTTCTTCCTGCTCACCAATGCCGACGTGCTGATGGTCGGCGCCTATCTCGATCCCAACGACGTCGCCGTCTATTTCGCCACGGTCAAGACACTGGCGCTGGTGCATTTCGTCTATTTCGCGGTCAAGGCCGGTGTCGCCCAGCGCTATGCGCAGTTCACCCATGGCGAGCCGCAAAAGCTCGCCGCTTTCGCCCGCGAAACCGTGTCGTGGACCTTCTGGCCGTCGCTGGCGATGGCGCTGCTGGTGCTGGCGTTGGGCGAGCCGATGCTGACCCTGTTCGGCCCGGAATTTTCCGCCGGCTATCCGCTGCTGTTCCTGCTGGTGTTCGGCGTCGTCGCGCGGGCCGCCGTCGGCCCTTGCGAAAGCCTGCTCACCATGAGCGGCAACCAGAATATCTGTGCCGCCGTCTATGCCATGACGCTGGCCTTCAACATCGCGCTCAGCGTTGTGCTGATCCCGTTGTTCGGCCTGTGGGGCGCGGCGATGGCCACCGTCTTCGCCATGATCTTCGAGGCCGGCGCGCTGTCGTTTACGGTCTGGCGCAAGCTCGGCATCGCCATGCTCATTTTCGTGCCCGCCAAAGGAGCCGCCTGATGGCTGCCGTCCCCTTGCTCGAGGAAACCAGCGGCGGCCCGGCCGGCGCCATGGTGTCCGGCCTTGCCGGGCTTGCCCGCGAAGCCGATCCCGCCCATGTCGAGATCCTCGCCAACAACCGGCCCGAGCGCAAGCTTGCCATCTATCCGGCCTCCGCCGGCTTCGACCTGGTCGAGGAACTCGACTATCTCTGCACCCGCACGATCGAGCCCAACGTCTTCTTCAATCCGCGCTTCCTGGCGCCGGCCATGCCCAGGCTCGAGGACCGCGAGGTGCGGCTGGCGGTCATCCGCGACGGCGACCAGTATCGCAACCGGCTGCGCCTGCTGGTGCCGGTCTCGGTCGAGCGGCCGATGGTGCCGCTCGGGGTTCCCGTGATGCGCACCTGGTCGAGCCCGTTCGGCCCGATCGGCACGCCGCTGGTCGACCGCGACGATCCGGTCGGCGTCATCGAGGATTTCTTCTCGATGCTGTCGAGGCCGCATCTGAAGCTGCCGAAGGTTTTCGTGCTGCCCGATATAAGGCTGGACGGTCCGGTGGCCAGCCTGCTCGCCAGCGTCGCCGAGACACGCGGCCTGACCCTGGTAACCACCGGCAAGGCCGACCGCCCGGTGCTCGAAAGCGAGCTCGACGGCGAGGACTATCTGAAGGCTTCGCTGCGTGCACACCACTATCGCGAATTCCGCCGCCTGAAGCGCCGCCTCGCCGACCTCGGCCGGCTGGAGCATGTCGTGGCGCGCGGACCTGAAAATATCCGCCATGCCATTGAACGCTTCCTGACACTGGAAGCCGCCGGCTGGAAAGGCCGCGAGCGCACCGCCATGGCCATCGACCGCTACCGCGCCGCCTTCGCCCGCGAGGCCGTGCACCGGCTGGCCGAGCAGGATCTGTGCCGCATCCATTCGCTGACGCTCGACGACCGCACCATCGCCAGCTTGATCGTCTTTGTCGAGGCCGGCGTCGCCTACACCTGGAAGACCGCCTATGACGAGACGCTCGCCGCCTATTCGCCGGGTACGCTGCTGATGATCGAGGTGACCAGGCAGCATCTCGACGACCCCAACATCACGATGACCGATTCCTGCGCGGTGCCCGACCATCCAGTGATGAGCCGGTTGTGGTCCGAACGCAAGCCGATGGGGACGCTGGTGATCGGGCTGACGCCGGATGCCGACCGCCCCGCCCGCCAGGCCGCCTCGCAGCTTCATCTATACCGCGAGACCCGCAACATGGCCCGCCTGCTGCGCAACCGGATGAGGAGCCTGTTGCGCCGGCGCTAGTGGATCGGTCCAAAGTGGGTCCCGGCCCGGCCGTCTCCACACCAAGGCCCGCCCGGGCCTAGGTCGTCAGGGTTAATTCTCCCGATCAGCGGAAAGGATTAGCATCGAGGCAGTCCCACCGGGATGAGGCGATCAAATTCGGCCGCGCGTCCAGCATTCTTGCCGCCTCGGTCCTGCACGGTCAGAAGAAAAAAATCTGGGAGGAATGCATGATGAAAACTACTCACCTCAGGCGTCTCGGTATCGTCGCCTTGGCAGGTCTCGCTGGCGCGTGCCTGAACGCCGCCACTCCTCGGGCCGCCGAACCCGACAAGGCCGAGATCGATGCCCTGCGTCAGTCGCTGTCCAGGTATAAAGACTACAAGGTTGCCGTTCGCGAGCTTTATCTATCGACAGTTGGATGCGTCTTCTATAGCGGCGAAAAGATAGAGGGAGCGATGGACTACCCGAAGGGCGCGATGGGCATCCATTTCGTCAACGTCACGACTGTCGGCCCGACCGCGGATCCAACGCGTCCCAATGTGCTGATCTATGAGCCGGTCGGTAACGAATTGCGCCTGGTCGGCGCGGAATGGCTCGTGCCCTTGACGCCGGACACCAAGGAGCCGCCGAAGCTCTTCGGACAGACATTCCAGGGGCCGATGGAAGGGCATTACCCGCTCATTCCGAAGGAGTTCCACCACTACGACCTTCACGCCTGGCTGTTCAAGGAAAACCCGCTCGGAATGTTCAGCCCGACAAACCCGGACGTGAAATGCGACGATTATGCGTTTCCGATGCCGGAGCAGCCGACCAAGATGGTGCCGGGGCCGATGTAATAGCTCAGGCTACGATCCGAGCTTGCCAGGAAGGGCAGCGTCCCTCGAGACGTCTCCCAGAGGACGCTCCTGGGATAACTTCCAAGCAAAAGTCCGTGCCCGGAACTTCGGACTCGTTTTGCCGTTTGGCAATCACGACCCGATCCCGCCGCGGGGTGACAGAAGCCGTTCCAGGGAGCCGACCGCGGGCGACGGAGGACCAAGTGAGAAGTCTGATCCGGACAGGATTGTCCGCAGCCGTTTCGGGTACGATCGTCAGCTTCGCCACGACAGCTGCGCTGGCCCTGCTCGCAAGGCGGGAAGGCAAGGGCGCGCTGCAGCCCACGAATTCGACCAGCCACTGGCTCTATGGCGAACAGGCTGCGTCGGTACGGCGCGGTGACGTGGCGCACACGCTCGTCGGTTACGGCACGCATCACGCGTCCTCCATCTTCTGGGCATTCCTCTTCGAACTATGGCTCGCCTCGAGGCCGCCGCGTCCGTGGCTTCTGATATTTCGCGATGCATTGGCGGCAGCGGCGATCGCCGCGGCAACAGATTATGGCCTTGTGCCGAAGCGGCTGACACCGGGTTGGGAGACGGTGCTGTCGAAGCGATCTATTGCGGCGACTTTTGCGGTGATGGCAGTCGGGCTAGCGGCGGGCGGCCTGATCAACAAGGAATTGCGCCGGCAGCGTTAGGAGGATTAGAGAGAGATGCTTGGTACGGCGCGAGCACATCGCCACGGGCGGATCGCTGTGCGCGTCCCATTGCGGGGTCTCCGCCTCATCGGGAACCTTTCTCAAGGGACATGGTTCCGAATGTGCGGCGAAAGCGTGCTGCTCCTCAGTCCTGCCGTCGCAAGGAGATTCGGCCATGAAGCTTCGCGAGTTGTTGGATCAAATAAAGGACCTGCCGCCGGACACCTTGGTCTGTGCCGCAGAAATCGATGAAGCCTTCGCAGTCAACGTTGCTGGCGTTGAAGCTGTCGGGAGCGCCAGAATCCAAAGCCGCAAACCGGACGGCACCGAAGCTGTCGAACTCGCCAACGGGACCGAGAAAGTCGTCGTGATCCGCTGGTGAAAACGGGGAAGTTGCGTTCAACAGCATGATGTTGCTCGCGATGGCGGCGGCGACCGCCCTATGGCTTGGCGGGCATGGCTTGGACGAAAGCCGCCATCTGGCGTTCGAGCGCCTTGAACGCGCTGCCGCGCCAGCCCTCGGCCATTGATGCCGATTTTGGATCGGGGAAAATTTCCTCCTCCCCTCGCGCCATGCCGTCCAGAATACCTCTCGCGACGCTCTCCGCGGAGCTCTTCGGTATGTCGGCGTCTCTGCTCATGCCACGAGCCCCGGCGAGAGCACGTAGCGACTGCGTCATGGAGAACGCGGCGGCCTTCGACAGCGAATAGGAGGGAATAATCGGGAAGGGAACGAGAGCCGCTTCCGACAGGATGTTGACCACGGCGCCGCGCGAAAGCGTGAGCAGCGGCAGCAATGCGTGGGTTACGCCATGCACGCCGAGCAGGTTGACGGCGAGGTGTCGCTCGAGCGCGGCACGATCGCCAAGGTCGTCATGGAGCCCGATGCCGGCGTTGTTGATGAGGATATCGAGAGACCCGATCCGCTCGACAGCCGCCCCGATCTGCGCCGTGTCGGTCACGTCCAGGATCAGCCGCGTGACACGCCGATCCGCGTGGGCGAGCGGTTTGCGCGCGCCGGCATAGACGCGCTTCGCACCCCGCTTCAATATTTCCTCGACAAGCGCCTTGCCGAGGCCGCGGTTGGCCCCGGTCACGAGAACGGCTTTGTCTGTGACTTCCATCGATTTCGGCACGGCGATCTCTCCTCCTGCTTGCATGAATGCAAGCTATTAGTTCTTGCATCATGTTGTAGTTTTCTGTTCCATGCTTGGACGCCGTCTCCCCCTTGCACTGCTGCAGGGCAGCCGGCGCCGTCGCCGGGCGAACCCTTGCGACTAGGACCCGACTTCCAGTCTCGTGTAGGAGATGGGCGAAGGACGCTCCAGGAAGGCGCCGGTTATGGCCGAAACGAAATTCTTCGCGTCCGCCGAGCCCAGGAAAGCGTCGCGCTCCTGCTTCGATGCCCAGCGCTCGACGCAGATGGTAACGTTGGGCTCTGCCTCCGAGCGAAAGACGCTGTAGTCGATGCATCCGCTTTGCTTGCGGGCCGCCCCCGCTACGTCCCGCAGGGCATCCCGCACTTTGCTCTCGATGCCGGGCTTGGCCGCTGCCGTCGTCATGACGATCATCTCGGCGCCATCGCCTGCCGCATTGCGCTCGAGGCCGATGTTCTCGTTTCGCGGCACGACCGTCGGATTGGCGTTCTCTTCGCCTTTGTTGGGTTGCCCCTTGCCCGTCGAAATCAGGTCGCGAAGACTCGCGACATAGAAGCGCCACGAATCATGGCAGACGTCGTAGCATTCTTCACTCGGCTTCAGCCCGACATGGGTAAAACGCAGCTTGGTTCCCTTGTCGGTCGGCGCGATATCGAAGACCACGTCCGTGCCGGTCCACTCTGTCGTATCCTTGACGAAGTTGAAGTAGTTCTGAACGACATGCCAGACAACCTTCTTGCCGGGCACAAGCTCCGTGACCTTGAAGGTGCCGCGGTGAATATTCTTGAAGTGATAGTAGAATATCGCACCGAGCTTCTCGGTATCGCCATCGATGTCTTCGGACCACCAGGCGCGCGGATTGACAACCGCCGTAAAGACCTCTTGCGGGCTTTGCTCAACGACAAATGACGTCGTGTAATCTTCTTGCTTTTTCATGACATATCTCCTGTCTGGATCTGATGATTGATGGACACCCGAAATCTCGGGCGATGAGTTGAGCGACCACTTTCGCTTGCATCATGCAAGCACAATGCATACTTGCATGATGCAAGTCAACAGGGTATGTTCACACCATGCTTGGTCGTCTCTATGAAAAACAGAACTGCTCGGCCTCGCGCGCCCTGGAACTGGTCGGCGAGCGCTGGAGCCTCTTGATCCTGCGCGACGCGATATTCGGCGGCTACACGCGCTTTTCGCAATTCCAGAAGAGCCTGGGGATCGCCACCAACATTCTGGCCAAGCGCCTCGAGGATTTTGTCGAAGCCGGCTTGATGGATCGTCGCCCGGGCGCCGCCGGTGAGCAGGCCGAATACGTCCTGACCCGAAAGGGGCTGGAATTCAAAACGGTGATTATCGCGCTGACCGAGTGGGGCGACAAATGGGTGCGGCCCGGGCCCATCTTCTACTGCGACCAATCCGACGGCAAGCCCGTCGAGGTGCAATTGCGCCGCGCCGGCAATGGCAAGCGGCCCGACCTCGCCGACGTCGTGGCGGCCCTCCGCTAAGGCAATTCCAGGAAAAGTGTGGAACGGTTTTTCCGTCCGGAATTGCGCAGAAACAAAGAGATAGAGCGGTTCGGCGTTTCCGTGAAACGAATGAACCGCTCTAGGCGTCGCGGCGGGGCCGGGCTGCAGCACGATCCAAGACGAAGCTGTTTCGCGTTGTGCCATAATGTTACCGCATAGTTTACCTCTCCAGGTTGCATCCGGAGCTCGGGTCTGGTGGATAGTTCGCGGGAGGAGACATGTCCGTCGGACAGCGATCGACTTTGCGGCAGCGTCTTTTCGCGTTTCTCGTCGCCGGCCTTGGTGGCCTCGCGGCGGCCGCCGCGTCATTCGCAATGACTGTGTATGAAGCATCCAACCCGCAGCCAACTCCGACGGTCGCGGCGGGCGAGCCTATCGACACCGGGCGCTGGATCATTACGTTTCACGGTGCCCGAACCGGCTCGGTTCCGCCGACAGGAATGGAGTCGTCGCAGCCGAAGAGATTTTTGATGATCGAATTCGATCTCGACAACCGCTCGGCATCGACCAGCAACGTCTTCGCGTCAATGTTTGACATCGACCCGCCGATCGCGGACTTGCCGGCGCCGGCCTTCTATCTTGCACGCGACAAATGGATCGCAAGCGGCGTCCATCCGGGCATACCGGAACGCATGATCGCCGCCTGGGAGTGGCCCGCGGCGCGGCCGCTGCCGCAGGACCTGCATGTCGTGGTCGGCAGCCAGATCTACAAACGGCGTGACAATCTCTATGGAGCCTCGGGCTGGTTCGACCGCGATCCGGTCGCGATCGTGGACTTGCCGGTAAAGACCGAAATGGCCGGGTCGGCGCAATGAGGGCAGGTCTCAAGGAAGCCGGCGCGATCATCTTCGCGGCGGCGATCCTCTACGCCATGCAGCGGACCACTCCGCTCTACAGCGACATCACCTCGCCTGTCTCGATTGCCGGCGAGCAGGGTAAGCGCACGGATGCACGCGTCTTCGCGCTGGCCGTCGGCGACGTGCATCTTGCGCGTACGGTGAGGACCGAACGTTTTGGCCAGACCCGGACCTACACCACTTCCGATGTCTGGGTCCTGGTCGAGGCCGCGGCCGAAGCAAAACGCGAGAGCCTGACCCTGACTTCCGCCGAATGGCTCGGCCCAAGCGGCGTGCGCTATTCCCTCAGCCAGCGCATTTCCACCATGCCGGCAATGCTAGCGGCAGAGCGGCTGGAGCCGGGACTGCCAAAGCCTGTGCTCATGGCTTTCGAAGTCCGGGAAAGCGACCTTGCGGGCGGAACCGTGCTGGTCGCGCCATCGGCATTCACGCCACTCGGTGAAGAGGTCCGGGTGGCAATCACCGAACTTGCGCTGGGCGACATCCGCAGCGCCGTGACGATCCGCCGAAGCGATGCACCGACGCCTTGGATGCTGGAGACCGATTGATGGCGGAGGCCATTTCCCGTGCCGAAAGATGCCGCTACTGGCTGAGCCTCGCTGGGCTGGGTTTCGCCCTGCCGGTCGCAGTGCTGGTGCATTCCTGGGAAAGCCTGGAGGCATGGCGGTCCGGCAGCGACCGCGACCCGGTCGCGGTCGACAGGGGTGAGTCGCAGCCTTATGCCGGGGCCGGATGGCGGTTGACCACACTGTCGCGTCTGCCCGGCGGCTCGGCCGATGAAGCCGTGGTGCTGGCCGAATTCGAGGCGAGAATCGAGGATCCCAATCTCCTCGCAGAAAGCCCCTGCGCGGTCGTGCTCATAGACGCCGAAGGCCGCCGCTGGCTGCCTGCCTTCCTGACCCCGCCCGTCGTGAGCAAGATGTATCCCGAGGCAGCCGACAAGCCCCGTTGCGGCGGGCCGGCCTTCCAGGGTGCCGGCACACGCGGCACGGCGCGCATGGCCGAGACTTTCGTCATTCCGGCGACGGCAAGCGGCCTGGTGCTGTGGGTCACGCTGGCGAACGCCAGGCCGCGCCATCTGCTCTTCAGGTAGCCACCCCCAGCGGCTGCCGTTGCGCCGCCACCGCATGTTCAAGCACCGCCGCCAGCAGCGCGATTCTCAAGGCGTCGAGCACTATACCGCCATCGAGGTCGCTCGGACTGCCGATGAACATGCTGGCGACGCTGAAGACGACCTGCCATGTAGCGAGGTCTGGTGCGCCGAGCGTCCGTGTCGCGCCGAACCACAGCCAGGCGCCAAGCCAGCCGATCAGCCGATAGGCGACGACGAGAGTGAGTAGGGTCGCGAGCCCCGCGCCGAGCGTGAGCTTGAGACAGGTCCAAATCGGCGCATAGCGCGACCGGTACCCGCCGAGGAAATGCGTGATGAAGTCGCTCAACCATTTGCGCCAGGTGGATCCGCGCGACGGCGGCGGCGCGGCCGCTGCCGAAGCGGCCGTCAGTTCGTAGCCGTTGATGATCGCCGCCATGGCCAGCCAGACCATTGGCAGAAGTGCGTAGAAGAACAGGCTTTGCGCCTGGTCCAGGGTGCCGGGCTGCCTGAACTCGACCGGCGTGAAGCGTTCGCCGGCGTGAGCGGCGATCGACAGGACAAGCGATCCTGCGTCCATGCTGAGTTCGCTGCGCAGCGTGCTGGCCCCGATCCAAGCGATGAACTCGTCCTTCCAGATATCGAGCGCGTAGAGCCCGATGAAAATCCAGCTTGCATCCGCCGCCACGACGAGCAGCCGCCAGTAAGGCCGGCGCGCGCGTTTGTTCATGCGTTTGGCGAACCAGCGGACCAACCAGCAGCCGACAATGGAAGCAATGAGGCCGCTGGAGCGCAGCAGGCCGAAAATATTGGCGCTTTCGCCCAGCGGAATGCGTTCGAGCGCCAGCCGCGAATATTCGCGCACACTGTCGCCGAGGAATCCCCAGGCGGCATAATAGGCGAAGAAGGGCAAAATGGCGGCGGCGGTCACCGCCAGCAAGTGGTCGGCGGGCCGGGACGTTTTCTCCTGTTGCGCTCCGCTTGCCGACATCTGGCGGAGCGAGGCGAGTGCCGGCAGTCCCGGGCGCAGGGCGGCGAACATCGAGACGATGACCAGAAGTTTGGTCAACACCACCAGCGAAAGCACGACCATCCCGCCGAGAGGATTGACGAGGCCTACCGTGACTGCCGCGTTGAGCAGGAGGTCGCGCGCTACATAGCCGATGGCGCCCAGAAGTAGCAGTTGCGGCCAGAAGCGGACAATAAGGCCGGCGGTAAGTAAAAGCGGCCTGACAATATCATCGGTCGTTGTCATGCCATGTGCATAGCCGAGCGCGACCGGCGCCTCAACCCGGGGAATGTCCGGTTCGGCTATACCAGCGCTGACGGCGGAGGTTGGTGGCGCATCGCCCGTGAGACCGCGACCCGGCACGCCTTAGTGCGTGGGGTAAGGAAGGATTACTGCTTCCTCTCAGAGGCGATGAAATCCCTCCCCAAGCTCGACTGGCTGCGCAAAGGCCCGCCCCTGCCGTCGGGTACCGCGACCGTCCGCTTCGCAGCACAGCCCGGCCGCGTGCTCGGCGGCGAACGTGTCGCCGATGCCGCCGACGTCAGGGATCGGCTCGGCGGCATGACCAAGGCTGAACTCTCCGAAGAATCCGTCGGGCTGGGACGGTACGGAATGGTTCTCACGGCACTCGTCTCACCGAAGATCGCCAGGACGATGAACCGGATGAAGAGGACGAAGAGGAAACTTGGTCGAGCGCTGGACGCCGCGCTTCCGGCGGTAAGTGGCGCACCTGCCGCGATACGAATGGCCGGCTAGCCTGACTGAAACCAAACGTCCTGATTACGAAATGCAACGTGGTGCGGGTGGTCGGCCTCGAACCGACACTCCTTTCGGAACTGGATTTTGAGTCCAGCGCGTCTACCAATTCCACCACACCCGCATTCAACCACCAAGCCGGGACGCGGTCTTTTCGAGACCTCGCGACTCCTGTGTGGCTCCTGGGCCGCGTATGTGCCACAAGGTATTCCATGAAGTCCAGAGCGATTTCCCGGCGAAACTCGTGCCTTTTTATTCGCTCACGAGCCGAACGGTCCCAATCTAGCGGTTAGCGCCCCCTCCTAGTTCGACCTCATCCTTAGTATGACCTAAAGGCCGAGTTCGTCTCACGGACTAATGGTCTCCGAGCCGGCTGCATCGGACGACAGGATCGCGAACTGCGGAATCGCCAGCGCGCAACCGATGCTTCCTTTTGAACTGGTGCCGGGCGAGCACGCTTTGATAGCACTGATTTTGATGAACCCGAGCCCGGATCTGATCCTTGCTTCGTGGGGCCAACACCAGAAACCTTCCCGTATTGTTCCGCACGGTACGGCGGCTGAACACAGTGGTTCGTCTTTGCCCTCGATCAATGAATTCCTAATTCGTGCTTGTAGGCTTTGGGGCACCGACACCGAAAGGTGCACTGGCAAGAATGACTGTCGAACTGCCAAACACCACTAGCTGACGGGAACATAGAGGATGTCCCTTCTGGTGCTTCTGTCGAATTGACAGTGTGGTGATTGAAGGCGGAACCTGGTGCTATGCCAATGTTGCGTGTTTTGAGGCAGGCTGCTCCAGAAGCTGAAAGGGAGGATGAGCATGCACGAGGATTTGTCCGGTCGTCATGCCGACCGCATTCAGGCCGCGATCGCTTCGGACGCCGCCGCGAAGTCCGCGCTGGTCGCCTCCTGGCGACGCTCTTCCAGTTTGCACCGGCTCGATCCCGCCGATTGCAGGCCGCCACGCTACCTGACGGAGCTGGAGTTGCTCGAGGCCCGGCAGCGTATTGGACCGCTCGTCCGGGCCGCCCAATCCAGCCTGGACCGTCTCTATCTTGCTGTCGGCGGCGTTGGCTGCTGCGTGCTTCTCGCCGATCATGACGGCGTGCCGGTCGAACGGCGCGGCGCGCCCGTAGACGACGAAACTTTTCATTCGTGGGGCTTGTGGACGGGCTCCGTCTGGAACGAAGAAAGCCAGGGCACCAATGGGATCGGCACCTGCCTGGTGGAACAGCGAGCGCTGACAATCCATCGCGACCAGCACTTTCACACGCGCAACACGGGGCTGAGTTGCACCACGGCCCCGATCTACGATCACCGGGGAGATCTTGTGGCTGCGCTTGACGTGTCTTCCTGCCGGGCCGATCTGACCGAGGCCTTCGCCAGTCTTATCTCGGTGGCCGTGGTCGATGCGGTGCGTCGGATCGAAGCGGAGAACTTCAGGATGGCGTTTCCCAAGGCGCGAATTCTTTTGGCGCCGGTGACCGACAAGGGCTCCGGCGCGCTGATCGCGGTTGATGCGGATGACCTTGTGGTCGGCGCGACCCGATCGGCTCGCCTGGCGCTTGGAATTACCCAACATTGTCTCGACAAGCCGATGCCAGCGGCCGATCTGCTCGGTTGGGCTGAGAGCGGCCCCGAAGTTCTCGCCGAGGCGGAGCGCGGCGTTCTCCAGCGGGCGCTGGCGCGAGCAGACGGAAACGTATCGGCTGCGGCTCAGGCCCTTGGCATCAGCCGCGCGACGCTTCACCGCAAGCTCAACCGCCTAGACGTCCACAGGTCCCACTGACCATTCGAAACCTCACATGACTGTCGCAATTCTGCGACACACCGCGCCCGGCTACTGTCCTCGCCACGGTGACAATAAAGGCGAAAATCGCAAATCTCCCTTCCCAAACGTCGCATCCCGCGGCGTCGACTTTGGGAGGAAGACACATGAACAAGGTAGAATTCTCACGCGCGGTCAAGGCGCCGTTCGACAAGCGCTATGGCAACTTCATCGGCGGCAAATGGGCCGAGCCGCACTCCGGCCGCTACTTCGAGAACCACTCGCCGGTAAACGGTCAGCTGCTGTGCGAAGTGGCGCGTTCGGATGCCCATGACATCGAGGCGGCTCTGGATGCCGCACACGCCGCCAAGGGCGCCTGGGGCCGCACCAGCGTGGCCGAGCGGTCGCTCGCCCTCAACCGCATCGCCGACCGCATGGAGGAAAACCTCGATCTGCTCGCGTGCGCCGAAACCTGGGACAATGGCAAGCCGATCCGCGAAACGACCGCGGCCGACCTGCCGCTCGCCATTGACCATTTCCGCTATTTCGCCGGCGCCCTACGAGGTCAGGAAGGCAGCCTTTCGCAGATCGACGACGATACCGTCGCCTATCATTTCCACGAGCCGCTCGGCGTGGTCGGACAGATTATCCCATGGAACTTTCCGCTGCTGATGGCCTGCTGGAAACTTGCACCAGCACTTGCCGCCGGAAACTGCGTGGTCCTGAAGCCTGCCGAGCAGACCCCGGCCGCCATTTTGCTGTGGGCCGATCTTATCGGCGATCTGCTGCCGCCGGGCGTGCTCAACATCGTCAACGGCTTCGGCCTCGAGGCCGGCAAGCCGCTCGCCTCCTCGCCGCGCATTGCCAAGATCGCCTTTACAGGCGAGACCACGACGGGCCGCCTGATCATGCAATACGCCAGCCAGAATCTGATCCCGGTCACGCTGGAACTGGGCGGCAAGTCGCCCAACATCTTCTTCAAGGATGTCGTCGCCGAGGACGACGACTTCTTCGACAAGGCGATCGAAGGCTTCGTCATGTTCGCCCTGAACCAGGGCGAAGTCTGCACCTGCCCCAGCCGCGCCCTCATCCACGAGTCGATCTACGACCGGTTCATGGAACGTGCCCTCAAGCGTGTCGAGGCAATCGTGCAGGGCGATCCACTCGATCCGGCGACGATGATCGGTGCCCAGGCCTCGTCCGAGCAGTTGGAAAAGATCCTGTCGTACATCGACATCGGTCGTCAGGAAGGCGCGGAAGTTTTGACCGGCGGCACCCGCAATCTTTTGCCGGGTGACCTGGCGGGTGGCTATTACGTCAAGCCCACGGTGTTCAAGGGCAACAACAAGATGCGCATCTTCCAGGAGGAGATTTTCGGACCGGTGGTTTCGGTCACGACCTTCAAGGACGACCAGGACGCGCTGGCAATAGCCAACGACACGCTCTACGGCCTTGGAGCCGGTGTCTGGACGCGTGACGGCAACCGCGCCTACCGCTTTGGCCGCGCGATCCAGGCCGGCCGGGTCTGGACCAATTGCTACCACGCCTACCCCGCGCATGCGGCCTTCGGCGGCTACAAGCAGTCGGGCATCGGTCGCGAGACGCACAAGATGATGCTCGACCACTACCAGCAGACCAAGAATATGCTTGTCAGCTATAGCCCGAAAAAGCTTGGCTTCTTCTGATCGTCTTTTCGTCTACTGCGCGGCCCCGCGCGGGGCCGCGCCCCAGGGTAAAAATCGGAAAAGCCATGCATGCGAAAGTCACGGCAACGCCGGCAGCGCTCGAACTGATCGCGGAGATCGTTGCCGAGCATGGACCGGTGCTGTTCCATCAATCCGGCGGCTGCTGCGACGGCTCGTCGCCCATGTGCTATCCACGTGCCGGTTTCATCATCGGCGATCACGATGTGTTGCTCGGCCACATCCAAGGCGCGCCGTTCTACATCGGAGCTTCGCAATTCGAGGCCTGGAAGCATACGAATCTTGTTATCGATGTGGTGCCTGGCCGCGGCGGCATGTTCTCGCTCGACAATGGGCGGGAGAAGAGATTCCTGACGCGGTCGACGATCTGCGTCGTTCAGGCGTGAGGTAGGCCGAACTGCTTCTTGTTTGCCTCAGCGCAACGAACATCCGTGAAACCAGCAGCAGGATGTCGCTCTCCAAACGCGGGCAAGCGGCATAAAACGCAAATTCAGCGACGATGCGACGATGGACGAAATCATGCATGGGTCGCCGGCGGCCTTGTTCCGGCAGACGGCGGTCGAACTCTTCGTCCCGGAAACGGCTACGGTGTTCGTCGACCGCGCTGAACGGATCGCGACAAGCCTGAAGCTGGCGATGTTCTTTCGTCTCGCTCCCGTTGTGACGGGTATGGCGAACCAGCAGGCATCGGCGAAACCCGGCCGGATTGACTTCGCGCAAGGAAGCTTGGCTCGAATTTCCTAATTTCCCTGGATGGCTCTCAACCTCTTCGTCGGTACGATCGTCATAAGCCTGACGATAGTAATTCACACATTTGGCCTTATTGCAGTCACCCGCGCGATGGGACATCTGGTGGCGCGATTTCGCATGCATGGGCACCGCAGCCGAACCGTCGCGATGATCAGCGTGGTGATGGGGCTCTTCGCCGTGATGACGGCGGAGGTCTGGGTTTGGGCCGGACTTTATCGGCTGCTCGATATCTTCGCCGATTTCGAAACCGCACTCTACTTTTCCACCATCACCTTTTCGACGGTCGGCTACGGTGACATCGTGCCCGCTCACGCATGGCGCATATTGGCGGCACTTGAGGGGGTGAACGGATTCCTGCTGATAGGCTGGTCGACCGCGTACCTGATCGCGGCGGGGACCCGGATCGGCCCGTTCAAAGCCGGCGAGCATTTCTGACCGCGGCAGCGCTCAAACTGCCACCGAATGCCTGCCCTTGCCGCTCTCAAGATAAGCGTCGAACATTGCTGCGATGCTGCGAACAAACGGGCGACTTTCCGCCGGGACGACGAAATTGTCGCCATCGAGCTCCAGCAACCGGGCCGGATCGTTAATCGCCAGGGAACTTGCCTTGAAAAGGAGCCGCTGGCCACGCTCGCCGAAGCGCTCTACCAGCCCGATCGCCGAAAAGCCGAAATCGCACATCAGTCGCTCGATGATCCAGCCGCGGACGCAGTCATCATCGGAAAACGCGATGCCGCGCACCGCGGCCAGTCCGCCCCCTGCAACCATCCGACTGTACTCCGCGGTCGCCGGCATGTTCTGCACATAGCCTTGGCGAAAACGGCTGATGGATGAAGGGCCAAGCCCGATCAGTGTCTCGCAGCGATCCTCGGTGTAGCCCTGGAAATTGCGATGCAAGGTCCCTGTACGGGCTGCTTGCGCCAACGCATCGCTTGGCTTGGCGAAATGATCGAGCCCTATCGCTTCATATCCCTTGTCCACAATCGCTCGCGCAGCGAGTTGCGATTGGGCCAACCGCTCCGTGGGGCCAGGTAGCCACGCTTCGTCGATCATCGTCTGGTGCTTCTTGAACCAGGGCACATGCGCGTAGCCGAACAGCGCCATCCTGTCTGGTTTCAGGGTCAGCGCCTGCGCTACGGTGGAACAGACGCTCAAGCTGGTCTGGTGCGGCAAGCCGTAGAGCAGGTCCAGATTGACGGAACCGACGCCGCGTGAACGAACTCCGTCGACAACTGTCTTGGTCTGCAGGAAGCTCTGCTCGCGGTTGATCGCCTTCTGCACCTTCGGGTCAAAATCCTGCACACCAAGGCTTGCCCTGGTCATGCCGATTTCGGCCAGTGCATCGAGGCGCGCCTCGTCGATGTCGTTGGGATCGATCTCGACGCTGATTTTCGTGTCCGGGACAAAGTCGAACCTGTCCCGCACAAACGCACTAAGAGCCACCATGTCCTCGGGCTTCAGCATGGTGGGCGAACCGCCGCCGAAATGGACTGCGCGGACATGCCCCTTGCCGCTGACGAGACCCGCAACCGTCGCGATCTCCGCACATAGCGAGCGCAGATAAGCCGTTACCGGCTCATAGTGGCGCGTCTGCTTGGTATGACACGCACAGAACCAGCAGAGTCTATCGCAATAGGGGATGTGCAGATAGAGCGAGATCCCGCCGCCACTTTCGAGGGCCTGCAGCCAGCCACGACAAACGGCGGCATCGACGCCCGCGTGAAAATGGGGCGCGGTCGGGTAACTGGTGTAGCGGGGCACATTCTCGCCGAGTCTGGCAGCCAATTCCGGTCGCATGTCGCCTTCCGTTATCCTTACAAAGTTGAATCCTGGCTGCAGGTCCCCATCGCCGCCTTGATTTCGGTCAAGGCCCTCCGCGGACAAACGGCCGCAAGAGATTTGCAGCCGCCGGTGCTATCTTGCCGGTACTTTGAATGTTCGGACGATCATGATGACAGTGCGCCAAGATGTTCACAGTTCCGGCAGTCCAGTACTTTGCCAGTCTTGCGAGGCACGGCATCGCGGTATCTGCGGTGCGCTCGATCCCGACCAGTTGGTCGCACTCGCCAGGACCTCATCAAGACACAGCGTTGACCCCGGGTTCGAACTGATCGGCGACGCAGAGACCGTCGACAGCTATTCGAACGTGCTTTCGGGTGTGGTGAAGCTGACAAAGAGCCTTTCCGATGGTCGCCAGCAGATCGTCGGCCTCCAGTTTGCGCCCGACTTTCTGGGACGGCCGTTCAAGGTGGAAAGCGCAATCAACGCGGAAGCCGCAACAGCTGTTTCCCTGTGCTCATTTCCAAAAGCGGCTATCGAACGGATGCTGAAGGAATCACCGGAGCTCGAGCATCGCCTGCTCAAGCAAACGCTGAACGAGCTCGACCATGCACGCGACTGGATGCTGACGCTGGGGCGCAAGACCGCTTCGGAAAAGGTGGCGAGTTTTCTCTTGATGATCGCGAAGAACATCGATCCCACGATTGATCCAGCCGCCAGGTCGGCGAGTTTCGACCTGCCGCTGACACGCGCCGACATCGCCGACTTCCTTGGCCTGACGATCGAAACGGTTAGCCGCCAGTTGACCAGGCTGCGAACGGACGGCGTGATCCGGATCGAGAACAATCGGCACGTGAGCGTGGACAACTTGAGCCGGCTGGAGCGGCGTTCAGGCGCCTAGTGCTCGTCGGCCATCCCGATCGTGGGCAAGACGTGCTCCCGCTCGAACGCGATATGCCGGCGCAAGCTTTCGAAGAATCCGCGCAGCATGAACCCGACGGCTTCCGCGTTCTGCAACCTCTCGCCGTGGCCGATCGCCAGCAGGACTTCAGTCACCTCACCGGCAAAGCACTCGTCCTCGACATGCTCGGCGCGCAGCCGTCGGACCGAGGCAAGGTTGGCATCGCTGCCAGCGGCAGAGGCCTCGTAGGCGGGAAAGATGATCGTCTCTTCATATTGATGAATGTTGCGCAACAACGGGACGATCGCGTTGGCTGTGCCAAGGCACTTCAGGCGGTCGACATTCGGCAAGGTGTCGGCGATTCTTTCCAGGGCATCACAGAGCTGCAGCTTGTCCAGATGCGCGCGTTTCATCAACGCCGCTGGAACCGCCTCTCTGCCGGATATCGAACTGTCGCGGACTGTTTCCAACCGCGACGGTTCCCTCTCCCTGTTCAAGGACAGCCTCCTGATCGTTTGCGAGATCAAAGCTGCCCAATCCAAAAGCAAATGGCTTTGACATGGATCAAGGCGGCGATTGGGAGACTGCTGAATTGGTATCGATGCGGATTGGCGTCCGCGCATCGGAATCCGACCTCGGGGACATATCATGAAGTTCGGCACAGAAATCGTCGCTTTGGGCCTTTTCGCCTTTGTCGCGGTGGTGGCTGCCGGCTTTGGTGTGGACGAACCTTTTCGGCAGCACATGTGGGTGCTGCTCATCGTGCTGCTTGGCTTTATCACCATCCTTCTTCGAAACACGAGCTTCACAGCTCCCACAGCAATCGATCCGTCCGCCTATATGGATGGGCCGATCCGCTATGGTGCCATCGCCACCATGTTCTGGGGCGTGGTGGGAATGCTGGTCGGCGTGGTCATCGCGCTGCAGCTTGCCTACCCGGATCTTAACATCGAGCCCTGGTTCAACTTCGGCCGCTTGCGGCCTTTGCATACTTCCGGCGTGGTTTTTGCCTTCGGCGGCAATGCGCTGCTTTGCACGTCGCTTTATGTCGTGCAGCGCACCTGTCGTGCCAGACTGTTCGGCGGCGATCTCGCCTGGTTCGTGTTCTGGGGCTATCAGCTGTTCATCGTCATGGCGGCAACCGGCTACCTGCTCGGCATCACCGAAAGCCGCGAATACGCCGAGCCCGAATGGTATGTGGACCTGTGGCTGACCATTGTGTGGGTCGCCTACCTCGTCCTGTTCCTCGGCACCATCCTGAAGCGCAGGGAACCGCACATCTACGTCGCCAACTGGTTCTATCTGTCCTTCATCGTGACGATCGCGATGCTGCATGTGATCAATAATCTATCGATGCCCGTCTCGTTCGTGGGTTCAAAGAGCTATTCAGCTTTCTCCGGCGTCCAGGATGCCTTGACGCAGTGGTGGTACGGCCACAACGCGGTCGGCTTCTTCCTCACTGCCGGCTTCCTCGGCATGATGTATTATTTCGTGCCCAAGCAGGCCAACCGACCTGTCTATTCCTACCGGCTGTCGATCATCCACTTCTGGGCTTTGATCTTTCTCTACATCTGGGCCGGTCCGCACCACCTCCACTACACCGCCCTGCCGGACTGGGCCCAGACACTCGGCATGGTGTTCTCGATCATGCTCTGGATGCCCTCGTGGGGCGGCATGATAAACGGCCTGATGACGCTCTCGGGCGCCTGGGACAAGCTCCGCACCGACCCGATCATCCGCATGATGGTCATGGCCATCGCCTTCTACGGGATGTCGACCTTCGAAGGCCCGATGATGTCAATCAAGGCCGTCAACTC
>NZ_JBVVQF010000028.1:0-78476 GCF_055811815.1 Mesorhizobium sp. WSM4836
CCGCCCGGCGTCGACTGGGCGCTCGAGGTCGATCGCGCCAAGGCGGCGCAGTACGGCATCAGCCCGACCGCGGTCGGGACGGTCGTGCAACTGGTGACCAATGGGCTGAAACTCAGCGAGTACCGGCCCGCCGGCGCCGATGATGCGGTCGACATCAGACTGCGCCTGCTCGAGGATCGGCGCACGCTGTCCACGCTGGACGAGCTGCGGGTGCAGACCGCGCAAGGCTCGGTGCCGATCTCGAACTTCGTCATGCGCAAGCCGGAGCCGACGGTCGGCATCCTCAACCGCATCGACGGTGCGCGAACGGTGGTCGTCCAGGCCAATGTCGCTGCCGGCGCCCAGGTGGCTGCCGTTCAGCAGGAGGTCACCAAAGCTGTCGCAGACATGAACCTCGGCAGCGGCATTCGCTGGAAGCTCGCCGGTTCGAACGAGGACAGCGCCGAGGCCAGCGCGTTCCTCAGCAAAGCCTTCGGCGCCGCGATCTTCCTGATCTTCCTGGTGCTTCTGGCGCAGTTCAACAAGTTCACCAGCGTCTGGCTGGTGCTGTCCTGCGTGGTCATGGCGACGATCGGCGTGTTCCTCGGGCTGCTGCTGACGGGAGAGGCATTCGGTATCGTCATGTCGGGCATCGGTGTCATCGCGCTGGCCGGTGTGGTGGTGAACAACAACATCGTGCTGATCGACACCTACGACCGGTTGCGCGAAGAGGGTTGGGACAAATACGAAGCCGTTCTGCAGACCTGCCGCGAACGTGCCCGCCCGGTGGTGCTGACGGCAGTGTCGGCGATCCTGGGCGTGCTTCCGATCGCCTTCGGCCTCGGCCTCGAAATCTTCCATCACGAGACGACGATCAACGCGCCGTCGACGCAATGGTGGATTTCGCTGTCCTCGGCGATCGTCTTCGGGCTGTCCTTCGCCACCGTGCTGACGCTGGTGGTGACGCCGTCGATGCTGATGGTGTTCACTCGCGCCAAGGTCAAACCCAGTGCGCGTCGTGGCTGGTTCAGTCGCCTGTTGGGGCGTGGCAAGGCCGAGGTGTCCTCGGGAGGCCTGGACGCCGATTTGGGCCCCGAACCGGCGATCGCCTTCTCGAAGGCGGCCGAATAAAGTCTGAATCGCCGTCTTGATCAAGCAAAGGCCGCCCGGGAACAATGGGCGGCCTTCTGCATTGTTCCGTCATTGCAACCTCAAAGCGAGGATTTTCTGATGACGATCAGCACCATTCTTGTCATTATCCTTATTCTTATCCTGATCGGCGCGGTTCCGGCGTGGCCGCATTCGCGGTCCTGGGGCTACGGGCCATCCGGCATCGTCGGCGTTATCCTGATCGTTGTCCTGGTGCTGCTGTTGATGGGCCGGATCTGAGCGCATCATTGGTCCGGACAAGCCGCGGCTGACTCTCAGGCCATCCGCTTTTTTCAACTTCCTATTGGGCAGCTTCCCGCGCGGTCTTGATCGTGGCGATGCCGATATCCTCAAGCGCTTCCGATACTGCATCTTCCAGCGGTGTGTGCGGGATCGAACCGATAACGTTTTCCAGCCTGCCTGAAACCAACCGGTGCGGCTCGAAGCGGAGATAGGACATCGAAACGATCTCGCGCCACATGGCCACGAACGGGCTGCCGGCGCGCAGCACCCACCACGGCATCTTCGTCAGTTTCAGCGTGCGCCCGAGCGCCTTCTCCGCGGCTGCCTTGATCCGCAGATCGGTTACCGGATGGCCAGGAAAGTTCAGCGCCTCGTAGGAGCCGAGCTTGCCGAGATTGTCCGCCAGCCTGACGAAAGCCTTGGCCAGGTCGGGCAGATAGGCCCATTCATGCACGAGATCGACCGGCCCTGGGGCGGTATAGACGCCCTTGGTCATCTTGGCGGCAACAACCAGATCGAACCACGATCCGCTGCCGGTACCGCCGAAGAAATCACCGGCCCGCAGCAGGATCGTGGGTACCCGACCTGCGTCTGCTTCGCGGCGAAACAGGTCTTCCATCGCGACGCGGATGCGGCCCTTTTCCGTCGTCGGGTGAAACGGCGTGGCTTCAGTGATCACCGCCGGCATCGGCGAGCCGTAATTGTAGACGGTGCCCGGGAAGAGATGCAGCGCGCCGTTCGCCCGGCAGGCAGCCATCACATTCTCGGCCATCGGCAGGCATTTGCTCCAGTCGGTGTAGAGCGGGTTGAGGCCATTGAAAATGATATCGACGCCTTCGGTGGCGCGGATCAGCGCATCACGGTCGAGCGCGTCGCCGGCGATCGTCATGCCGCCTTTGAGCTCCGACGGCACCTTGCCGCTGCGAGTAACGGGGCGGACATCGTAGCCGGCATCGAGGAAGGCCTTGGCCACCGCGCGGCCGAGCCGGCCATTTGCCCCGAGAATTGCGATCTTGGTCATTGTTCGTCTCCGTGTTTGCGTTACGACCTGTTGTGATCTCTTCGCAAACGAATGAAAATTGACTAGAGATGGCGATCTGATATTCAATTTTGAATGGATATCGATTGGAACCTGATCAAGAGTTTCGTCACCGTGGCGGAGACCGGCAGCTTGTCGGCCGCGGCGAGAAAACTTGCCGCAAGCCAGCCGACGCTCGGCCGCCATATCGCCGAGCTGGAACAGGCGCTCGGTGTCACGCTCTTCCGGCGCGGGCGGCGCGGCTATGCGCTCACGGAAGCAGGCAGCACGCTCTTTGAGCGGGGTCGCGCGGTAAGCGAACAAGCGAGCGCCTTTTCGCTGCTGGCGCTGGGATCGGTCGAAGCGATCGAGGGCACGGTGCGCATCGCCGCCAGCGAAGTGGTGGCCGCCTATGTGCTGCCGGAAATGACGGCGAGGCTTGGGATCGAGGAGCCGGGCATCGAGGTCGAGATCGTCGCGTCGAACCAGGTCGAGAACCTCTTGCGTCGCGACGCCGACGTTGCCATCCGCATGGTCAAGCCGGCGCAGAATGAACTGGTCGCCCGCAAGGTGACCGACATTCCGCTCCGCGCCTGCGCGACAAAATCCTATCTCGACCGGCGTGGCCGTCCGCGCGAGGTCCGCGATCTGGCCGACCACGATCTGGTCGGTTTCGACCGCAGCGATGGGATCATTCGCGGCTTCGCCCAATTCGGCGTCGCGCTCACCCGCGATTCCTTCCGCTTCAGGACCGACAATCAGATCGTGCTTTGGGAAGCGGTGCGGGCGGGAAACGGGATCGGCTTTGGCCAGCAGCCGCTCGCCGAGCGCGATGCGCTGGTGGAAACCGTGCTGCCGGACCTCCCGCTGCCGACGCTGCCGGTGTGGCTGGCCATGCACCGCGACGTGCGCACCAGTGTGCGCATCCGCCGCGTCGCGGATTTCCTCTACGAGGAGTTGAAGCGCTATTCAGCCGGTGCTGCCTCGGCAGCGAATTCGGCGCGGTGAGCGAGGCCGGCCATCACCAGCACGACGACCAGCAGCCCCGACAGGGCGACGAAGATCGGGCCGAAGCTCGAATGCTCGGCGATGAAGCCGATCGCCGAGGGCGCCACCAGAATGCCTGAGTAACCCATTGTGGTGACGACGCTCATGCCGGTGCCGGACGACATGCCTTCCTGGTTGCCGCCGGCCGAGAAAATGATCGGCACCATATTGGCAATACCCAGGCCGCAAAAGGCAAAAGCCGCGATGGCGAGCCATGGCGAGGGCGCCAGCCCCGCCACCAGCATGCCGGCTGCGGCGGCAAGGGCAGAGACACGCAACGTCGTAACGGCACCGAAACGGTTACGGACGCCGTCGCCAAGGAAGCGCATAACGGCCATAACCCCGGAAAAGGCGGCGTAGGCCAGGCCAGCAATGGCAAGATCGGCGCCGAGCTCCTGCTTGAGATACAGCGCCGCCCAATCGAGCACCGCGCCTTCGGAGATCATCGTCAGCAGCGCCATCAGCCCGACGAGATAGACCAGCGGGTTTGCCGGCAGCGCGAATTTGTGATGCTCGGCGACCGGGTGCTTGTCCTCGGCGATCAGGTAGCGGATCGCCATAGCGATGACGGCAAAGGCAAGAGCCGTGACCACTGTCGCATGGGTGAGGTGACCGTAGTTCTGGATGGCGAACCCGCCGAGCGCGCCGCCCGCAAAACCGCCAAGGCTCCAGAAGCCGTGCGAGGACGACATGATCGCGCGGGACAGCCGCCGTTCGACTGCCACTGCATTGGCATTCATGGCGACGTCCATGCCGCCGATCGAACCGCCGAAGAGGAACATGGCGACGGCTGCAAGGGGCACGTTGGGGGCCAGAGCCACGACCAAAAGGCCGAAGCTGCCGACAAGTCCGAACCAGCGCAGCACCGTGCGCGAGCCATGCTTCGAGATCAGATGGCCGCACCAGGTCATGGCAGTGACGGCGCCGGCACCGAACAACAGAATCAGCAGGCCGAGCGTGAACTTGCTGATGTCCAGCCGGGTCAGGAACACCGGGATCTGCGGCGCCCAGCTGCCGGTCAAGAAGCCGTTGGCGAGGAAGATGCCGGCCACTGCCCAGCGTCCACGAAGCGCGATCTGCGTTATTTTCTGCGCGCCCATCGGGTAGAATCCGGTCCGGAAATGGCTTTACGCGGCAAATTAGATCGATTCAATTTGCAGTCAAGCGCTCTTCGCCGAAAGTGCTTGGACCAGACGGCGCGTGATGTGCCGGTACGGCGCTACGTCCTCTCGCGTCGCCAACCATCTCGGCGGTCCGCTCCGAAATCCCTACGGCTCGGGATAAGGCACGCCATCCTTGTGCACAAACCGGCCGTCGGCGTTGGTGCTCATCATGTCGATGTCGGAGCAGGTGGTGACGTCGTCGGGCCAGCGCGAACCGACTTCAAGATAGATCGCAACTGCGCCCGATTTGTTGATCATGTGATGGCCGTTGCCGGAGCCTTTCGGAAAGGCCGCGCAATCACCCGCTCGCAGCACCGTCTCGCCGGCATCTTCGACGAGCGTCAACTCGCCTTCAAGCACGTAGACGAATTCGTCTTCGTGCGAATGCCAGTGGCGCTGGCTCGACCAGTTGCCCGGCGGCAGGCGCATGAGATTGATGCCGAAGTCGGTGATCCCGCCGGCGTTGCCCAGCCGCTGCCGCACCCGTTCGGCACAGGGTGCATCGAACGGCGGTGGATAGGATGAGCCCTTGCGTCCGGGCACGTCGGCAACATCGATCTTAGGCACGGCAGTCCTCCCCTAGTGATCCCTGGGGCGTCTTGCCTCGAATTCGGCCTTCTTGGCATCGGAGGCTTCGATCTGGTTCAGTGCCTGCCACTCGGCATAGGGCATGCCGTAGATGATCTCGCGCGACTGTTCCTTGCTGAGTTCGACACCCTCGGCTTGCGCCGCGTCGCGGTACCAGTTGGACAGGCAATTGCGGCAGAAGCCGGCGAGGTTCATCAGGTCGATGTTCTGTACCTCGGAACGCTCGCGCAGATGCGCGACGAGCCGGCGGAAGGCAGCGGCTTCGAAATCGCGCTTCTGTTCGTCGCTGAGTTCGGTCATGTCCTGTTGGCCTCCTTGGGCCTCCATCATACCGGCCCGGTGCGCGAGCCGAATATTTTCACCGCATGTATATCAGCACGTCGATCTATCGCGTCAACGATCGGCGCCAGCCGTTCGGCCCAGGCGAGGGCACCCTTGCGGTCGGCGATCAGGTCCTGGCGGATCTCAAGCAGCGCATGGGCAAAGCCGTTGACGATGGCGTGCCTGAACATGGTATCGCCGCGCAGTGCGCCGTCATAGGGTTCGTTATCGCCGACGATGAGGCTGTTGTCCTCGGCGAGCATGTCGATCAGCGGCCGCGCCACGCGGTCGTCGAGGTCCCACAATATGCCGGCGTGCCACGGCCGCACAAAGCCCTGCATGGTCGGTGTGAAGGAATGTACCGAAAAGATGAAAGGTGCTTGCGCCGACGCTTGCGCCACTGACGCGATCATGGCGCCGACGGCATCATGATAGGGGCGGTAAAAGCGGTCCAGCCGTCTTTCGCGCTCCTCCAGCGCCATGGGATAATTTCCCGGGATGACGGTGCCGTCATAGAGCTGGCGAATCAGCGTTGGATCGTCTTCGCCGCGATTGGGGTCGATCAGCAGTCGCGAAAAATTGGCAAGCACCGCCGGAACGCCGAGCAGACTTGCGAGTTCGCGGGTTACAGTCTCGACGCCGATGTCGTAAGCGATGTGGCGGTCGAACTCCGCCGCCGGCAGGCCAAGGCTGCCATACTCCTCCGGCAGGTCGCGGCGGGCGTGATCGGCCAGAAGCACCATGCCGCGCTTGCGATCGCCTTCGACGATGTCGAAAGGCGCGAAAACTGTGGATCGGGTCATTGGCGGGAAAGGTCTGTTCGCTGGCTTCCGGGGAGGGTGGTATCGTCATTCCACGAAGAGAACGCTTGCGCAATGCCGTTGTTTCGCCACGGTTTCTGCCAAAAAACTGAGCAGGGGCGACCGCAAGCGCGCCAGAGCCTTCTAAATCGATTGGAATGGACAGATCGGCGCGTTGACATGCGTACGGACTTTTCCGAAAAGGGGCGTTGAGAGATGCAAATGTGGTTCTTGAGGGGTTTCGGGATGGGTTTCGCCGGCAGGCCGCCTGTGCGCCATGCCTTGGCCATGCCGCTCCTGATACCGGCCATGGGCCTCTTCGCGGTGATTTCGGCCTCGCCGGCACGGGCCGATTTCAGGGTCTGCAACGCCACGCAGAACCTGGTCGGTGTCGGCATCGGCTATCGCGCCAAAGCCGGTTGGATCACCGAAGGCTGGTGGCACATCGAAGGATCGAGCTGCAAGACGCTGATCGAGGGACCGTTGTCATCAAGGTTTTACTATCTTTATGCAGAAGACGCCGAGCGCGGCGGACGCTGGGATGGCCCGATCAACATGTGCGTGGCCGAAAAAGAGTTCAAGATCGCCGGTGTTACCGATTGCGTCGCCCGCGGCTTTCAGCGCGCCGGATTCCAGGAATATGACACGGGCGAGCAGGCAAGCTGGATGGTCCAGCTGACGGACGAGCCCGCAACGGATGGCGCTCCAGCCGCCCCGGGAACAAACAGTCAATGAGACGCAGCCGCAAGGTCAAGATCCTCGCCACCATCGGTCCGGCCTCCTCGTCCGAGGAGATGCTGAAGAAGCTGTTCGAAGCCGGCGCCGACGTGTTCCGCATCAATATGAGCCACACCGACCATGAATTGATGCGGACGCTTGTCGGCCGCATTCGTGCCGTCGAAGAGGCGGTCGGGCGGCCGATCGGCGTTCTCGCAGACCTGCAAGGGCCGAAGCTGCGCGTCGGCAAGTTCGCCAACGGCAAAGAAGTGCTGACCGTCGGGCAGAGCTTCACGCTCGACGACAATCCCGAGCCCGGCAATTCGACGAGGGTCTACCTGCCGCATCCCGAAATCCTGCGTTCGGTCGAGGCTGGTCATCGCCTGCTGATCGACGACGGCAAGCTCGAGCTCAAGGCGGTCCGCAGCAACGGCAAGGCGATCGTCTGCACCGTTGTGGCCGGCACGACCATTTCCGACAAGAAGGGCGTCAGCCTGCCCGACACCGACCTTCCCGTCGGCGCGCTGACGGAGAAGGACCGCCGGGATCTCGACGCGGTTCTGGCGACCGGCGTCGACTGGGTGGCGCTGTCCTTCGTGCAGCGGCCCGAGGACCTGGCCGAGGCGCGCAAGATCGCACGCGGCCGGGCACTGATCATGGCCAAGATCGAAAAGCCGCAGGCGGTCGCCCGGCTGGCCGAGATCATCGAGCTTTCGGATGCGCTGATGGTCGCCCGCGGCGATCTCGGCGTCGAGATGCCGCTCGAAGCCGTGCCAGGCATCCAGAAGCAGATCACCCGCGCCGCGCGCCGTGCCGGCAAGCCGGTGGTGGTCGCCACGCAAATGCTGGAATCGATGATCACCGCGCCGGTGCCGACGCGCGCCGAGGTGTCGGACGTGTCGATCGCGGTGTTTGAAGGCGCCGACGCCATCATGCTTTCGGCCGAGTCCGCCGCCGGCGCCTATCCGGTGGAGGCGGTGGCGATGATGAACCGGATCGCCACCAAGGTCGAAACCGACCCGACTTATGCCGGCATTATCAACGCGCAACGCTCGGAGCCGGAAGCGACCGGAGCCGACGCGATCTCGCTCGCCGCCCGCGAAATAGCCGAGACGCTGAAGCTGTCGGCGATCATCACCTATACCGCGTCCGGCACAACCGGCTTGCGCGCCGCGCGCGAACGGCCGCAGGTGCCGATCGTGGCGCTGTCGCCGATCCTCAACACGGCGCGGCGGCTGTCGCTATTGTGGGGCACGCATTGCGTCGTTTCCCCCGATGCCAGCGACTTGGACGACATGGTCAACCGCGCCTGCCGTATCGCCTTCGACGAAGGTTTCGGCAAGCCGGGCGACCGCGTCATCATCACCGCCGGCGTCCCGCTGAGGACGCCGGGATCGACCAACATGCTGCGCATCGCCTATGTCGGGTCGGAAGTCGGCCGCTAATGTCGGCGGCGGCTGCCGGATAGGCCGGCGGGAGTAGGGGAGTAGGTGGCATGTGTTCCAGAGGGCGTTCCACAGTGCAATCTAGACCACTCACATACTGCCTTACTCCCCTATTCCCCTACTCCCTTACTGGTTTCAAATGCCTTCGCCGGCAAGCTCCTCGGAAAGTGCGGCGACCTGGTCCTGGGCGCTGCGCATCATCGGGTAGATGCCGAGAACGCGCTGCCAGGCCTCAAGCGCCGACTGCTTGTGGCCGGTCTCGGCCATGATCTGGGCCAGGCCGGAAAGCGCGCCGAAATGGCGTGGTTCGAGCTGCAACGTGCGGTCGATGTCCGCCATCGACTTCCCGTAGTTCTTCATCATGAAATGGACGGTCGCCCGCCGGTTCCACCCTTCCGCATAGATCGGCTGCAAAGTCACCACCTGATCGAGGAAATCGAGCGCGACATCGAATTTCTGGTTTTCGATCGCCTTTTGCGACCATTGCATCATCAGGTCGATCGAGGCGCTGCCCGACTGGGACCACTCGTTCGCAATGCGCCCGGCGATGCGCTCGGCGGCCTTTTCATTGCGTTCGCGCTTGAGATCGGCAAACAGCTGATCGAGCCGCGCCTGTTTCGTCTTGGCGACCGGATGTCCTGTCGGCGCAGTTGCTGCCGCATCTTCAGCCCAAGCCGGCAGCGAGACAGCGCCGGAAACGAGGAAAGCCGTGAAAAATGCAAAAAGAATCCGCATCGCGGGAATCTAGCCCCCGACGCCGGATCGTCAAACTGAATTTAGCGTGAGATGCGTATCATGCGAACGGAGGCGCGCAGCCTCCGGCCGAAAACTCAACCCTGGCGCGCCTTGTAGCGCGGCGCGGTCTTGTTGATGATGTAGATACGGCCTTTGCGACGAACCAGCTGGTTGTCGCGATGACGCGCCTTCAACGCCTTGAGCGAATTCTTGATCTTCATGGTCTTGCCCGTCGGTCTGGGCCCGGTCACGGGCCGAATTATTAAGGCGCACAGACGCGCCTTTGAACTGTGCGTGGCTCATAGACGAGGAGCATTGCTCGTGTCAACCGCAAGCGCGTTGGCTAAACGATACGGATCGTTTCGTATCATCAGATATCCCCGCTCGCGCCTGCGGCTTGATCTTCGAAAACCGGATCCGCTTTTCGCTAGCGCGGACGTTCGGTTCGGGATCATGCTCTAGCTGCGGCGGCTGACGCGGGTAAAATGGCCCATCTTGCGGCCGGGCCGCGCCTCGGCCTTGCCATAGAGGTGCAGCATCAGATCGGGCTCGGCGAGCAGCTCAGGAACGCGCCGGACATCGTCGCCGATCAGGTTTTCCATGATGCAGTCGAACTGCCGGGCGGGATTTCCCAGCGGCAGGCCAGCGACGGCGCGGATGTGCTGCTCGAATTGCGAGATGGTGCAGGCGGCCTCCGTCCAGTGGCCGGAATTGTGGACGCGCGGCGCCATCTCGTTGGCCAGCAGCGAACCGTCGGCAAGGACAAAGAATTCGACGCCGATGACGCCAACATAGTCGAGCGCTGCCAGGATTTCTGCCGCCGCCGTTTGAGCCGCAGCCGCCGTCTCGGACTTTACTCCGGCCGGCAGCGTCGAACTGTGAAGAATACCGTTGCGATGGACATTCCACGCCGGATCGTAGGCGGCGAGCGAGCCGTCGATGCCGCGCGCGGCGATCACCGAAATCTCGCGGTCGAAGGCGACGAACGATTCCAGGATCAACGGCACGTTGCCCATCGCCTCGCAGGTGCCGGCAGACCCGCCCGTCTCCACATTGCGGAAGACACGCTGGCCCTTGCCGTCGTAGCCCATGCGGCGCGTCTTCAACATGCCGTTGCCGTCGAACTTTTGCAGCGCAGCCGTCAGTTCGTCGTCATTGTCGACGGGGCTGAAATCCGCGGTCGGTATGCCGATACCGTTGAGGAATTTCTTTTCCGCCAGCCGGTCCTGCGCCACTTCCAGTGCGCGTGCCGGCGGATAGACCGGCACCGTAGAGGCAAGTGCCGCGGCGGCCGCAACCGGAACGTTCTCGAATTCATAAGTAACGACGGCACAGGCCGCAGCCAACTCGCTAAGCGCGGCCGCGTCGTCATAGGCGGCGACGATCTGCCGGTTGGCGACCTGTGCCGCCGGGCAATCCGGCTGCGGCTCCAGCACGACGATGCGGTAGCCGAGGCGGGCGGCGGCCATCGCCAGCATGCGGCCGAGCTGCCCGCCGCCGATGATGCCGATGCTCGATCCCGCCGGCAGGCTCACGGCGCGTCCGTGGGCTCGGCGGCCACCTTGGCGGTCTGCGCGGCGCGCCAGCTATCCAGCCGGGCGGCGAGCTTTTCGTCGCTCAGCGCCAGCACCGCCGCGGCCAGAAGGGCAGCGTTGGCAGCGCCGGCTTTGCCGATGGCCAAAGTGCCGACCGGAATGCCGGCCGGCATCTGCACGATTGATAGCAGCGAATCCTGGCCCGACAGCGTCTTCGATTCCACCGGCACGCCCAACACCGGCAGCGGCGTCATCGCCGCCGTCATGCCGGGCAGATGCGCCGCGCCGCCGGCACCGGCGATGATCACCTTGTAGCCGGCCGCCTTGGCGCCCTTGGCGAACTCATAGAGCCGGTCGGGAGTGCGGTGGGCCGAGACGATCAGCCGCTTGTGCGGGATGCCAAGCGCCTCAAGCGTTTCGGCGGCGTGGCGCATCGTCGCCCAGTCGGACTGGCTGCCCATGATGATGGCGACGTCGGCGCGTTGATCGTTCAAGCTTCTGCTCCCCGGCGACAAAGGCGCGCATTAGCGGAAATCGAGGGGAGCCGCAAGGACGGCGGGAGAGCGAAAGCCGCTTGTGCCGTTTCCGTCGCTACACAAATGGATAGCGGCGGTGGTCATCGGGCGGCCGCTGCTCGGAAGCGGTTGACGAAGTCGTCAAGTTCAGGCCGTTCGGTATCGGAAATCGCCCAGTAGGAAAAGCCACCGTCGCTCCAGTGGACCAGCGAGAAGCCACCAGCAGAAAGATCGACCGGTCCGGCTGTCGAGCCGGTTTCCTCGGGCGCGGCGACGAGGGTGATCAGGTGCTCGCGGTGCCTGTAGACCAGTGCCGGCACTGGCTGGTCGGCGATCACCTCGACCCGGCCGCCGAGCAATGCGAAGCCGTCATTGGCAAGGTCAGGTGCCGGCGGCGACAGGCCGACCCTGCCATCCAGCCAGGGTTTTACCGTGTGACGGTCCGACGAGACGACGTCCACCGGGCTGGCGGCCAGCAGGCTGCGGCGGTGGCCGCGGGCGACCGCGGCGGCAAAGCTGTCGGGCGCCCTGCTCAGCATCATCCACTGCGTCGCGCCGCTGGCCAGCACGGCGGTAACGATGATCGACGCCGCCAGCGCGCGCCAGTCGAACGCGCCAAATCGGTGCACCGCTCTGTGCGCCGGCAGCACTCGAGCGGCGGGTGCCGGCGCCGACAGCACTTTCGCCGTACCGGCTGTCCCGATTGCAGCGATGCGAGCCTTGAAATCCTCACGGACATCGGGCCTCGGCAGCCCTCCGACAACGGTCTGCAGCGCAATGATGCGGGCATGCTCGGCGGCGAGCGCCGGATCGGCCGCAATGCGTCGCTCGAGGGCCAATGCCGCTGCTGCGTCGAGCTCGCCATCGACCAAGGCATGGATCATCAGCTCCATGCCCGCCGGGTCATCGGGCAGTCCATCGTTGTGCGCACTCATGGCGCCCTCCCAAGTTGGGATATCAGCAGGCCGCGCGCCCTCGCCAGCCGCGACATCACCGTGCCTAGCGGGACAGCAAGCAGTGTCGCGATCTCGCGATAGCTGAGGCCGTTGATGTCGCGCAGCACCACGGTCTCGCGAAATTGCTGCGGCAGCGCGGCGATCGCCGTCTCGAGTGCCGCTGTGTCGGCCTTGGCGATCAGGTTTGCCTCAGGACTATCCGTATCCGGCAGGCCGGCGCCATATGCTGCCGTCATGTCATCGAGGTCGCTCAGGTCGCCGACCGCGACGATACTGCGCGGCCGGTTGCGCGCCAGCCAGGAGTAAGAGGCGTTGCGCACGATCGCCAGCAACCAGGCGCGCGCATTGCCGCCGGCATAGCCGGCGATGCCCGCATGCGCCTTCAGACACGCCTCCTGCACCACATCCTCGGCGTCGGCGGCGTTGCCGGTCAGCCAGCGGGCAAGCACAAGCGCATCCGCGAGATGGGGCAGAACCACCTCGCGAAAGCGCTCGGCCGCGGCCTCTTGGTTCAACACCGTCGCATCGCCCGGCATCCCGGGCAGAACCTTCCGAACATCCTCACGGGGCGACGGTGATCCTGCCCTGCATGTGCGGGTGAAGCCCGCAGAAATAGGCATAGTCGCCCACTTTGTTGAAGGTGAAGGCATATGTGTCACCGGTGTCAAGCGCCTTGGAGCGAAACGAGGCATCGTTGGCGACCACCAGATGCGGGATGTCGTCGTCATTCTCGAAGGTCACGGTGGTGCCCGGCTTTACCGTCAGCACCGCCGGTGTGAAGGCAAAGTTCTCAATCTTGACCATTGGCTGGTCTGCCGCGTTCAGTGGCATGGAAATCATTGTCAGGATTGCCGCCAAACCGAATGTGACAGAGGATACGACCAAGAGGCGGGATAGGAAGCGGATCATCGCATTTCCCCTCAGGCCAGCGTGCTGTCGATGATGGCGAGGTCCTGCCCGCCTTGCTTGACCGTCACGTTGCTCGTGCCGAGCAGGCTTCGCAACTGGCCGGCAGGTACCGTCATCGGCCCGGGTGAGGCTGCTGTGCCCGGCGCCGGTTGCGGAAAAGCGGTCGAGCGCGCGGTATGGAAGGTAACGTTGCCTTCGACCTTCTGCATGATCTGATGGATATGGCCGTTGAGTACGGTGACCGAGCCGAAGCGCTTGAGCAGGGCCAAGGCCTGCGCCGCGTCGTCGGTGCCCCAGCCCCATTCGGGATAAACTGCCCACAGCGGGATGTGGGCAAAGACGACGATTGGCGTCGAGGCGGTGACCGCCTTCAGATCATCGGCCAACCATGCCAACTGTTCGGCGCCAAGATTGCCGAGCCCGCCAGCCTTCAGGTTGACGACGTTGACCAGCCCGATGAAATGGACGCCGTTCTGGTCGAACGAATACCAGCCGGCGCCCTTGGTGCCCTTGCCGTAGCGGTCGAGATAGGCCTGGCCGTTGCCGTCATCGATCAGGTCGTGCTCACCGGGCACATAATGCACGTCGAAGCCTGCGCCGCCGATGATCTGGGCAGCGTTGTCGAACTGCGCGGCTTTCGACAAATGGGTGATGTCGCCGGTGTGGATCATGAAAGCGGGCTTTTGCGGCAGCGCCTGGATTTTGCCCATGGCCTCCTTCAGCGTATCGATGGCGTGCGGGTTGGCAACCTTGTCGAAGCCGATGTGGCTGTCGGAAATCTGGAGGAAAGTGAAGCCGCTGGCCAAGGCCTCTGCCGCCTGCGCCGCGCCGAGCAGACTGAGCGAAACCGGCACGCCGGCCGAAATCGTCCACAGCACTCCCGTGCCGGCCCAGATCATGCATTCCAGTGCATGACGGCGGCTGATGCCGTCAGCTTCATTGTCGTGGTGGTGGGTCATACCGGTCTCCTGCAACGCCGGAAATGGCGTCTGCTTGGGAGACCTGCGAAGGAGGTGGTTTATTCCCGTTCGAGGACAAGGCAGTCATTCACAGTGTTGTGATGGGACAGCGGTGGTTGGCGAAGCCCGACTGGAGAAGGCAGGTTGGTTCAGCCGTCGTGGCTAGTCCGGCCAGCGCAAAGCCCCGGCGGACTGCTTGCGAGCGGATTTCATCGCCTCCGTGGGCAGGTCGGCAGCGCTCAACACCGCCCGCAGGCGTTCGGCAACGATTTCCGCCTCGCCGGAATGGAGATTGCACGGATCAAGGAAGAAATGGCCGCGCTCGACCTCGTGATTGCGCACGATCACAGGCGGCGAACCCGCGGCAAGCGCCGAGGCCAGCCCGGCGGCGGTGAAGCGGCTTTCGGGCGCAACAAACACCTGCAGACGGTCGAGAGGATTTCCGGTCGGATCTGGAATGATACGTGCCTCGATGCCGGGCAGGCCCTGCAATGCGCCTTGCCACAGATGCAGTGCTGCTTCTTCCCGCTGGCGGATGCCGGCATGGTCGCGCTGTTCCCAGGCTTCCAATGCCGCCATGGTGCCGGCAATGCTCTCCTTGCCGACCTTCATGGCGCGCGCAACGCCGCGGTTCTGGAGATAGGCCGCCCGCACCAGGCCCTTGCGGCCCGCGACGATGCCGCTTGTCGGCCCTGAGAGAAATTTGTGGCCGCTGTAGACGACAATGTCGGCACCGCGCGCCAGAAAGCCGCGCAAATCGTATTCCGAGGCGGCGTCAACGATCACCGGCACGCCCTTGGCGTGGCAGATCTCGCAGAATTCCTCGAGCGAGAGCATGCCGTATTGCACGGTGTGGTGCGCGACGACGTAGAGGGCTGCCGCCGTCCGGTCCCGGATCGCTTCGGCAACATGATAGTCCTGCGTAACGCTGACAGTGCCGGCAGGCACAGCCTTGGCTCCGGCAAGCCGGATCGACTGGTCGATCGGCGCGCCATAATTGACGATGTGGCCAAGCTGAACGATGACCTCCGATTTGAGGCCCTCGGTGTCGTCCGGCAGCCGCTCGACCGCAAGAAGGCTGGTTCCGGTCATCGCGCCGGCAATCGCCATGGTTATGCCGCTGGCGCAGCATGCGGTGATAAAGCCGGCCTCGCCGCCGGTGAGGCGTGCAATCACCGTACTTGCGGCGCGCTGCAGATCGTCCATCTCGACCCATTGCGAGGCGATTTCCGACATTGCGGCAATCGCTTCGGGAACGATGATCGAAGCGCCGAGCGCCGTCATCGTACCGGAAACATTAATGATCGGGCGAAGGCCGAGCCGTTCGCGGATTGTCGTGTTGGAACGGTCAGCGGCATAGGTCGTCATCTCTATAGATCCTGTTTCGAAAGATTTCAGGCGGCGATCTCGACGACCGCCTCGATTTCAACTGTGATGTTGCCCGGCAGCGAGCCGACACCGATCGCGGAACGGGCATGTCCGCCAAGTGTATCAAAGACGGCGGCGAAAAGATCGGAACAGCCATTCACCACCTTGGGGTGCTCGCTGAATGTCGGCGTCGCATTGACAAAGCCAAGCAGCTTGACGACGCGCACGATGCGGCCGAGGTCGCCGGCCGCCGCATGCATGACGGCGAGCAGGTTTAGGCCGGTCAGACGCGCATGATCATAGGCTTGTTCAACGCTGACATCCTCGCCGACCTTGCCGGTGCAGAGCGCGCCATCGGCGCGCAACGGCCCCTGGCCGGAGAGGAAGATCAGCCGTCCGCTCTCGGCATAGGTGACGAAGTTGGCGATGGGCTTCGGCGGCTCGGGCAGTGTCAGGCCCAATTCCGCGAGCCGGATGTAAGGCGTCATAAAAGCTCCTTGCGACAGCTTTCGCCGTCCGATGTCAAAAATGCGAGGCGCGAAACCGCGCCAGGAAGCTGCGAAGGCGTTCGTTGTCGAACCCGGCCGCCAGGATCTCGGCGGGTGGTCCGACGGCGCTGACGCCGCCATCCGCCATGAAAACGATGCGGCTCGATGCGTCGCGCGCAAAAGCCATTTCATGCGTGACCATCAGCATCGTCATGCCATCTTCGGCGAGGCTGCGCACGACCTCGAGCACCTCGCCAACCAGTTCGGGATCGAGCGCCGAGGTTATCTCGTCGAGAAGCAATATCTTCGGCTCCATCGCGACGGCGCGGGCGATGCCGACGCGCTGCTGCTGGCCGCCGGACAGCTCGGCCGGCAGACTGTCGGCCTTGTGGGCGAGGCCGACCCGGCCGAGCCAGTGCTCGGCAATGGTGCGGGCCTCGGCATTGCTCTTGCCGCGCACCTTGCGCAGGCCAAGCATGATGTTGCCGGCCGCAGTCAAATGCGGAAACAGATTGAAGCTCTGGAACACCATTCCGGTCTCGGCTCGCATCGCCGCCAGGTCGCGCTCGCTGCGTCGCTGGCGTGTTCCCGTCTCGCGATAGCCGACCTCCTTGCCGTCGATGCGGATCGAGCCGCTGTCGTAGCTCTCCAGGAAGTTGACGCAGCGCAGCAGCGTGGTCTTGCCGCTGCCGGAGGGGCCGATGACAGTCACCACCTCGCCGCGTGTCACCTTGAGGCTGACGGAACGCAGGACCTCGACGGATCCGAAGGCTTTGGACACGTCGGAGACATCGAGAAGCGCCGGATTTGCGGGCGAGGCGTTGGACATCTTGCTATTCCCGGATGAAGGAGAAACGCCGCTCCAGGCGCCGGCTGGCCAAGGAGAGGGCGTAGTTGACGGCGAAGTAGACGAGCGCGCCGAGGATGTAGAGCGGCATTGCCTCATAGGTACGGCCGATGACCTGGTTGATCGCCTGCATGAGGTCGGTGATGCCGAGCAGCGAGACCAGCGCGCTGCCCTTCACCGCGTCGGTGACGCCATTGATCCAGGGTGGCAGGAAGCGCCTGAACGCCTGCGGAAAAATGACGTAGGCCAGCCGCTGGCGAAAGGTCAGTCCGATCGCCATCGCCGCCTCGGACTGACCCTTGGGGATCGAGCCCACGGCGCCCCTGAGATATTCGACGACTTGTGCAGTCTTGAACAGGGTGAGGGCGAGTACGGCCGCCCAAAAGGATTCCAGATGCAGCCCCACCGCGGGCAGGCCGTAGTAGACGAAGAAGATCAGCACCAGGATCGGAATGCCGCGTATGGTGTCGCTGAAGATGCGCACTGCCCAGCGCAGCGGAGCCGGACCGTAGACAAGGCCGACGCCCATCAGCACGCCGGCGATGAGCGACAACACCACGACCAGCAGCGACACCCACAAGGTTACGGCAAAGCCTTCGGCGAGGAACGGCAAGGCGTAGATGATCTGGCTCAGCATGTCAGCGCGCCGCCTTGAACCGGCGCTCGACCAGTCGCAGCGCGAAAAGGAGCGCATAGCCGGTCAACAGGTACATCGCCGTCACCACAAGATAGACCTCGACAATGCGGAATGTGTTGAAGTTGATCCACTGGGCGCCATAGGTGAGCTCTGGCACCGAAATGACCGACGCCACGGACGTATCCTTGAAGAGCGATATGAATGTGTTGGAAAGCGCCGGCAGGGTTATGCGCAGCATCGTCGGCAAGCGCACATGGAGCAGCCTTTGCCATGGCGTCAGGCCGATCGCCTTGCCGGCGTCGAGCTGCCCGCGCGGCACCGCCTCGAGCCCCGAGCGAAACACCTCGACCAGGTAGGCGCCGCTGTAGAGCGACAGCGTGGCAATGAATGAGGTTTGGGCGCTGTAGGCGATGTCGACTACTGTGGGCAGGCCGTAGAAGACGAGATAGACGAGCAGGATCAGCGGTACGTTGCGGATGAACTCGACATAGGCAGCGATGATGGTCCGCACCGCACGTCCGGCCGACACGTACCAGACCGCCAGAACGAGCCCGATGACGATGCCGATCGCGATGGAGATCACAGCCAGCTCGAGGCTTAGCAGCAGTCCGCTCCAGAGCTTGTCGAAATGCCGCCAGATCAGGTTGAAGTTGAGGGTGTAACCCATGCATCCCCGTCATAGAGGGCTGTGATGAGAGGGAGGCGGAAGGACGTTGCCCTTCCGCCTGCTTGCATCAGATGACCGGGAAACCGGGATGGCGCGCCGGCGGCTCCTGTCCGAAATAATCCTTGAACGCAGCGTCGTAGAGTGCCGTTTCATGGCCGAACATGGCGATGGTGAAGGTCTGGTTGACGAAGGTCAGCCAGTCGAGGTCGCCCTGCCGCAGCGCGGCGCCGTAAAGCATCGAGAACCAGCTCTTGCCTGCATCGAAGTACTTGTCCGGATTGCGCGAGGCGAGCCAGCGCACCGTTGACAGATCGACGGCGGCGGCGTCGACTCGCTTCGATTCCAGGGCCTGCAGCACATTGGCCTGCGTGTCTATCTGCATCACCTGCGACTCCGGCAGGACGATATGCACGTTAGCCTCCGCGTCCACGTTTTGCAGGATGGAAATCCGGGTTGCCGAACCGCCGGCAAGCAGCTTGTCGAATGTCTTGTTCTCGGCACTGGGAAGGGTCAGCAAGGCGACGCCTTCGACGTAGTAGGGTCGGGAGAAGTGGATCAGCTGCGAGCGCTGGGCCGTCATGGTCATGAACTGGATGGTAATGTCGACCTTGTTGGTGGTCACGTTCGGAATGCGCTGGGCCGGATCCTGCATGACGAATTCGACTTTGGTCGGATCGTCGAAAAGCCCTTTGGCGAGAATGCGACCCATGGTGATATCCATGCCGACCAGTTCGCCAGCGTCGTTCTCGAAATGCCAGGGCGCATTGGTACTGCCGGTGCCGACGATCACCTTGCCGCGCTCGAGGACGGTTCGCAGCAGGCTGTCGGGCGTTGCCTGGGCCGCCGCTTTCTGAACATCGACCGCTGCGGCGGCGCTCATCACCCCGGCCGTTGCAAGCCCGGCCATTCCCAGTTTCAGAAATTCACGCCTTTTGGATGTGTCGTTCACGACGACCTCCTTTCGTGTTGTGTTCCCCTTTAGACCAGCAATACAGGCATCGGTTGCAACTGACATCATTGTCCCTTACAAGAGACGCCTGTACCCTGTACAAGACAGATTAACATCAGGAATCGATAATGCAAGAAGGCAATGCCTTGGCCGCTCGATCGGACGTCGGTCTGGACGAGGACAAGAATTCGGGTTCTCGGGAGAAAGGTCTCAACCGGGTCCTCCAGATTCTGGAGTTTCTCCACACGACCCAGCGCGCGATCAGCATTGGCGATCTTGCGAAGGGGGTGAACGCGCCGCGTTCGACGACCTACACGCTTGTGCGCTCACTGGTCGACGCGGGCCTGCTGGAAATGGCCGGAGACGGCAATCGCGTCTACTTCGGGAAGAAGCTTTATCTCTACGGAATGGACTATGTGCGGGGTAACGACCTGCTCAGGCGAGGGCGCCAGGAAGTCGACCATTTGTCGCGCGAGACCGGCGAGACCTCGGAGCTATGCATGCTGCAAAGCGGCCGCTACACCATCGTCCATTCAAGCCCGGGAACGAGGCCATTCCGAATCAGCTCGGCGACGGGTCTGCAAATACCGCTCCCCTGGACAGCGTCCGGGCGGCTGCTCCTCGCCGGCTTCGACAGGGCGGCGATCGAAGATATGGTCTCGGAAGACGATCTCGTACTGCCGGACGGCCGCAGGTTGCGGCTCGACGATTTTATAGCCGACATCGCCGTCGCCAAGTCGGCCGGCTACTGCGTCACCTCCGGCCTTGTCGATGCCTACACGAAATGCCTCGCCGCACCGGTCTTTTCAGCGCCGGGTAGGGTCGAGGCGACGATGTGCCTGGTGGTTCCGATCGATACCTCGACCGAAAAGACCGACGACCTGATAGCCTTGTTGCGCGAGCGCGCCGCACGGCTTTCGATCGCGGCATAGCGGCTTTCCAGCAGGCCGGCGCCGGCGTTGGTTCAAGCGATTATGTCTGGAATGATCTTGTCTTCCAGCGCCATCAGCCTGTCCTTCAGGAAAAGCTTCTTTTTCTTCATGCGCTGGATCTGCAGCGGGTCGCAATTCATGGCGATCATCGCGTTGATGGCCGCGTCGAAATCGGCGTGTTCCTGCTTCAGCCGGGAATATTCGAGGCGGATATCTGCCTGTTCCTGATCGGACATTTTTACCGTCTGCACGTCTGCGGCGCCCAAACTATGGGCCTGATTGGGCGGGACCGGGTCTTTTTGCACCGGCGCGCAGCCCATACCACATTTCATATTGTCGTGAAATGCTACCACGCAGCATTCGACATCGGTGCTCGATGGTGGCACAGTGTCGTTATGCCGTCACAGAAGCGAGCCTGCGGTGGACGTGCCTTGGCGGCTGCAATCGAGGAAACCATGAAAGGGAGAACCAATCATGTCTCTTGCATCCCATCTTGATGAGCTGCAGCGGAAACACGGCGACATCGAACGGGAAATCGACGATGCGATGACCCACCCATCGGTAGACGACCTCGAAATCGTGAATCTCAAGCGGCGCAAGCTGGCGCTCAAGGACGAGATTGAAAAACTGAAGGCGAAACCGACGACGCACTGAAGCCTCTCCAGGACTAACAGCGCCGCCCGGCGCGCGATCTCTTTCCGGTGGCATCGCTATGCTGCCGGAAATAGTCGTGGATTTGCGGCAAGCTGCCGTCTTGTCATTACCGATTTGCCAGCCTGCACGCCAGTCGCCATTGACAAGCCATCTTTGCTCCTCCACCTCATGCCCGGACCTTCAAGATTAAAGGCAGCCGGCATGACCGGATATTTTTCCTCACCCTTCCCGCGCCGCAGGTCGGTCGGTGTCGATGTCGGCGGCGTGATGGTCGGCGGCGGCACGCCGGTGGTCGTCCAGTCGATGACCAACACCGATACGGCCGATGTCGACCAGACGGTCGCACAGGTGGCGGCGCTGCATCGCGCCGGCTCTGAGATCGTGCGCATAACCGTCGATCGCGACGAAAGCGCTGCCGCCGTACCGGCCATCCGCGAACGGCTGGAACGGCTCGGCATCGACGTGCCGCTGGTCGGCGATTTCCATTATATCGGCCACAAGCTCCTGGCCGATCATCCGGCCTGCGCCAGGGCACTTGCCAAATACCGCATCAATCCCGGCAATGTCGGTTTCAAGGACAAGAAAGACCGGCAGTTCGCGGCGATCGTCGAGATGGCGATCAAATACGACAAACCGGTGCGCATCGGCGTAAACTGGGGCTCGCTCGACCAGGAGCTGCTGACCCGGCTGATGGACGACAACCAGGCCCAGGGCTTTCCGCTGACCGCGCAGGAAGTGACGCGCGAGGCGATCGTGCAGTCGGCGATCCTGTCGGCCGAAATGGCCGAAGAGATCGGCCTCGCCCGCGAGAAAATCATCCTGTCGGCCAAGGTCAGCGGCGTGCAGGATCTGATCGCCGTCTACACCGAGCTTGCCACCCGTTCCAACCATGCGCTGCACCTCGGCCTGACGGAGGCGGGCATGGGCTCGAAAGGGATTGTCGCCTCGTCCGCGGCCATGGGCATCCTGCTCCAGCAAGGCATCGGCGACACAATCCGCATCTCGCTGACGCCGGAGCCGAACGGCGACCGCACGCGCGAGGTGCAGGTGTCGCAAGAACTGCTGCAAACCATGGGCTTCCGGCAGTTCGTGCCGATCGTCGCCGCCTGCCCGGGCTGCGGCCGCACGACCTCGACTGTGTTCCAGGAGCTTGCCCAGAACATCCAGGCCGACCTGCGCAAGAACATGCCGGCGTGGCGCGAACAATATCCCGGCGTCGAGAACCTCAAAGTCGCGGTGATGGGTTGCATCGTCAACGGTCCGGGCGAATCCAAACATGCCGATATCGGCATTTCGCTGCCCGGCACCGGTGAGACGCCGACCGCCCCGGTGTTCGTCGACGGCAAGAAGGCGGCGACGCTGCGCGGCACATCGATCGCCGCGGATTTCGAGAAAATGCTTTCCGACTACATCGAAGGGCGGTTTGGGCAACACGGCAAAGCCGCGGCGGAGTAGTTCGATGCCGCGTTTGCTTGGGGCGACGCTGGTGGTCATTTGCGGGCTGGGCTGGACGACAGCCGTCCAGGCCGATCCGCCGCGGCCCGCCAAGCAGAAGCTGATCGACCGAGTTTGCGATCTTATCGAGACGCATGCCGACCAGAACGGCCTGCCCCGGGATTTCTTTGCCCGGCTGATCTGGAAAGAGAGCCGCTTCGATCCCAATGCGGTCAGCCCCGTCGGCGCGGAGGGTATCGCTCAATTCATGCCGGGTACCGCCAAGATGCGCGGGCTGGCCAATTCCTTCGACATCGAACAGGCGATCCCGGCCTCGGCAAAATACCTCGCCGAAATGAAGTCCGGTTTCGGCAATCTCGGCCTCGCCGCCGCAGCCTACAATGCCGGCGAGAGCCGGGTGACGCGCTGGCTGAATTCCGGCGGCTTCTTGCCGATGGAGACCGAAAGCTACGTTTTGGACGTCATGGGCGAGCCGGCCGACAAGTTCGCCAATGCCGCCTACGCCGGCGTTATCCGGCCGCTCGACAAGAAGGCGAGTTTCGCTGCCGCTTGCCGCGAGCTGCCGGTGATCATGTCCAGAACCGTGCCGATGTCGTCGATCAACATCAAGCCGTGGGGCGTGCAGGTGGCCGGCAATTTCCGCCGCGGTGCGGCGCTCAATCAGTGGAGCAACGTGAAGCGCCGGTTTCCAGCCTTGCTCAGCGGTCGCGATCCGGTTGTCAGCCGGGTGCGCACACCGATCGGCAGGCGCGGCATCTATGCGGTGCGGATCGGCGCCGACACCAAAACCAAGGCCGACGATATTTGCCAGAAACTGCACAGCGTAGGCGGCGCATGCATTGTGGTGCGCAATCGGTAAGCCACTTGTCGGCGCGTTTCGCGCCATTGCTGCCATCTCGCTCCCCGTAGGCACTTCGTCCTCGACACGTGAATCATATTTGCCGTGAACCGTTACCCAGGTCTTGCATCGTCGTCGATGCGGGGTAAGGTCCCCGCGATTTTTCGTGAAAGGGATCAGCATGGCCGGCTTCAAGACACTGGACGACATCGGCAATATCAGCGGCAAGCGTGTGCTGGTGCGTGTCGACCTCAACGTTCCCGTCACCGAGGGCAAGGTCACCGACACCACCCGTATGGAGCGCATTGCGCCGACCGTCGCCGAGCTCTCCGGCAAGGGCGCCAAGGTCATCCTGCTCGCCCATTTCGGCCGGCCCAAGGATGGACCGGCGCCGGAATTCTCGCTCGAACCGATCGCCAAGGCGACGGCGGACGTGCTCGGCCGACCGGTTCACTTTGCCGCCGACTGCATCGGCGACAAGGCGGCGAGCGCCATCGCCGCCATGGACAGCGGCGACGTACTGCTGCTCGAGAACACCCGCTTCTACAAGGCCGAGGAGAAGAACGACCCGGCCTTCACCGAAAAGCTCGCCACCAACGGCGACATTTTCGTCAACGACGCCTTCTCCGCTGCGCACCGCGCCCATTCGTCGACGGAAGGGCTGGCGCATGTGCTGCCGGCCTTCGCCGGCCGCACCATGCAGGCCGAGCTCGACGCATTGGAAAAGGGTCTTGGCAATCCCGTCCGTCCGGTTGTCGCCATCGTCGGCGGGGCCAAGGTCTCGACCAAGATCGACCTGTTGATGAACCTGGTGAAGAAGGTCGACGCGCTGGTCATCGGCGGCGGCATGGCCAACACGTTTCTCGCGGCACGGGGCACCGACGTCGGGAAATCCTTGTGCGAGCATGATCTCGCGACCACCGCCAAGCAGATCATGATCGAGGCGGCCGAGGCCGGCTGCGCCATCATCCTGCCCGCCGACGGCGTCATCGCCAGGGAGTTCAAGGCCGGCGCCGCCAACGAGACCGTCGCCATAGCAGACGTGCCGGCCGACGGCATGATCCTCGACGTCGGCGCAAAGACAGTGAAAACTATTGCCGAATGGATCGACCGTGCCGCGACGCTGGTCTGGAACGGGCCGCTCGGCGCCTTCGAGATCGAGCCGTTCGACCATGCAACGGTGGCGACGGCCAGGCACGCGGCAGCGCGCACCAAGGCCGGCAGACTGGTCTCGGTCGCCGGTGGCGGCGACACGGTGGCGGCGCTCAACCATGCCGGCGTCAGCGATGATTTCACTTATGTCTCGACGGCCGGCGGCGCTTTCCTCGAATGGATGGAAGGCAAGCCCTTGCCCGGCGTCGACGTCTTAAAGCGCTAACTGCGGCAGCAATAGCAGTGCGGAGGAGTGCGCCCGCGACTTTCAATCGATTCGCGCTTGTTTGACGAAATGGTTCGACTTGAACCGGCGTTGCTCTGGTGGTCTGCTGGGCGCGGATCAATTGTTTCAGGAGAAGCACGATGAGCGAACGTCTCGAGGACATTGCCGCCGCGATGGTGGCCAATGGCAAGGGCCTGCTGGCTGCCGACGAGAGCTCCGGCACCATCAAGAAGCGCTTCGACGTCATCGGCGTCGAGTCGACCGCCGACAGCCGCCGCGACTACCGCGAGATGATGTTCCGCGCCAGCGAGGCAATGACCAAGTACATTTCCGGCGTCATCCTCTATGACGAGACCATTCACCAGAAGGCCGCCGACGGCACACCGTTGGTCGACATCATCAAGGCATCAGGCGCGATCCCCGGCATCAAGGTCGACGCCGGCGCCAAGCCGCTGGCCGGCTTTCCCGGCGACACCATCACCGAAGGCCTGGACGGCCTGCGCGAACGCCTCGCCGACTATTACAAGCTCGGCGCCCGCTTTGCCAAATGGCGCGCGGTGATCGACATCGATGTTGCCAAGGGCGTGCCTTCCGCCACCTCGATCGGCTCGAACGCCCATGCGCTCGCCCGTTACGCCGCGCTTTGCCAGGAAGCCGGCATCGTGCCAATCGTCGAGCCGGAGGTGCTGATGGACGGCGCTCATGACATCGACACTTGCTACGAGATCAGCAAGGCGACACTGACGAAGCTGTACACCGAGCTCTATGCGGCCCGCGTCGTGCTCGAAGGCACTATCCTGAAACCGAACATGGTCCTCGCCGGCAAGAAATCGGGCAAGGTCAGCAGCCCCGACGAAGTCGCCGAAAAGACCATAAAACTGTTCCGCGAGACGGTGCCGGCCGCGATCGGAGGCATCGCCTTCCTTTCGGGCGGACAATCGGACGAGGAGGCGACCGCCAACCTTAATGCCATCAACGCCATCGGCCCGCATCCGTGGAAGCTGACCTTCTCCTACGGCCGCGCCTTGCAGGCCGCTCCGCAGAAGGCCTGGAGTGGCAAGGCGGCAAATGTCGCCGCCGCGCAGGCTGCCTTCGCCCATCGCGCCCACATGAACCATCTGGCAGCGCTTGGACAATGGCAGCCGACGCTGGAGCAAGCTGCCTGACCGAAAACATCTTGCGTTTCTTCAGAACCCGGGCCACGTGCCCGAGTTTTGCTTGAAAGCAGCAAGGGTTGCAATTCCTGCAACTAAAATGCAGCTCGGTGTCGGCATTCCTCGCTGCCGAACGTCCTCCGTGAAAAGAGGAGCAGACCGATGCCAAACAACAAGACCGTTTCGCAGGAAGAGTGGTTTCAGGCGCACAAGGCGCATCTGGCGCGCGAAAAGGAATTGACGCGCTTTCGCGATCGTGTCGCCGCCGAACGCCGCGAACTGCCGTGGCTGAAGATCCGCAAGGACTACGTCTTCGAGACCGAGCAAGGGCCAAAGAAGCTGCCCGACCTGTTTGGCGGCAATAGCCAGCTGATCGTCTACCATTTCATGTTCGGGCCGGGCGCCGATTATCGCTGCGAGGGCTGCTCGTTCCTTGCCGACCACATCGACGGCGCCAACCAGCATGTCAGGCATCACGATGTCTCACTTGTCGTGGTCGCGCGAGCGCCATTGGCCGAATTGCTGCCCTACAAGCAGCGCATGGGCTGGAACTTCGACTGGGTGTCGTCCTACGCCTCGGACTTCAACTTCGACATGCAGGTGTCATTCACCGACAAGCAGATCGCAGCCGGCGACACGACATACAATTTCGAGCGGCGTGCGCGGAGATCGAAAGACCTTCCCGGCATCAGCGTGTTCTATCGCGACGAGAAAGGCGACATCTTCCTGACTTTTATCTCGCGCTCCCGAGGCGGCGATCCGCTGATCGGCGCCTATCACTATCTCGACCTGACGCCGAAGGGTCGCAACGAAACCGGTCCCTACCATAGCCTAATGGACTGGGTACGGCTGCACGACGAATATGCGGACGCGCTCGAGATGCAGGACAGCTGCTGCCATTGAGGCGACCGGGATGTCGCGGCAAGGTCGTTCACCTCCAATGCAACATGCGGTAAGTGCTGTTCGCTATGTCCAAAAAGGGGACTTGCTATGCGGCGCTTCCCGACCCTTCTCACCTGGCTCGCCTTTCCGGTCTATGTCTGGCAAGGACTTGGCGTGCGTCGCCGCACCACCCGCATGCTGCCGGCACAAGGTCCGGTCATGCACGAGATATCTGGCCTGGCGCCAGCAATCTCGGTTCTGGTGCTTGGCGATTCCTCCGCCGCCTCGGTAGGCATCGGCAATTCCGAAAACGGATTGGCCGCGCAGCTGGCCGTTCTGATTGCGCAACGCACCGGCCGCACCGTGCGCTGGCGGGCGGCCGGCTTCAACTCGGCAACCTCTGGCCAGATCCGCGATCATGTGCTGCCCAATCTATCGGCCGATCCGTGGACGCATATCGTGCTGGCCATCGGCACCAACGACACCAAGAACTTTCATTCGGTACCGCGCTTCAAGCGCGAATTTGGCGGCCTGCTCTACGCGCTGCGCGCCAAATGGCCGGAGGCGCGCGTCGTGTGGTCGCCAGTGCTGGAGTTCACCCGGGCGCCGGCAATGCCGCTGCTGCTCGGCAAGATCCTCGAGATCCGCGCCGTCGAAATGAACCGGATGGGCGAGCGCCTTTGCCTCGAGCGCGGCGCCATACCGGCGCCCCGCCTGCCGATCACCGATGCCGAGGCCGGCTTTGCGTCGGATGGATTTCATGCTTCGGAAGCCGGCTACCGAGCCTGGGCGGAACATCTGGTCAGCTTGGTGCTCGCCAACGAACCGGGCCTCGCGTAGCGGGCCGCCGCGCTAAACCGCTGCACATTTTGCGCGACATACATTACGTCCAGTGCCCGAGCACCGCCGTGATCGAAATCGCCGCCATCGCCAGCAGCGCCAGCTTCCAGAAATCGCCGCGCCGCTTCAGCCCGGGCCAGCCGAGCGGCTTGATGAGCTGGATGACCATCATGGCGATGATGACCAGTGCGAGAAGTTTCGACATGCAGCCTTTGATCAGCATCGCGGCTGGCTGTCAAAGCGGCTCCGCGATCGCCGTCTTTCCACTGCGGCAGCCCTCTTTTCGGCACTGGCTGGTCACCTCGGTCGATAAATCGGAACGCCGGTCACGAGAGCTGCACCCTCCTGACAGACTGCTGTCAGCAGGGGTGTGCGATAGTGTCTGCATCGAAAGAGAGGAGACCAGCCATGAACGGTTTTACCATTCTGCGTCGCGTGCAGCACTATGTCGGCAAGATCCGGACGATGCGCAACGAGATCCGCACCCAGCGTTTCATGAACACCCTGCCGACAGACATCCGCAAGGATATTGGTTGGCCGGATATGTATGGCGACCGCCGCAATGGCGGCAATTGAGGCAAGCTTTCTGGGTGGCGTTTGGATGCGACCTTGCGACGAGCTCAATGGGCATGCTGAAGCCTCCTGACAGTATGGTGTCAGGAGGCTCGTGCCATAGTGCGATGGCCGCCGGAGACGGATGGCCGAGAGGACGATTGATGAAAAGCTGGAACGGCAGGCTGAATACGCCTGATATCCACGGCATGAAACTGCCATGCACCATCGGCGACGTCGTCGAAGGCCGGCCGACGCTGGTTCCTAAAGCTCGCCAGGTCGATGCTTTCATCCGCTTCATCCCCGAAGGCACGGACATGGATATCCGCGCTTTGCGCACCGCTCTCGCCATCGAGGACGGTGCCGAGGTGACATGTCCGGCCACCATCGGCTATTATCTGCGCACCGTCGCCGAGGCCGTCAACAAGGATATTGAGCGTGGCATGGCGCTGAGCGAGGTTGCGCCGTTCTGGCGGGTGCTCGACGCAAGCACGCCGACAACGAGGAAACTGTCCTTCGGCGCGGCCTTCGTCGCCGCGCAGCGCAAGCGCGAAGGGCTGGAGCGATAGACGCCGAGGGACCATACGATGCGCCGCGCCGACAGGCTCTTCCAGATCGTACAGCATCTGCGTGGTGGCCGTCTGGTCACTGCCCAGAAGCTGGGTACGTGGCTCGAGGTTTCCGAGCGGACGATCTATCGCGACATCGCCGACCTGCAATCGACCGGCGTGCCGATCGACGGCGAAGCCGGTGTCGGCTACATGATGAGGGAGGGTTTCGACCTTCCGCCACTGATGTTCACGCGTGACGAGATCGTCGCGCTCGTCGCCGGCGCCCGCATGGTGCGCGCCTTTGGCGGCGCGGCCATGGCACGAGCCGCCGACGAGGCGCTGGTCAAGATAGGCGCCGTGTTGCCCGACGCCGAAAAGGACCGCATCTCCCGTACCGAGATCCACACGCCGATGTGGGTGGTAAGCGATGCCGCCCGCGAAGCCATCGACCTGATCGAGCGGTCCATCGAGAAACGCCAGGTGCTGACCATCGACTATTCGGATGAGGCCGGCCGCAGCACCGCGCGCGATATCCGCCCGCTCGGTTTGTGGTTCTGGGGCAAGGTGTGGACGCTGGTCGCCTGGTGCGAGATGCGCGGCGATTTCCGCGCTTTCCGCATCGACCGCATCGCCTCGGTGGTGATCGCCGGCCGCACCTTCAAGCCGGAGCGCGGCAAGCAGCTCGCCGATTTCTACCGCGCGGTGGAACGCAGCGAGGACTACGGCATGGCGCCGGACCGGGCGGCGCGAAGCTGACACGGAAGGTCACAAAAAAGCCCGCTTGAAAGCGGGCTTTTTTGTCATAGATGCGAGACCTCTACTCCTCTTCGTCGGCGTCCTTGTCCTTCGACTTCAGCGCCGAAAGCTTGGCGAAGACGGCGTTGGCGTCGAGTTCGCGCTCCTCGTCCTTCGGCTTTTCCGGCGCGGGCACCAGCCGTTCGGTCAAGGCGGCCGGCAGCAGCGTATCGCCGACCGGCTGCGCCTGCTCGCGGCCGCGCGAGGCGCGGTTGATTTCCATGTCGAGGTCGATCTGCGACGTCAGGCCGAGCGTCACCGGATCCATCGGCTGGAGATTGGCGGAGTTCCAGTGCTTTCTGTCGCGGATCTGGTCGATCGTCGACTTCGTCGTGCCGACAAGGCGGGCAATCTGCGCATCCTTGAGCTCGGGATGGTTGCGCACCAGCCAGAGGATGGCGTTGGGCCGGTCCTGGCGCTTCGACAGCGGCGTGTAGCGCGGACCCTTGCGCTTGGATTCCGGCACCCGCACCTTGGGATCGGAGAGCTTCAGCCGGTGGTTCGGGTCCTTCTCGGCGCGCGCGATCTCGTCGCGAGTGAGCTGGCCGGTCATGATCGGGTCCATGCCCTTGATGCCTTGCGCCGATTCGCCGTCGGCGATCGCCTTGACCTCAAGCGGATGCAATCCGCAGAACTGCGCGATCTGCTCAAAGGAGAGCGCTGTGTTGTCAACCAGCCAGACGGCGGTCGCCTTGGGCATCAGCAGCGTATTGGCCATTACAAAAATCCTTCTCGTTCGCCCGCGTTCCCGCGCGGGCGGTGGTTTAGAGCCACCAAAATGGGAAAATCGCGGTCTATATAACCGCTCGCTCGCCGTTTCGCAATGTTTTTGGCAGGCGCGCGTCAAGGACGCCGGCAGACCGCGAAGGGGTCGGCAGCTGACGCCGTGCAGTCGAAAGCTTCAAACGACAAAGCCCGCCAGACCAAGGTCGGGCGGGCTCGGAACCGGCGACGGAAATCCGTCTGCTGCGGCTCTGGCTTCTAAGGCTTGATCCCGAACCGCGGCTCGGCGTTGCGGACATGCAGCGCCCGGTCTTCGGGCGGGATCGTGCTCGAGATCAAAGCCTTTGGCGGGCGATTCTCTCGATGTCGCCGCGGTTGATGCCGAGGTCGTTGAGCTGACGAGCATTCAGCCGGTTCAGTTCACGCACGGTTTCGTTGTACATGCGCCAGTTACGGAAAGCGCGGATCGGGTTCATGGTAGTCCTCCATCGTTTCGATGCCGCGTAAGTAGGCATCGACGATGAAAAATTGAACAGACGCTTTTGCATGGCCGCAATGCGTTTGTAGCATTGCACCATTAGGCTTTCGTTCAGCCTGTTTGCTGGCGTCAGGCGACATCGAGCACAATCTTGCCGATGTGCTCACCCTCCTCCATCCGCTCATGCGCCCGCCAGGCTTCCTTGAGCGGGAAGATCGTGTCCATCACGGGTGCAATCTTGCGCGTGCCGAGCAGCGGCCACACCTGCGCTTCCAGCGCGGCGGCGATTGCCGCCTTGAACTCGACGGTGCGTGGCCGCAACGTCGAACCCGTATGGATAAGCCGCTTGACCATGATCTTCGAGAAATCGGCGCTGGCCACAGCGCCGGCCTGCGTCGCGATCTGGACGATGCGGCCTTCCATGGCTGCAGCCTCATAGTTCCGCGCCACATAGTCGCCGCCGACCATGTCGAGGATGACATTGGCGCCCTTGCCGCCGGTCGCCTCCTTGACCGCGGCGACGAAGTCCCCTTCGCGGTAATTGATCGCCCGGTCAGCGCCGAGTTTGAGGCAGGCGTCGCATTTCTCCTTGCTGCCGGCGGTGGTGATGACATAGGCGCCGAAAGCGGCAGCAAGCTGGATCGCCGTCGTGCCGATACCCGACGAGCCTCCATGCACGAGCAGCGTCTCGCCGCTCTTCAGGCTGCCGCGCTCGAAGACATTGTGCCAAACAGTGAAGTAGTTTTCCGGCAGCGCCGCCGCTTCGGTGTAGGTAAAGCCGGCGGGCAGCGGCAGCACGCTGCCGGCATGGACCTTGACATATTCGGCATAGCCGCCGCCCGCCGTCAGTGCGCAGACCCGGTCGCCGACGCGCCAGCGCGATATCTGGTCGCCGAGGGCGGCGACTTCGCCCGCCGCTTCCAGCCCGGGCAGATCCGACGCACCCGGCGGCGGCGGATAGGCGCCCCTGCGCTGCTGCACGTCCGGCCGGTTGACGCCGGCGGCACGCACCCGGATCAGGATCTCGCCAGAGCCGGGTACCGGCACGTCGCGGGTTTCCGGTTTCAGCACCCGCGGCCCGCCTGGTTCCGAGATGGCGATCGCCATCATCTTGGCCGGAATTTTCTGTGCGCTCGCCATGAATTTTCCCGTCGTGCTTTGCCGGTTTCTCGTGCCAGCTGTTGCCGCTATTTGCATCCATGCCCCCGCTCTATGTATGCTCATTGGCAAATCAGGCAAATGGGCAAATCACGGAGGAGCGACGGTGGCGGTCTTCGACGACGAAGCCAAGAAGAAAGCGCGCCCGCACGAGATCGGGCAGGATCTGTCGCTGCTTTCCGTCGATGAATTGTCCGAGCGGATCGGCATCCTGCGCGATGAGATCGCCCGGCTGGAAGCCGAGCTCAAGACCAAAGGCTCCACCAAGTCGGCGGCAGAGGCGCTGTTTCGCCGCGGATAGTGCTGCGGGTAATTCCAAAAGCTCGGGCACGCCGCTGAAAAGCCCGAATGCCGCTGTCTCCAGACTTGTGCCCCAAACCCCAGCCGGATTGAAAAATGTTCGCAAGCTACAGACCGATCCTCTCGCTGCTGCGCGGCACCGCGTTCCTGTTGGCGGCATCTGGGCTGCATGGGCTGCTGTTGCCGCTGCGCGGCCAGGTGGAGGGCTTCTCGACGGCATCGCTCGGCCTGATGGGCACGGCCTGGGCCGGCGGCTTCGTCACCGGCTGCTTCTTTGCGCCACGCATCGTGCGCCGCGCCGGTCATGTCAGGGCTTTCGGCGCCTTTGCCGCATCGGGAGCGATCGTCGCACTGCTCACCGGCCTGATCATCGACGAATATACCTGGATCCTGCTGCGCGCCTTCACCGGCTTCACCATGGCAGGCGCGTTCATGGTCATCGAAAGCTGGCTGAACGAGAAGGCCACCAACGAAAACCGCGGCACCGTCTTTGGCCTCTACATGATGGTCACCTATGCCTCGATCATGGGCGGTCAGATGATCGTTGCCGGCGGCGATGTGAAATCGGCGTCGCTGTTTATGATCACCGGCATTCTGTTTTGCCTATCGCTGATCCCGACGGCGGTCTCGACGGCGTCTCACCCTAAGCCGCTGCAGGACGTGTCGCTCGACGTCAAAGGGCTCTACATCAATTCGCCGGTGTCGGCGATCGCCTGCGTGCTGATCGGCATCGCCAATGGCGCCTGGGGTACACTTGGTGCCGTCTATGGAGCGCGCATCGGCATCTCGACAGCCGAGATCGCGCTGATGATGAGCCTCGTGGTCATTGCCGGCGCCGCCATGCAGCTTCCGGCCGGGCGGCTCTCCGACACGACCGACCGTCGTTTTGTGCTGGCGGGCGCGGCTTTCGGCGCTGCGCTGTTCGCCATCGCCATCTTCCTGTTCGAACCGCGCTCCGGCGTCTTCGTCATCGTCTGCACCGCCGCCTACGGCGCCTTCGCCTACACGCTCTATTCGATCGCGGTGGCCCATGCCAATGACCATGCGCGATCGGAGGATTTCGTAAAAGTGTCGGGCGGCCTGCTGCTGCTTTATGGCTTCGGCACGATGATCGGTCCGCTGGTGGCCGCCGGCCTGATGGGCTGGATGCGTCCCGAGGGGCTGTTCCTGGCTACTTCGCTCGCGCATCTCAGCCTGGCCGGCTATACGCTGCTGCGCATCAGCCGTCGTGCGCCGGTGCCGATCGAAGGCCGCGATGCCTTCAAGACCCAGCCGGCCGATCGCTCGGTGACGCCGGAAGCGTTGCGGCTCGACCCGCGCAGAAAAGCTGAAGCCGACGGTTGAGATTCGAGGCGCTTTGCCCCACAAATAAGGCATGATGCTTTCCGACGCCTTCATGGCGATTGCCGATCCCAACCGGCGCCATCTCTTGGAAGAGCTCCGGCGCGGACCGAAGACCGTCAACGAATTGGCATCCGGCTTGCCGGTGTCCCGCCCGGCCGTTTCGCAGCACCTGAAGGTGCTACTTGATGCCGGGCTGGTCAACGCCAAGCCGGAAGGCACCAGGCGCGTCTATACGGTCAGCAATGCCGGCTTCCTGAAGCTCAACATCTGGCTTGACCAGTTCTGGGATGTGGAGCAACTCGGCTCACCCGGAAGCTGAGAGGCGTCGTCAGCGCGTCAAGCAACTATGCAGCATCGGGCCTAGAGCAATTCCAGGAAAAGTGCGAAACGGTTTTTTCCATCCGGAACTGCGCAAAAACAAAGAGATAGAGCGGTTCGGCGTTTCCGTGAAAACGATGAACCACTCTAGCCATTGTTGTAGGGGAAGAGCTTGAAATAAGGCTGCGCTTCCTCGATCACACGGGCAACCGAGGGGCGTTGCAGCAACCGGTCGTGATAGCGTCTAACCGCAGGATATTCGTCTCCGAACGGCTCGACCTTGTTGGCGTAGAACAGCGCGGGGGCGGCAGCGCAGTCGGCCATGGTGAAGCTCGCGCCCACCGCCCATGTCCTCGACTGCATGTCCTGTTCGACGATGGCATAGGAGCTGCGCAGCTGGGCGCGGGCCTGCTCGACGCCGAACGGATCGGTCTTGCCCTTCGGCCGCAGCCGGTCGCCGACGAGCTTCTGCATCGGTTCCTGGACGTAGAAGTCATAGAAGCGATCGGCGAGCCGGGTCTGCCGAGCGAGATCGAGATCGGCGGGGATCAGTTCGACCGGCCCAGGATAATACGCGTTGAGATATTCGATGACGATCGTCGATTCCGGCACGGTCCGGTCCAGCGCTTCATCGCGCAGCACCGGCATCTTGCCGAGCGGCCACAATTTCAGAAACGCCGCGCGCGACTGCTCATTGCCGAGATCGACGACTACGGATGTGAATGGCGTGCCGTTCTCATAGAGCGCGATCAGCGGCTTCCAGCAGAAGGAGGCCAGTGGATGAAGGTGCATGGTCAGGGACATTGTTTGTTCGATCCTTAGGTGGTTCGTCTCGACGAAATTCGGTGTCTAGGTCAGGCTCGGTACTATTTGGCCTGGCTGTGGGTGACGATGGCATCGATGATCGCGGCCCAGTCGTCTGGATGCAGCTCGTGGCCGCCGCCCTCGATCCAGAGCAGCCTTGCACCGGCGACCGCGTCTGCAAGAGCGGCTCCGTGCTCGACTGGAAAGATGGGATCGCCGGTGCCGTGGATAACGAGCAGCGGGGTTTTCATGCCGCGCAACAGACCGGTCCAGTCTCCGCCGCTCCCATCTTCGCCACTCTTGAGCATGAAATGATTGGTCGCAATTAGAAAACCGCCGGACCGATCATAATCCTGTTCGACGAAAGCTCGCGTTCGCTGCTCGTCGAAAGAGTGCGCGGCACCGGTGAGCGCATGCGCGTCCTTGACGATGAAATCGACCGCTTGGCCACGGTCCGACCAGTCGACCTTGGCGCCTTCGGCCGAATGTTTCCTATAGGCCTCGGTGGTTCCGGGCAGATGCGACGTATCGATGCCCAGAAGCGAACTGCTGATCACCGTCAGCGAAGTGACACGCAACGGGTATTTCAACGCAACGAGCTGCGCGATCATGCCGCCCATCGACATACCGACCACATGCGCCTTTCGGATTCCATGGTCATCAAGGACGCGGATAGCATCGTGCGCCAGGTCGTCGAATGTGTAAGGCGGCTCGCCCGGCGCGTATTTGGTCGAACGGCCGGTATCTCGATTGTCATAGCGGATCACGAAGCGACCCTCGCCGCCCAGTTTCCGGCAAAACGCTTCGGGCCACCAGAGCATGGAAGCCATGGCGCCCATGATCAACAATATCGCCGGATGCGCGGGATTGCCGAAGGTCTGGGATATTATTTCGGGGCGTTCGGCGTTTCTCATGGCCTTCCTCCTGGGGCTGCAAATCCGATTGCAATTTGCAATCAGTTGCACGATATTAAAACCGATACGATAATGCAACCGGTTTTTGGAGATTCGCATGAACATCGATCGTCGGTCCGGATGCCCCATCAACCTGTCGCTCGAAGTATTCGGCGACCGGTGGAGCCTGATCATCCTTCGCGACATTATCTTTGGCGGCAGACGCCACTTTCGCGAACTGCTCAACGGCTCGATGGAGGGCATCGCCTCCAATATCCTCGCCGACCGGCTGAAGCGGCTGATGGAGCTCGGCATGCTGACCAAGGCGGACGATCCCTCCCACAAGCAGAAGGCGATCTACAGCCTGACCGAAATGGCGATCACGCTGGTGCCGATCCTGGCGCATCTCGGCGCCTGGGGCCGCGTCTGGCTGCCGGTCAGCGAAGAGCTCTCTATCCGTGCCGAACTTCTGGAAAAGGGCGGCCCGCCGATGTGGGACAAGTTCATGAACGAGTTGCGCCACGAGCATCTGGGTGCGTCTCCTGCTCCATCCGAGCCCACCGTCCGCGCGGCTTTGCAGGCCGGATACGATGCGGTGATCGCCCGCAACGCGCGGGGCATCGGCTGCGATCCGGCGCCATGACCAACTTATTTTCCCAATTGCGGGCTGGCTCTGCTATCAAGGGGCTGAAGATAATTCACGGGATTGGATAACGCTCTTGGTCGAGAACTCTAAGGACACTGCCCGTGCGCGGGCCGATTTGCGTTTCAAGAAACAGGAAGAGGCAGCCACGGTCCGCCAGAAGGCGATGGCGGAGTATGTCGCCGAGAGCGACGCTCGCCAAGCCAAGACCAACAAGCTGCGGGCGCTGCGCCTCGCCAAGGAAGCGGAAGACCTGGCCAATGCGCCTCCGGCGCCGGTGAAGAAGCCTCGCGCGAAGAAGAAATAGGCCGGCGCTCCCACAACGCATGCTTCCTTTCATGCGAAACAGTTCACCCGGAGTCTGTTCTGCCGGTTGATAACTGGCGCGTTTAGGAGACCGGCATGACCGCACTGATGCTCGACAAAGCCCTTGAAATCATCGCCGCCGCCTTTGCCAAAGGTGCCGAGCTCAAGCTCAGGCCGCTTGGCGTCTCGGTGCTCGATGCCGGTGCCCATCTGGTCGCGTTCCAGCGTCAGGACGGCGCTTCGTTCCTGCGTCCGCAAATGTCGGCCGGCAAGGCCTATGGCGCGCTCGCTATCGGCATGGGCTCGCGCCGGGTGGAAGCCTTCGCCAAGGAGCGCCCGCATCTGATCGCCGGCGTCTCCGACGTGTCGGGCGGGCGCGTCCTGCCGGTCGTCGGCGGCGTGCTGATCCGCGACGAGGCCGGCACGATCATCGGCGCCGTCGGTATTTCCGGCGATACGTCAGACAATGATGAAACGGCAGCCATCGCCGGCATCGAGGCGGCTGGCTTTAGCGCCGACCCGGGCTGAGCCGGGATCATTAATTCATGTTGATGTCGCGGCTGGCCGACCGCATCGACACTGAAAAGCCGGCCAGCACGTCGATCAGCGCTATGACCATCAGTGTGAAGAAAACGGAATGGGCGGCGCCCTTTACCAGCAGGAACTCAACCAGATAGGCCACAAAGACGAAGGTCGACAAAAGGTGGTCCATGATCGAGGCACTTGTCGTGCGGGTCGACTTCACCACTTCGACGAACAAGAAGATCAGTGCGATCAGCACGATGAGATCGCCGAGGGTCATCGAGAACACGCCACCCGACATCATCCGGACCGAAAACATCTCGGTCGCCCACGGATCGTCGCCGCTGCCGAATATTCCCAGAAGCCCGAGATTATAGAGAATGAAAGGCACGATCAGCAGCGGGATGGCACCGAACATGTGGCGGCTCCGGTTGGACTGATCTTTGTAGAGTGCGCCCGGCGTTCGCCGTCAAGAATTTTCGTGCGGCCGACAAACACGGACAAAGACGGCGTGAAACAACAATGTCAGGCCCGGCTGATATGATCAGTTGTCGCAAACGCAAAAAGACCGGCCGATGGCCGGTCGTTTCGCAACCCATAAAACCGTCGAAAGCTCTCTCAGCTTTCCTTCGGCTCCAGAACCTGGCGACCGCGATACATGCCGGTCTTCAGGTCGATATGGTGCGGACGGCGCATCTCGCCGGAGTTCTTGTCCTCGACATAGGTCGGGGCCTTCAGTGCGTCGGCAGAACGGCGCATGCCGCGCTTCGACGGAGAGGTTTTTCGTTTCGGAACGGCCATGGATATGCTCCACTACATGGTCAAAACGCCCCGGCGGCCCTCGTGAAAGGGCCACATCAGGGGCCGGAATCTGAGAAAGTCGGGTGCCTATACACGCCCGACGGCGTTTTGGCCAGCGTCGCCGTGTTTTTTTTTGACACTATCGCAGGCAACCGACATAGGCGCCGGCGCGGCCCGCGCGCCGTTCGATCAACGCGGCAAGCCGCCTCAGTCCCGGCCCCGGCTTCGCCGGATTGCGCGCGATCGGGTTCGGCAAAGTGACGGCAAGCAGCGCTGCCTGCCGGCGCGACAGCTGCCTTGCCGAGACGCCGAAATGGTGCTGGGCGGCGGCCTCGATGCCGTAGATGCCCGGTCCCCATTCGGCGATGTTGAGGTAGATCTCCATGATCCGCCGTTTCGACAGCACCGCATCGAAATAGACGGCCAGCGGCAGTTCGACGACCTTACGGACCGAGCCCAGCGGCCGCGACCATAGGTAAAGGTTCTTTACCGTCTGCATGGTGATGGTCGAGGCGCCACGTGTCATCTCGCCGGCGAGCGCATCGTCGACGACGCCGCGCAACTCGCCCAGATCGACGCCGCGATGGAAACAGAACTGCCCGTCCTCCGACATGATGACCGAATATGCCAGCACCGGCGCGACATCGTCGATGGAAACCCAGCGCCGATCGTAGCCGGAAAACGTCGCAAGGTCCTTCAGCATCAATGTCGACACCGGATGCACGAATGACGGCAGGTACAGCAAGGTCAGCACCACAGGCACCAGCGCCAGCACGATGGCGACGGCGATGCCGCGCCGGACCCAGCGTTGAAGACCGATGCGGCTGCCGCGTCTCGGTCTCGCCATGTCCAACCCTTCGGTTTCGTGATCGACAATCGGTTCCGCCAAGCCACCCAGTCCGCGCTACTCCCTGCCCCCGGCATAATGGCGCTTGGCTTCTTGCGCAACGTCTGAGTGTCGGCTACCGCTCCCGACCATGACGAAAGACGACGAAATGGCGTTCGAAGCCGCACTTATTGCCCGGGCAGTTCCGCTCGAGGCGCTGCTGAGGCGGTTGCTCGACGGACGCACGCTTTCAGGCGAGGTCGCGCGGCCCGAACGCCTGATGGCGGCAATGCGACATGGCGTGCTTAACGGCGGCAAGCGACTGCGTCCCTTCCTGGTCATGGAAAGTGCTGCACTGTTTTCAGCCGATGGCGAGGCGGCGCTGCGCGTCGCGGCGGCGCTCGAATGCGTGCACTGCTATTCGCTCATCCATGACGATCTGCCGGCCATGGACGACGACGATTTGCGCCGCGGCCAGCCGACCGTGCACAGGGCTTTCGATGAGGCGACCGCCATTCTTTCGGGCGATGCCTTGCTGACGCTTGCCTTCGACATCCTTGCCGACGATGCGACAATGCTGCCGGCCGAGCGCAGGGCAGCGCTGGTGCTGGCACTGGCCCGCGCCGCCGGGGCGGGAAGCATGGTCGGCGGCCAGATGCTCGATCTCGAGGCCGAACAAAGCCAGCCGGACGAGGCCGGCATCATCCGGCTTCAGGCGATGAAAACCGGTGCGCTGATCCGCTTTGCCTGCGAAGCGGGCGCTATCCTTGCCGGCGCGCCGTCGGGCGACCGTGAAAGGCTGGCCGAGTTCGGCTCGGCGATCGGGCTTGCCTTTCAACTTGCCGACGATCTGCTCGACCTGACCGCCGACGCGCATCAGATGGGCAAGGCGACCGGCAAGGATGCCGCGGCCGGCAAGGCGACGCTGGTCGCGCTGCACGGACCGGGCTGGGCGCGGGACCAGCTCCAGGGGCTCGTCGACCAGGCTCATGCGCTGCTCGAGCCCTATGGCGAACAAGCCGCGCTTCTCAAACAAGCGGCGCAGTTTGTCGCGGCCCGCAATAACTAAAGCTGCATCCTATGGCGCGCCGTGCAGTCACGGAGATTGGCGACTGTTCGGCCAGATGCGTTAGCGCAGCCCGGGCGATCGGGATTCCGGCGATGACGGACCATATGGCTCGCCACGCCAGTTGCCGAGCCATTCTTCAGCCCCGCGGCAGGGTTCCGCGCGTCGGCAACGGTCAGCCTTCGCCAGTTGTCGTTTCCACCGCGGGCGGCCGAACCGGTTCCAGCTCGGCCGCCGCCTCGACCGCCTGCGCTTCGGCCGGCTTGCGCCGGTTGCGGATGAAGGCGGCGATGCGGTCGCGGATTTCGCCAGCGCTGAGGAACACCGGAACGCGCGCCACCGGCGCGGTCGGCTCAAAGGACAGGCCAAGGCCGGTGATCCTGCCCTTGTCGTCGACGTCGCGGACGATCAGCTCGATCGGACCGAGCAGCACGCGGTCGGCATATTCGGCGTGGCCGCCGAGCCGCGTAGTGACCAGGTCGCCAATGCTGAGCTTGCGTTCCGCTTCGGTCAGGCCGGGCGCGTAGGCGGTCTCCAGTTCCTCGGCGGAGCGTGACGGATCGACGGCGAAGGCGCCGAAAAAGTCCGCATCCTCGGGATCGACCACGGCACGGCTGGCGAACAGCTTGTCGAGCAGGCGCGGATAGCGGTCCGGCACGAAGATGTAGACATGGTCGCCGGCCGTCAGCCGGCCCATATCCTGGAAGCGCATCGAGCGTCCGTCGCGCAACACAAGCGACGGCCGCGCCCAGCGCGGAATGCGTTCGCCGCGCGCCACCGGGCTGCCGGGTGCCACGCGGTAGGCGAGAAGCTCATGATGGGCGGAGCCCGGCAGTTCCAATTCGACCTTGTCGAGCGGTCCCAGCCGGGCCGGCACGATAAGGCCGAGGCGGCGCGCCAGCGGCCCGACGGTCCATCCCTGGATGATCAGCGAGACCAGCACGATGATGAAGGCAGAGTTGAAGATGAGGCGGCCGTTCTCCAGGCGGCCGAGCAGCGGCGTGATGGCAAGCAGGATCGACACGGCGCCACGCAGGCCCACCCATGAGACGAAGGCGACTTCCGGGCGCGGCAGACGGAACGGCATCAGGCAGAGCCAGACGGCGATTGGCCGCGCCACAAATATCAGGAACAGGCCGAGCAGCACCGCCGGAACCACAATTGCCGGAAATTGCGAAGGCGTCGCGAACAGGCCGAGGATCAGGAACATGATGATCTGCGCCAGCCACGACATGCCGTCCTGGAAGCGTTTGAGGATGGTGACGGCGCGGATATCGGAATTGCCGGCAATCAGCCCTGCGAGATAAACCGCCAGGAAACCGGAGCCGCCGACAGCGCCGGCGGCAGCGAACACCATCAGCGACAGCGTCAGCACGAAGATCGGCAGCAGGCCGTGATCGAGATTGAGGCGATCGACGAGGCGCACGATGGCCATGCCGCCGAGAATGCCGATGACTGCGCCGAGCCCCATGTTGACAAGGAAGCCGACGGCAAGATCGGTAACCAGCACCTTGGCCTCGGGGTGGGTGTTGGCGGCGATGACCTCGACCAGCGTGATGGTCAGGAAGATGGCGATCGGGTCATTGGTGCCGGATTCCACCTCGAGCGTCGACCGCACGCGCTCGCGCAAATTGATCTCGCCGGCGCGCAGCAGGAAGAACACCGCCGCAGCGTCGGTCGAGGCGACGGCGGCACCGAGCAGGAAGGATTCCAGCCAGGTCAGGTCGAGCAGATAGTAGGCGGCGGCGCCGAACAGGCCGGTGGTCAAAAGGACGCCGAAGGTCGCCAGCGACAGCGCCGGCCCGGCCGCCTGCCGCAAGGCGTTAAGCGGCGTGCCGAAGCCGGAATCGAAAAGGATGATCGCCAGCGCCAATGAGCCGGCAAAATAAGCAAATCGGGCATTGTCGAAATGGATGCCGAGACCGTCGGTTCCGGTGGCGAGACCGATGCAGAGAAACAGCAGCAGGAGAGGGGCGCCGAAACGGAAGGCGATCAGGCTCGAAAACGCGGCGGCAACGACAAGTGCTGCGCCAACGAGCGTCACCAGATAGATCCCATGCTCCATTCGCTGGTCGTCCCTAGTCGATATGCTCCGGCATCACGGGAGAGTGGGGCGAAGACATGGCCGCTGCAAGGCAGCAGCGTGGCTTTTTGCCCCACGCTGCCGATCGTCGAAAGTTTCGGCATGCCGAGCAGCCGAGCGCGCCTCGGCGGTTGGTGCCGCAACGAAAAACGCCCGGACTGAGCCGGGCGTTTTCCAGGTCGAGAAGATGGTTCTGCGATCAGGCGATAGTCTTGCCGAAGGCGACGGCGGTATCGCCCATGCGGTTGGAGAAGCCCCATTCATTGTCGTACCACGACAGCACCGAAACGAAGTTGCCGTCCATGACCTTGGTCTGGTCGAGCGCCACGATCGAGGAATGCGGATCGTGGTTGAAGTCGATCGAAACATTGGGGTGACGGGTAACGGCGAGGATGCCCTTCAGCTTGCCGTTCGAGGCGGCGATCACCGCGTCGTTGATTTCCTGGACGGTGGTCGGCCGCTTGGCGATGAACTTGAAATCGACGAGCGAGACGTTCGGGGTCGGCACGCGGATGGAGATGCCGTCGAGCTTGCCCTTGAGCTCGGGCAGTACCAGACCGATGGCCTTGGCGGCACCGGTTGAGGTCGGAATCTGCGACAGCGCCGCGGCACGGGCGCGGTAAAGGTCCTTGTGCATGGTGTCCAGGGTCGGCTGGTCGCCGGTGTAGGAATGGATCGTCGTCATCATGCCCTTCTCGATGCCGACGGCCTCGTTCAGCACGGCCGCCAGCGGCGCCAGGCAGTTGGTGGTGCAGGAGGCGTTCGAGATGACGATGTGGTCCTTGGTTAGCTTGTCGTGGTTGATGCCATAGACGACGGTGAGGTCGGCGCCCTCTGCCGGAGCGGAGACGAGAACGCGCTTGGCACCGGCGGTCAGATGGGCGGCGGCCTTGTCGCGGGCAGTGAAGATGCCGGTGCATTCGAGCGCGATGTCGATGCCGAGCTCCTTCCACGGCAGTTGCGTCGGATCCTTGATCGCGGTGACCTTGAATTTTTCGTCGCCCACGATGATCTGGTCGCCGTCAACCGTCACCTCATGCGGAAAGCGGCCATGCACGCTGTCGAAGCGCAGCAGATGCGCGTTGGTCTCGACCGGGCCGAGATCGTTGACCGCGACGACGTCGATATCCTTGCGGCCGGATTCATGGATGGCGCGCAGGATGTTGCGGCCGATGCGGCCGAATCCGTTGATGGCAACTCTGACGGTCATTGTTCTCTCCCTGGGAGTTGGAGGCCGAAGATCAAGTTCGCAGCTTCATAACGGCGGACGGGCAAAGAATCCAGCCGCCGAGGCACGGATTTAAATCGATTAGTACTCCACCGGCCGGCAAAACCGCTATGCCAGCCTTTGCCGGGCGGGGCTCATTTTCATTTGCCATGCAGACGGGCTTCCGCCGCCTTCACGGTTGCTTCGGCGGTGATGCCGAAATGCCGGTAGAGCTGTTCGATGGTGCCGGAGGCGCCGAAGCCGGTCATGCCGACAAAAATGCCGTCGGTGCCGATAAAGTGATCCCAGCCCTGACGGATGCCGGCTTCGATGGCAATTTTGAGCGGTGCATTGCCGATCGTTCTGCTGCGATAGTCGGCGCTCTGCTTGTCGAACAATTCGAAGCACGGCACCGAGACGACGCGGGTCGCGTGGCCGTGCTTTTCCAAGGCCTCGCGGGCGGCCAGCGCGATCTCGACCTCGGAGCCCGAAGCGAAGATCGTCACCGCCGCCTCGCCACTGGCGGCGGCAAGTTCATAGGCGCCGCGGCTGGAGAGGTTTTCCGCAACGAAGTCGTTGCGTACCGTCGGTAGGTTCTGCCGGGTCAGCGCCAATGTCGAAGGTGTCTTTTCCGATTCTATGGCCAACTGCCAGCATTCCGCGGTTTCCACCGCGTCGGCCGGGCGGAAGACGTTGTGGTTCGGAATGGCGCGAAGTGCTGCCAGATGTTCGACCGGTTGATGGGTCGGGCCGTCTTCGCCAAGGCCGATGGAATCATGGGTCATGACGAATATCGAGCGGATGCCCATCAGCGAAGCAAGCCGCATCGCCGGACGGGCATAATCGGAAAAGCACATGAAAGTGCCGCCATAGGCGATAATGCCGCCATGCAGTGTCAGCCCGTTGAGCGCTGCCGCCATGCCGTGCTCGCGAATGCCGTAGTGGACGTAGCGCTGGCCGTAATCGTCGGCGGTGATGTTCTTGGTCTGGCTGGTCTTGGTGTTGTTGGAGCCGGTCAAATCGGCCGAGCCGCCGATGGTTTCCGGCACGGCGCCGTTGATGACCTCCAGCGCCATTTCCGATGATTTACGGGTGGCGACCTTCGGCTTGTCGGCGGCGAGCTTCTTCTTGTAATCGCCAATGACGGCGTCGAAGTTGGCCGGCAGCGTGCCACCGATGCGACGTTCAAATTCTGCGCGCAATTTGGCGTCGGCCTTGGCAAGGCGGCTTTCCCAGTCGGTGCCCGCCTTGACGCCGGTCCGCCCGGCGGTACGCCATGAGTCGAGGATGTCGGCCGGGACCTCGAAGGGCGGCGAATCCCAGCCGAAGAATTTTCTGGCGCCGGCGATTTCCTCGGCGCCGAGCGGCGAGCCATGCGCCTTGTTGGTGCCGGCCTTGGTCGGTGCGCCAAAACCGATCGTCGTCTTGCACGCAATCATCGTCGGCTTGTCGGAGTGGCGGGCCGCTTCGATGGCATAGGAGATCGCTTCCGGGTCCTGGCCGTCGATATGGCTGGCATTCCAGCCGGACGCCTGGAAGCGGGCGACCTGATCGGTGTTGTCGGCGAGCGACACCGGGCCGTCGATCGAGATGTTGTTGTTGTCCCAGAAGACGATCAGCTTGTTCAGCTTCAGATGTCCGGCAAGCGCAATGGCTTCCTGGGATACGCCTTCCATCAGGCAGCCGTCACCGGCCAGCACATAGGTGTAGTGGTTGACGAGATCGTTGCCGAAAGCGGCATTCATGATGCGCTCGCCGAGCGCGAAGCCGACCGAATTCGCAAGACCCTGGCCGAGTGGGCCTGTCGTCGTCTCGATGCCGGCGGCGTGGCCGTATTCCGGGTGGCCCGCTGTCCTCGACCCCAATTGGCGGAACTGCTTGATCTGGTCGATGGTGATGTCTTCGTAGCCCGTCAGATATAGCAGCGAGTAAAGCAGCATCGAGCCGTGACCGGCCGACAGGATAAAGCGGTCGCGGTCCGGCCAATGCGGCTTTTTCGGATCGTATTTGAGAAAGCGGGTGAACAGCACCGTGGCGATGTCGGCGCAGCCCATGGGCAGTCCGGGGTGGCCGGAATTTGCCTTCTCGACGGCGTCCATGGCGAGAAAACGGATCGCATTGGCCATCCGGTCATGTTGTTCGCGCGAGGTCATGCTTCCTCCAAAATCGGGTTTGGGCCTTGGGAGAGCCCTTGAAAAGGGTGCGCGACACATAGCAGGCGCGGCCTTTGAGTCAATAAATCGGTGTGCTTTTGCCGGTCCTGTGATGGCCATGTAGCACTTACATTAGCGTTAGCAGGGGACAGTCGCGATAGCTTTATTGACGGGCGGTTCACACGACGCGTAATGTTTCAGGGATAACGCGTTCTGAACGTGAATGATTCGGTGATGGGCAGGGCGCAGGACGAAAGCCATGACCGGGGAAACGACCCTCAAGGAAGTCATTGCCAGGCTGGGTAAGGCCATCGAAGGGCTGGAAAACGCCGTCGCGGCCAAGCTCGAGCACGAGCGGGACTATTCGGAAGCCGAGGCAGAAGTGCAGCGGATGAACGCCGACCGCTCGCGGCTGGCGCAGGAACTCGACAACTCCGAAGCCCGCGCCGAACGGCTGGAAGATGCCAACAAGGAAGTATCGCGAAGGCTGGTGACAGCTATGGAAACCATCCGCGCGGTGCTGGATAGGTAGGCCAATGGCACAAGTCACGGTTTCCATCGACGGCAAGCAGTATCGGATGGCCTGCGACGAGGGCCAGGAAGAGCATCTGATCGATCTTGCCGAGCGCTTCGACCGCTATGTCTCGCATCTGAAGGATTCTTTTGGCGAGATCGGCGATCAGCGGCTGACCGTGATGGCCGGCATCATGGTCATGGACGAGCTTTCGGAACTGCAAAAGCGGGTCAAGGGCATGGAAAGCGAAGTGCTGACGCTGCGCAAGACGCGCGACGAAGCACTGACCAAGGCCGACAAGAACGATTCCGTGCTGACCGGGGCGCTCGGCGCGCTGGCCCAGCGCATGGAAGACCTGGCGACGACGCTGGCAGTGAGCAAAGCGTAGGGCGTCGCCTCATCGAGCGGCGCCATTTGACGGCGGAACGGGCAGCGTCTGAGCCGAACACTCGTCGGAAATGCCCGCGCGTTTAACCAACCCCTCCGGTGCTTTTTCGCCAGCGCGGAAATCGCTGCTGTATTTCTCGCCTAAGTGAAAAAGATTTTTTGAGGCCGGCCACTATCCTAACGTCAACAGCCACTTGAAGGATGACGCCGCAGTGTTAGAAAGGCAAGCAACGCCGGTGGGGCGTTCAATGCCGGCGGGCAAGCCAAACAGGTAGGGACACGCCATGAGCCTTCGTATCAACGACATCGCACCGGACTTCACCGCTGAGACCACGCAAGGACCGATCAGCTTCCATGAATGGATCGGCGACGGCTGGGCGGTATTGTTCAGCCATCCGAAGAACTTTACGCCGGTTTGCACGACCGAACTCGGCACGATGGCCGGGCTCGAAGGCGAGTTCAGGAAGCGTAACGTCAAGATCATCGGCATCTCGGTCGATCCCGTCGAAAGCCATGCAAAGTGGCAGAACGACATCAAGACCGCGACGGGCCATTCGGTGAACTACCCGCTGATCGGCGACAAGGACCTCAAGGTCGCCAAGCTTTACGAGATGCTGCCGGCGGGTGCCGGCGAGAGCTCGGAAGGCCGCACGCCGGCCGACAATGCCACGGTGCGTTCGGTCTACGTCATCGGGCCCGACAAGAAGATCAAGCTGGTTCTCACCTATCCAATGACGACCGGCCGCAACTTCGACGAAATCCTGCGCGCCATCGATTCCATGCAGCTGACCGCCAAGCACCAGGTGGCGACGCCGGCGAACTGGAAGCAGGGCGAGGACGTCATCATCACCGCTGCCGTCTCCAATGAGGATGCCATCAAGCGCTTCGGCGCCTATGAGACGATCCTGCCATATCTCAGGAAGACCAAGCAGCCTTCCGCCTGAGCAGGAGAGGCGGCACGGAGAATCTTTGGGTTTCCTGGCCGTGTGAGCATGGGGTGCTTGACGATGCCTGGTTGACGGACAACCATGCCTTTAATTTGCCGTGGCAGAGAAAATCGTTCCTTCCATGGTGAGGCACGAAGGAGGCTGGGATTGGACGCATTATCGGCCAGGTCGCAGGTCACCGGCTTCTATGACAAGCCGAGCGGGTCCGTACAGTATGTGGTCGCCGACATGGCGACCCGCAAATGCGCCATCATCGATCCGGTGCTCGACTTCGATGAAAGGTCCGGTGCAACGCAACGAAAAACGCCGACACCCTGCTCGATTTCGTCAGGGAAAGCAGGCTGGAGGTCGAGTGGATCCTCGACACGCATCCGCATGCCGATCATTTCTCCGCCGCCCATTATCTAAGGGGGAGAACCGGAGCGCCGAGGGCAATCGGCGAAAAGGTCATCGACGTCCAGAGATTGTGGAAGGTGATCTACAACTGGCCGGAGTTTCCCGCCGACGGTTCGCAATGGGACAGGCTGTTCGCCGACGGCGCGACTTTTTCGGTCGGCGGCCTTCCGGCAAGAGTGCTGTTTTCGCCGGGCCACACACTGGCCTCGATAACTTACGTCATCGGCGACGCCGCCTTTATCCACGACACGCTGTTCATGCCGGACAGCGGCACCGCGAGGACGGACTTTCCCGGCGGCAGTGCCGAGCGGCTGTGGCGTTCGATCGAGGACATCCTGGCGCTGCCGGACGAGACCCGTCTGTTCGTCGGTCACGACTACGAGCCGGGCGGCCGCGAAGCGCGCTGGGAAAGCACGGTCGCGGAGCAGAAAGCCGGCAACATCCACATTGCCGGCTGCAAGACGGAAGCCGACTTCGTCGCGCTCCGCGAGGCCCGCGACAGGACGTTGCCGATGCCGCGGCTGATCCTGCACGCGCTGCAGGTCAACATGAACGGCGGACGCCTGCCGGAACCGGAATCCAACGGGCGGCGGTATTTGAAATTTCCGCTGGATTGCCTGTGAGGAGATGGGTCGCTGGCACTACAGTGCCATTCAAACTCGGCGCCCGCTCATCGTTCAAGGTCATCCAAGTTATTGATCTTGATTCGATTTTTGCGATGTGTGGCCGGCCACCATACGGGAGAATGTGGGGGCAGCCGGACGAGGAGCGGCGCAGACCCCAGCTAAGTGTTTAGTTCAGCGTCAGGGCTTTGTTCGGCGGGCTAAATGTTCATAGGTGATTTGCCAAGGGTCGCTCTCGGAAGATCTTTCCTCGCCGATCCAATGGAAGCTGTTGGCAGTGATCTCAGTGAAACACCATCGAGTTTGCAGACCGCGCGAGTCATTGCCGAGCTGGACAATGTCCTTACCCTCGGCCCGGCCGATCTGACGCGAGTGATCCCGGTTGAGCGGGTCGTTCCATATGATATGCCAGCCATCGATCCCAGGGTCGAAGATGCGCAAGGTCGTGCCATACATCGTCGACGGCGCAGGCCGCTTGGGCCTGATCCAAACGTCCTGAATCGTGCGGCCTTCGAGCACCCAGCCAAAATGGCATTCGCCATCCCATTTCTGGATTGTGCCGTCGTCGAGGTAGTGGACCGAGTCCATTTCCCAGCTTCCAACTAGCCATCCATACAGGGCCATGTCTTTCGCCCGATCGGCTGGCGGACCCTCGGATCCGAGAGCGGTCAGAAACGCAGAAGTCGTCATCGTCACACTGCCTTTCGTTTCCAATAGACGAACTCAACTGCCCGGCGCAGCCCCGCCGGCTAGCTTTCGCGCCGCCTGCCGCGAGCGCCGGGTTGTGGAATGCCGCGGTCGGCGCCGGAACATTGCCGCCACAGCTTGCAACGTTACGGTTTTCAGGGCTTGGGGAAAATTGCGGTAATGCCGCTATCAATGAGATCGTCTGCGGATGCTATGGCAAGGCTATCGAGCAGTTATGGGGGCGGATCGGACATCCGCGAAGGCACCGCGGAACCGGCAACCCGGCTAATGCATGTCGCGCAAAACTGTGCAGCGGTTTTGCGATAACGACATGCATAAAAGCAAGAATCTAAAGCGCGTCGCATGAGGCCGGTCGAACGCGACGCGCTTTAGAAAAAAACGGCGGCGCCAGTTACCTGACGCCGCCGTTATTTGTTTCTACCGGAAGGCCTTACGCCGCCGGCTGCGCCTCGATGGTGCGCAGCGCCTGCGTCTGGCGCTTGGCCGCGGCCTTGACCGCGTCCTGCACCTTCTCGAAGGCGCGCACCTCGATCTGACGTACGCGCTCGCGGCTGATATCGAACTCGGCCGACAGCTCTTCCAGGGTCAACGGCTCATCGGCGAGGCGGCGCGCCTCGAAGATGCGGCGTTCGCGGTCGTTGAGCACGGCAAGAGCGCCGGACAGCATGCCGCGCCGGTTTTCCAGCTCGTCCTGCTCGATTAGCATCTCTTCCTGGCTTTCGTGGTCGTCGACTAGCCAGTCCTGCCATTCGCCGGCTTCGCCTTCGCTGGCCCGGATGGGCGCATTGAGCGAGGCGTCGCCCGACAGACGGCGGTTCATCGACACGACTTCCGCTTCCGAGACATTCAGCCGGGTGGCAATCTCGGTGATCTGGTCGGGTTTCAAATCGCCTTCGTCGAGCGCCTGGATCTTGCCCTTCACCTTACGCAGGTTGAAGAACAGGCGCTTCTGGTTGGCGGTGGTGCCCATCTTGACCAGGCTCCACGAGCGCAGGATGTATTCCTGGATCGAGGCCTTGATCCACCACATCGCATAGGTGGCGAGACGGAAGCCGCGCTCCGGTTCGAATTTCTTGACGGCCTGCATCAGGCCGACATTGCCTTCCGAGATCACCTCGCCGATCGGCAGGCCGTAGCCGCGATAGCCCATGGCGATCTTGGCGACGAGCCGAAGGTGGCTGGTGACGAGCTTGTGCGCAGCCGTGGTGTCCTCATGCTCGGCGTAGCGCTTGGCGAGCATGTACTCTTCCTGCGGCTGAAGCATCGGAAAGCGGCGGATTTCTTCCAGGTAGCGGCTGAGGCCGCCTTCGCCGGAAACGATACTGGGTAATGACTGGGCCATGATAGCGCCCCCTCTCTATTGGAGTGATGCCCCCGAAACGCGGCGGGCATGTGGCGCGAACGCCAAAGGCACATTCGCGCCAACCGACATATATAGGAACAAAACCAGAAAGACAGGCATTTGTTCAACACGAAACAGTGTGTCACGGTGAAGTGAACAAGGCCGGTCAGGTTTTCAGGTGGTTGGTTCAGAGCTTGCGGAAGCCGTCGACGAGTTCCTCCATGTCCCACGGTATCGGTGCTTCGAACCTCATCGTTAGATGGGTATCCGGATGCCGAAATGCAAGGAGGCGGGCGTGCAAAGCTTGTCGCGGAAACGCCTTTACCTTGCTCCTTAGCGGCTCGGGCAACCGATTGGCCTTGGTCCGGAAAGCCTGGCCGTATTCGGGATCGCCGATCACCGGGTGGCCGATATGGGCCATGTGGACGCGTATCTGGTGGGTGCGGCCGGTTTCCAGCCGGCATTCGACCAGGCTCGCCATGGCGAATTCCTGCTGCTGTTCGCCAAAGCGCTCGACCACGGTGAAACGCGTGACGGCGTGGCGGGCATCGTCGCGGCCCTGCGGCACTACCGCACGGCGTATCCGGTCGGCGGCTCGGCCGAGCGCCGCGTCGACCGTCCCGGTGGGCCTTGCCGGTATGCCCCAGACCAACGCCAGATAAGCGCGCTCGAGATCGCCGGTCAGGCCGTGGTCGGCGAAGGCCTCCGACAACGCCTTGTGGGCGCGATCGGTCTTGGCAACGACCATGACGCCACTGGTGTCCTTGTCGAGGCGATGGACGATGCCCGGCCGTCTCACCCCGCCGATGCCCGACAGGCTGTCGCCGCAATGATGGATCAGGGCGTTGACCAGCGTACCGGTCCAGTTGCCGGCGCCAGGATGCACGACCAGCCCGGCCGGCTTGTTGATGACGATCAGCTCCCTGTCCTCGTAGAGGACATCCAGCGCAATATCTTCGCCTAGCGGCTCCGCCGGTTCCGGCTCCGGCATGTCGACCGACACGCTGTCACCTTGTGCCATCTTGCGCTTCGTTTCGCTGGCTGGCCTGCCGCCGATCCTGACCGCGCCCTGCTTTATCAGCATCTGCACCCGGCTGCGCGACATGTCGGGGCCGAGCTTGGCCGCCAGCCATTGGTCGAGCCGCTGGCCGGCCGCATCGGCGCCCGCCTCCAGCACAATCGGTCCACTATTTGGCGATCCGCCCTCCATCAATCCATCCCCTATCAATCCATCCTCTATCAATATGGGAACCTCTTCGTTATGAGCGCTCATCGAAAATCGTTCCGGAATGTTTGCCATGGCTGCTGCCGACGAAGACGAGGAAAAGCCGCTCGACCCCGAGGTCGAAAAGGTGCGGAGGAAGCTCGTCCGCTTCGTCGCCATCAATCTCGGCCTGCTGTTTCTTGCCCTTATGGTGGTGATCGGGGCGCTTGTCTACAAAGCCCGCAATGCACCGCCTGCCGTCCCGCCGTTAACCAGTGATATCCAGGTGCCGATCGGCGAGCCAATCAACGGCGACATCGTGCTGCCGGTCGGCGCCAGAGTGATCAGCCAATCGCTCTCCGGCAACCGTCTCTCGATCGATGCCGAGTTGGCGGACGGCAGCCGCGCCATCTTCGTCTATGATATTGCCGAGCGCCGCATCGTCGGCCGTTTTTCGATCAGGAACAAATGACCGGTTTTGCCGAACACCGCAGCATTGCCACGGTCGCGCTTATCGTCAGAAACTATGACGAAGCGATCTCGTGGTACGTCGACCGGCTGGGCTTTGTCCTCACCGAAGATGTCGATCTCGGCGGCGGCAAACGCTGGGTCACCATCACGCCGGGCAAAGGGCAGGGCGCGCGGCTGCTGCTGGCCGAAGCATCCGGCGATGCGCAAAGGGACGCGATCGGCAACCAGACCGGCGGGCGGGTCTTTTTGTTCCTCGAAACCGACGATTTTGCCCGTGAGCATGCGCTGATGCTCGAAAAGGGCGTCGAATTCCGTGAGGCGCCCCGCCATGAGGGCTATGGCACGGTGGCGGTTTTCGCCGATCTCTATGGAAATCTCTGGGACCTGATCGAGCCAAAACGCTAGGCTTGCGGCGAATATTTCGCCGGTGCGACAGGCAGCCCTAAGCCTAGTTGCTTTTTCCCAGCCGTCAGCCTATATCGCCGGTTCTTGAACGCGCCCATCGTCTAGCGGTCAGGACACCGCCCTCTCACGGCGGGAACAGGGGTTCGATTCCCCTTGGGCGTACCAAGTCTCTCCAAGCTCTCGGCAAACCATCAATCCGATCCATCGCCTTGGGTCGCGGCGGGTTTGGCTGATTGCCGCTTCTGGGCACAGCGGAGCCGATTGCATTAGCATTGCATCATGGGTCTTGAGGCACCGCTTTAGCGCCGCGCAGAACGTCGCGCTGAACAGGGCAGTCGATGCCGCGCGGGGGGGCCAGATACAGAAACTACAATCGCAAGGCGTCCATCACGCTGGTCGGCACTGCGTGGAGCCGACCTGAGCTACAGCTGCCGGCGGCGGATCGTTTTGGCGAGCTCGGCGAAGGCGCCTCTCCCTCGAAGGGTGGATGCCGGGAATACTCGGCCCTTAGCACCGGCCAGCGAAGCTGCGCGCGACGCATGGCTGGGCTCTAATCGCGCGATACTCCAGTTGCAGTAGCGTAGCTTCTTTGCCGTTCGAATTTCTCTCAGTCATGGCTTCGCACGATACCAAGATATGCTGCGAACGACACATCCACGGCGCGCTCAACCATTCGATCTATTCCGGCAAGCCGAAAAGTGTTTGCGCGCCTGCTATTCCTCCGAGCGGATGACTGCCCATGGTGATCATCGCCTCGGTGGTTTCTGCCTCGAACACTGTCGACGCGAGCACCGTCCGTCCCAACGGCTTGCACAGCCCTTCGATGCGGCTGACAAGATTTACAGCCTTGCCGATCGCGGTGAAGTCCAACCTGCCGGCAGTGCCGATATTCCCCCAGAGTATCTCGCCGACATGCAGGCCAATGCCATATCCGAGCTCAGGGCCGCCATTGCGGCGCCGAGTTTGGTTGAGATGATCTATCCCTGCGCGCGTGGCCTTCACGGCGCGTACCGCAGCGTCACATGCGGCATTTGCATCACGCTCGCCAATCGGGAAAATCGCGAGGACGCCATCACCTATAAACTTGAGAACCTCACCACCAAATGCGTGCACCGCGCCGGCGACGCAATCGAACCAGGCATCAAGTACCAATACGATCTCGTCTGCATCATGAACCTCGGATAGATCGGTGAAACCTCGAAGGTCCGCGCACAGAAGCGCAGCCCGTATCGTCTCTCCCTTTACTCGACGAGAATGACCGTTGAGCACATGTGCTGCACTGCGCTTTCCCAAATATGCTTCGAGCAATGCGCGTTTCGCGGACCGTTCCGCGAGCGCGGTCATCGGAGCCGCAGCAAACCGGGAGATTTGCCGCAGCAGCTCTGACTGCACCTCATCCGGAGTATGATCGAACGCCCACACCAAAGTCGGTGCGACACCGCCCGCTCGCTCGTCGAACACGATCGCCCGCGTCGTGCCAAGCCAGTCCCGCAGCACGAGCCGGGGATCGGCATTCTGGCGGTCGGCGCCTATCCCCAAAGCCTCGACCACTTCACCCCCAGGCGCTCGCCAGAGCCAGATGCGGCGTGAAATGATCGGGTCGGGAGCATCTTGCGCCAGCGCGCCGGCGATGATCGGCAGGCCGTCTTCCATCAAATGCGTTGAGAGCTGCAATAGAAGTCGCCCACCGTCGCCAATATGCGCGGCGTCGTCCAGAAGGAATGAAAGCGAGTTTGCGAGAAGCATCGGAGAAGGTCACTCGGCACCGGCTTATGCTTACGCCTCAAACATCTTCTTGCAACTCCCCACATTCGCTTCAATCATGCGCGGCATTCGATGCGGATGTGACCTGGAGTGAGCGATGGCGGAATCGGTTTACACAGAAATTGAGGTCGCCGCGCCACAAGCGACCGTGTTCGCGCTTTTGACGGATCCGGACCAGATCGTGCGATGGATCGGGACCGAAGCGAATTTGGATGCATCGCCGGGCGGTCTTTTCCTCGTCAATGTCGGTGGTCGCCATATGGCGCGCGGTGAGTTCACCGAGGTGATCCCGGTCCACCGTCTTGCCTACAGTTTTGGCTGGGAAGAGAACGAGACCGTGCCGCCCGGCTCCAGCCATGTCGAGATCGACCTGATCGCGAGAGATGCGGGGACACTGATCCGCTTCACGCACAGCGGGCTACCGAACGCAAAGGAGCGTGACAGTCACCGAAGGGGATGGGAGCACTACCTCTCAAGGCTGAAGATCACTGCCGATGGGGGACATGTCGATCCCGACGTGCCGATGAAGAATATGTAATTTTCATCTAAGGGCCGCGGAGGCCCGTAATCCGAACCAGGCACGGCATGCGTCAACGAGGCCCCTTTGACCTGCTGTCGCCAAACCGGCCGCTCGGGAAACCCGGCGACCTGCGGGCTGCCGCACCATTACAGCCGCCGGCGACGGTTCGTTTCGGCAAGCTCGGCGAAGGCGTCCGCGCTCTTGGTGCCTGCGTGGAGTTCTTGAAACTCAGCGCTTCTGGCGCAACGCCTCGGATTGAATTAGCATCCGTTCATCAAAGCTCCGGCCGCACTCCTGCAGGATGCGGAATGCGGAGCGCAGGCGAGCGAAGCCGGGCGCGGTCATATGCCGGGCGCTGATCCAAGCGCGACTGGGCATCCGAACTTCCGTTCGCCGGCAAGACGGCGCGGGCGGGAGGAGTCAGATGCAAAAACTGCAATCGCAAGGCGTCCATCATCTCACGCTGGTCGGCGCCGGGCGCCAGACCTCGATCGACTTCTGGGAGGGCGTGCTTGGCATGCCTTTCATCTTCGAGCAGCCCAACCTCGACAAAGCCAGCGAAAGCCATCTCTATTTCGATCCGGGCGACGGCCGGCTGATCACCGTCTTCACCGACGAGAGCCGCGCGCCGGTCAAGCGGCGCACGCCGACCGATACGGGCTGCGTCCATCACATCGCTTTCGCGGTGTCGCGCGTCACCTTTTTGCAGGCGGTCGCCCGGCTCAACGAGCGTGAAATCAAGCACAGCGGCGTCAAGGATCGCGGTTTCATGGACTCGATCTATTTCGAGGATCCGCTCGGCCTTCTGATCGAGCTCGCCTCCTACCGTTTCGAGCCGCCGGCGGGCTTCACCCATGCCGACGTGCTGATGCAGGCGCACAAGATCCGCGTCGCGCGCGGCGACTACGCAATCGCCGAAGTGCACCTTGCCGATGCGATCCAGGCGCTTGTCGAGCGCTCGCGCGCAACCTTGTCGGAGGATCGCGCACCGAAAAATCCATACTGAGGACACGCCAAACAAAGGGAGGACATAATGGCAAAGACAGCAACGAAGAGTGCGAAAAAACCCACGGCCAAGACTTCGGCACCGATGACAGCCAAGCCAGGAGCGAAGCCGGCGGCCAAAGCTGCCGCCAAATCAGCGGCCAAAGCGGCGAAGCCGGCGACGAAGGTCTCCGCCAAAAAGCCCGCGAAGGCTAAGACGAAATCGGCGAAAAAACCGGCGCTCACGCTCAGCATGCTGAAGCCGAGCGTCAATAATATGAGCGTTCGGGTGTTTGCACGCGCCGCAGGGCTCGACCATTCCGAGACCGACGTATGGGGCCATACGCGCTCGCCCGAATATATTGCGCGAAATCCGGCCCATCTGACGCCGATGATCGAGGACAAGGGCCTGCCGAGAGGTGTGTTGTGGGAAAGCTGCGCCATCATGCAGTACCTCGCCAACAAGCACGGGCTGGAGAAACTATATCCCAAGGCGCCGGCCAAGCGGGCAATGATCGACAGTGCCATGTTCTACCTGATTGGGACGCTCTACCCCTATGTGGCGCGCGCCACCTATCCTGCACTGAACTTCCCGCAATATGCCGGCGAGGTCGGCCACAGTGACGCTCATGCCGACAGGAAATCGGAAGCCCAAAAGGCCGCTATGGAAGCGATAGCCGAGCCGCTGGAGGTCTTTCACAGCTTCTTCAGGAACGGCAAGCCGTTCATCGGCGGCAAGAACCCGTCAATCGCCGACATCCGCCTGGCGGCGACGCTCGAATTCCTCGCCGTCATCGACTACGCGCTACCCGAATGGGCAAAAGACTATATGGCGGCGATCGAGAAGAAGCTCGGCAAAGCCTATGCCGAGCCGGCCGGGGATGTGCGCGGCTATATCGCCTATGTGCGGTCGCAGGCCAACGCCTGAGGCACGCGCGGGCCGGCGATCGTCCGCACGTTCTGCGGGAGCCGGCAATGATCTGGCGTAATTCTTTTTTGCTCTCCCCTGTTTGCACGATGTGGGGAGCTTAAGGTTTCGTTAACCGAAACCCTTTCTACTGGTATTTACCTCCAGCCCGCGACCACGGATGTACTGGCGCGGATGGAAAGCAAAGGTCGGCGGCTCGCCGGCCTTTTGCTTGTTGCAGGCGGCTGTCGTCGCTTCACGACGCCTGCACGGCTGATGAAGCGCGTTGCCGCCATCTTGTCATTCCCCATCTTGTCATCGCCCCATCTTGTCATCGCCGATGTCGGCCCTACCATCGAGGTAGTCCCGTCCTCGAGGGCGGTTCAAGGACAGAGGCCCTGTCATGAAAAGCATTGCTGGAATGGTGGTGATTGCAGGCGCCATGCTGGCGGGTGCAGCCGGTCAATCGAATGCAGCGACGCTCAACACCATGCCCGATGTCGGGGCTGCCATCCAGGCGTGCTGGACCCCGCCGGCGAATGCCGGGAATTCCACCGTCACCCTGAGCTTCAGTTTCAAGCGCGATGGCCCGCTGATCGGCCGGCCCAAGCCGACCGCCATCCGCGTGGCCGGTGACGGCAAGGCACGGCAGGCTTTTGTCAATGCGGCGGTCGCCGCCGTGGACCAATGCCTGCCGTTGAGCCTTTCACCGGCGCTGGCTGAAACCATCCCGGGCAAGGTGTTCACTCTGCAATTCAACTCGCCCAAACAAAAACAGCCTGCAACGCGAGTGCAGGCTTCGCCTTGATCTTGTCCGACAACCGGATTCCACTTTTCGGGATCCAATGTATGTCGCGCAAAAGTGTGCATCGGTTTTGCGAGAACGATATGCATAAGACAAGAACCTAAGCGCGTCGCATGAGGCTCGGTCGAACGCGATGCGCTTTAGTGGCGGCTTCGTCTGGCCTCGACATGTCGCGCCAGTTCCGGCATCTCGAAGACATAGTCGCTCCAGGCCGATTCCGGAATCTGACCGGCGAGATAGCACTCCAGCAAAAGCTTCTGCTCGTGGTCGAGTGGTCTCGGTGCGCGTTCATGGTCCAACCCAAGTGAATGGAACAGATTCCTAGTCAGGTCCGCGACAGTGAAGTGGATCGACATTTGCGGTCTCCTTTGGCGGCTCAACGCCGAAGTCGGGACAAAGGTTTCAGCGCAGGCCGGGGTTTCAGCGCAGGCCGGCCGATAATGCCTGATTGAAGCAGTGCGGAGCCGATGCGCCGTTGCCGAGATGCAACGACTGCCCAGCATCGGTCGATCGCGAGAGCGGTCGGCGCACGTCCGGCGAGAGTGGTCGGGCCGGCTTTTTTCCCGAAGGGGACTAAGGCGGGCGATGTTCCGAGAAGGCTGGCCGGACGGCGTGACCGATGTCGGCCGGTTATTCGCAGACCATGCGGGCCCGTTTGCCGGGCTCGCTGACGTTCCTGCAGGTGAGCGGCTTCGCCGGCTCCGATGACAGCATGGGCGGGTTGTTGGCAACCCTCCTCCGTGGCGCTGCAACCGAAGCTGCGCTCCTGCGCACCGACGGCCTTTTCGGCGTTTGCGGCGCCACTGGAAAGACGTCGGTCTCCAACTGCGACTGGTCGGCTTGCGCCTGCGGCGAAGGCCGGTCCCAGAAACGGCGAACATCGAGCGGCTTGGGAATGATCACGGTGCCGTCATAGCTGCGCGCGCAGCCGCTTCCCAGAGGCAGCGCCAGGCACAGGAAGACAGGCAGAATCCGTCGAAACATCGGCAATACCCCTGCAAGCTTATAACGCTGCTTTAGCCTAACCGACAACCGTCGGAATAGTGCAGAGGGCGTAGGTACGGTGAGGTAGAAGATCGAGCGGCGGGTCGGGCGCGGATGGAGGTCCAGCGCGAGTTAAATCTTGCGAGTCGTCAAGGCTTCCAGCGTAAGGCCATGGTGCGATCGCACCATAGCAAATGCCGCGCTCAGTCGCGACAATGCGACATTCGAAGTTCCGCTCCTCCAGTTACGGGCGGGAGCAGCGACCGCCGGCAAGAAACAGGGTCAGATTTACCCCAACGGACCTGTTTCGGCGATGGCGCGGCCATGACACGTTCTGGCTGCATGCAACGCGCTCCCGTCCGGCTTTTTTCTTCTCAAGGTAGGTGGCTGCGATCGTCGAGCGGATAAAGCCGGCCGGAATTCACGCAAGCTGCTGATTCCAGCGGCAAACCGCGGCCCAGTCCGACAAAGCCCGCGGCCGCTCCATGTTAACCCGGCTGGACGACGTTACCGGAGCGACATGAAACTGTCATGAGACTGTAATAATCGGGGGCTATTGGCCTCAGCGGGCGCCGGAGGAATGGCGCCGAGAGACCATATTCCGAACAGGAGCAGGCCACATGAGACATTTCATCCGCTCGGCGGCCGTTGCTATTGCAATGGCTGCGGCGACGACCACCCTCACCCTGTCCGCCGCGCTCGCCGCGGACATCTCCGGCGCCGGTGCCACCTTCCCCTACCCGATCTACGCGAAGTGGGCCGACACCTACAAGAAAGATACCGGCGTTGGCCTTAACTACCAGTCGATCGGTTCCGGCGGCGGCATCAAGCAGATCAAGGCCAAGACCGTTACCTTCGGCGCTTCGGATGCGCCGCTGAAAGGCGACGAGCTTGAATCGTCCGGACTGGCTCAGTTCCCGATGGTGATGGGCGGCATCGTTCCCGTCGTCAACCTCGAAGGCATCAAGCCGGGCGAGTTGGTTCTCGACGGCGCGACGCTGGCCGACATCTTCCTCGGCAAGATCACGAGCTGGGATGACGAAGCGATCAAGAAGCTCAATCCAGACGTCAAGCTGCCTTCGCAGGCGATCGCGGTCGTTCACCGTTCCGATGGTTCGGGCACGACGTTCAACTTCACCTATTACCTCGGCGACGTCAGCGCGGAGTGGAAAGAAAAGGTCGGCGTCGACAAGGCCGTGGAATGGCCCGTCGGCATCGGCGCCAAGGGCAATGAGGGCGTTGCCAACAACGTCTCCCAGACCGGCGGTGCGATTGGCTATGTCGAGTACGCCTATGCCAAGCAGAACAAGCTCACCCACACCGACATGATCAACAAGGACGGCAAGAAGGTCGAGCCGACCGCGGCAGCGTTCTCGGCGGCAGCGGCCAATGCCGACTGGAGCTCGCAGCCGGGCTATGGCGTGATCCTCGCCAACGAGCCGGGCGCGGAGTCCTGGCCGATGACTGCGGCGACGTGGATCCTCCTGTACAAGAAGCCGGACGATGCCGCTGCCACCGGCGAAGCGCTCAAATTCTTCGCCTGGGCATATGACAAGGGCGACGAGATGGCCGGCGAGCTGGATTACGTTCCGATGCCCGACAAGGTGGTCGAGAGCGTCAAGGCCATGTGGGCCAAGGAAGTCGTCGGCAGCGACGGCAAGCCGCTCTACTCGGCTATGTAATCTCCTCCAGGGAGGGCGTCGACGGCGCCCTTCCTGTTGCCTTTAATCGCGAGGACTCCATGACCATCGCTTCCGATGCCATGCCATCATCCGCAGCAGCCCGAGCCAGGGAAGCTACGGTGCGGCGCTTCGCGCTCACAGATGCCATATTCCGCGGACTCACCCGCGCTTCCGCAATTCTTGTGCTGGTCATCCTCGGCGGTGTCGCGATCTCGCTGTTTGCCGGCTCATGGCAGGCGCTGTCGGCCTTCGGTTTTTCTTTCCTGACGACTGAGAGCTGGAATCCGGTCACGGAAAAATTTGGCGCACTCGCGCCTATCTACGGCACGCTGGTCACAGCGGCCATAGCCATCCTGATCGCGGTTCCGATCGGCATCGGCATTGCAATTTTTCTCACCGAGCTCTGCCCGCGCCCGCTCAGGCGCCCGATCGGCATAGCGGTCGAGCTGTTGGCCGGCATTCCCTCGATCATCTACGGCATCTGGGGCCTGTTCGTGTTCGCGCCGTTCCTGCAGACGACGATACAGCCCTTCATCATCAATATCTTCCACGGCGTGCCGGGGCTATCCAGCCTTTTCGCCGGCCCTCCCTACGGCATCGGCCTTCTGACCTCGGCGCTGATCCTCGCCATCATGGTGTTGCCCTTCATCACTTCGATCACCAAGGACGTCTTCGATACGGTGCCGGCGGTGCTGAAGGAATCGGCCTATGGCATCGGTTGCACGACCTGGGAAGTGACCCGGCGCGTGGTCATTCCCTATACCCGCATCGGCATCATGGGCGGCGTCATGCTTGGCCTCGGCCGGGCGCTCGGCGAGACCATGGCGGTGACCTTCGTCATCGGCAACGCGCACCGCATCAGCGCCTCCCTGTTCGCGCCGGGCACGACCATCTCGGCCACCATCGCCAATGAATTCACCGAAGCCGACGGCGACCTCTACACCTCCTCGCTGGTTTCGCTCGGCCTGATCCTGTTCGTCATCACCTTCCTGATCCTTGCCGCCGCTCGCTATATGCTGATGCGGATCGACGCCCGTACGGGAGCCTGACCGATGTCGACATCCGCATCGCTCCACAGCCGCCGCAAAGCCAGGAACTCGGTGATGATGGCGCTTTGCGTCATCGCCGCCGGCATCGGCCTTGCCTGGCTGGCGCTCATCCTCGGCGCCCTGGTCTATAAGGGCACAGCCGGGCTTTCGCTTGCGGTCTTCACCGAGATGACGCCACCACCGGGCGAAGCCGGCGGCCTGCTCAATGCCATCGCCGGCAGCCTGCTGATGACGATCATCGCCGTTGTCGTCGGCACGCCGATCGGCGTGCTGGCGGGAACCTACATGGCCGAGTATGGACGCTTTTCGCGCATCACCACTGTCGTCCGCTTCATCAACGACATCCTGTTGTCGGCGCCCTCGATCATCATCGGCTTGTTCGTCTATGAGTTGATGGTGCGGCCAATGGGGCATTTCTCGGCCATTGCCGGTGCCGTTGCGCTTGCCATCCTGGTCATTCCGGTGGTCGTGCGCACCACTGAAGACATGCTCAACCTGGTGCCGAACGCGTTGCGTGAGGCCGGTGCCGCGATCGGCGCGCCGCGCTGGGTGGTGATCCGTTCGGTCGCCTATCGCGCTGCGTTGTCCGGCATCGTCACCGGTATATTGCTGGCGATAGCACGCATTTCCGGCGAGACGGCGCCGCTGCTCTTCACCGCACTCAACAACCAGTTCTGGAGCAGCAATGTCAACGCGCCGATGGCCAGCCTGCCGGTGACCATTTTCCAGTTCGCTCTCAGCCCTTACGAGGAATGGCAGCAACTGGCGTGGACCGGCGCACTCATAATCACCCTGACGGTTCTTGGCTTGAGCATCCTCGCCCGCAGCCTTACCGGACGCAGAGAGGACAGATGACACAGATGTTGTCCCCAGACATGACGATGACCGAAACGGTCGCCGAGAAGACGAAGATCGAGGTCAAGAACCTCAACTTCTACTACGGTCAGAGCAAGGCGCTGAAGGACATCAGCCTGTCGCTGCCCGAGCGCAGCGTCACGGCCTTCATTGGGCCTTCGGGCTGCGGGAAATCGACGCTGCTGCGTGTGTTCAATCGCATCTATGAGCTCTACCCGAAACAGGCCGCCGAGGGCCAGGTGCTGCTCGACGGCAAGAACATTCTCGACCGATCGCAGGATCTCAATCTGCTGCGGACCAAGATCGGCATGGTGTTCCAGAAGCCGACGCCGTTCCCGATGTCGATCTACGAGAACATCGCCTTCGGCGTCAGGCTCTACGAGAATCTCGGCAAGTCCGAGATGGACGGCCGCGTCGAACAGGCGTTGAAGCGCGCCGCGCTGTGGAGCGAGGTCAAGGACAAGCTCAACGCCAGCGGCTTGAGCCTTTCCGGCGGCCAGCAGCAGCGGCTCTGCATCGCCCGCACCGTGGCCGTGAAGCCGGAAGTCATTCTGCTCGACGAACCGGCTTCGGCCCTCGACCCGTTGTCGACGGCCAAGATCGAGGAACTGATCGACGAATTGCAAGCCGACTACACGATCGTCATCGTCACCCACAACATGCAGCAGGCGGCGCGCGTGTCGCGCCAGACCGCCTTTATGTATCTGGGCGAACTGGTCGAGTTCGACCGGACCGAGAAGATCTTCACGTCGCCCCGCGAGAAGCGCACGCAGGATTACATCACCGGCCGCTTCGGCTGAGCCGTTTCAATCATGCATATGGGGACAGGACCATGGGCGAACACACAGTCGCTTCTTTCGACGAGGATCTCGGGCAGATCAGCAAGCTGATCCGCGACATGGCCGACCTCGCCGGTTCGATGGTCGGCGGGGCGACCAAGGCGCTGTTGAATTCCGACAACGTGCTGGCGCAACGCGTCGTTTCCGACGACGCCATCATGGATGCGCGTCAACGCGAACTGGACGACCGCGCCATCACCCTGATCGCCAAACGCCAGCCGATGGCCCACGATCTTCGCCATGTGATCGGAGCGATCCGCATGGCCGGCGACCTTGAACGCATCGGCGACCTTGCCAAGAATATCGCCAAGCGTGTGAGTGCGGTCGGCCTCAGCGTCACGCCGCGCGACCTGTCGCATTCCATCGATGCGATGGCGCAGCTGGTGCTCATCCAGGTGCAGGGCGTCATCGAGGAATATGCCGCAGGCGATGCGGCCGCGTTGGCCAAGCTACGCGCCGCCGACGAGCGCATCGACGTCAAATACACGTCCGTGTTCCGCGAGCTGTTGACCTACATGATGGAAGATCCCCGCAACATCACCGCTTGCACGCACCTGCTGTTCTGCGCCAAGAATCTGGAGCGGATTGGCGATCATGTCACCAACATCGCCGAAAATGCGTATTACGTGCTGACAGGCGAGCAATTGCCGGTCAATCGTCCGAAGCAGGACGAAACGACAATATCCGCACCGGTGACGTGATGGGGGTGCCCAACCGATGATCGCACCACGCATAATGGTGGTGGAGGACGAGGAGCCGTTGGGTGTGCTGCTCCGCTACAACCTCGAATCCGAAGGCTACCAGGTCGAGGTGGTGACACGCGGCGACGAAGCCGAGATCCGTTTGCAGGAGAATGTGCCCGATCTTCTGGTGCTCGACTGGATGATACCAGCGGTTTCCGGCATCGAGCTCTGCCGCCGGTTGCGGGTGCGCCCCGAAACCGAGCGGCTGCCGATCATCATGCTGACCGCGCGCGGCGAGGAGAGCGACCGGGTGCGCGGCCTTTCGACCGGCGCCGACGACTATCTGGTCAAACCGTTTTCGACACCGGAATTCATGGCCAGGGTCAAGGCGCTGCTGCGGCGCGCCAAGCCGGAAGTGTTGTCCAGCGTGCTGAAGGTCGGCGACATCGTGCTCGATCGGGAATCGCACAGGGTCTATCGCAAGAAGAGCGAGATCAGGCTCGGGCCGACCGAATTCCGGCTACTCGAATTTATGATGCGGCATCCGGGCCGCGTCTTCTCGCGTAGCCAGTTGCTCGATAATGTCTGGGGCGAGACGATCTATATCGACGAACGCACCGTCGACGTGCATGTCGGGCGGCTGCGCAAGGCCGTCAACAACGGCCGCATGCCCGATGTCATCCGCACCATCCGCGGTGCAGGTTATGCGATCAGGGAAGATTGACCCGCCGGGTCAGGCTACGTTCTTTCTCATGCCGGGCCTCATTTGCGCGCCCGGCGCGAAAATCTCCTGGTCGACAAAGCTTAACGCCCGCATGGCACAACCTTGGCGGATCAGCGGCAATTCGTTCGGCTCGGTATCGAAGGAGATCGAAGCCGAATGCTGGCCGCCGGCGGTCTGGGCGATTGCCTTGCGCAAGGCCGGCTCGATCAGATCGAAAGCGGCGGCACTGGCGCCGACCATCGCGACCGGCGCCGGATCGATCAGCGCGAACAGCGAGCCGAGACCGAAACCCAGCGCTTCGCCGGCCTTGCGGTAGGCCTCGCGTTCCGGCCCATCCTTCTCGCGCGCCCGGGCCGCCAGCGTGCGCATGTCGGCGTCGCTGACGTCGGCGACCGGTTCGCTGTCTTCGCTCATCTGCCTGGCGTTGCGCCAGATGGCGTAGTTGCCGGCATAGGCCTCGATGCAGCCGCGCCGCCCGCACCGGCAGAGCGCGCCGCCCGGACGATGGATCATGTGGCCAAACTCGCCGCCCGAGGAATGCGTGCCGGTGAACAGGTCGCCCTTGAGCACCAGCCCCATGCCGATGCCGTGCGAAAGCAGGATGGCGATGAAGTCGTCGCGATAGCGATCCGGATCGCGCCAGCGCAAAGCCACCGCCATCATATTGCAGTCGTTCTCCACCGTGGCCGGGATGCCGAATTCATCTTCCAGCATGTCGGCAAAGGCGATGTCGGTCTGCGGCGTGATCGGCGACCACAGCATGGCGCGTGCAGGGGAGTCGGTAATGCCCTGGATAGCCAGGGCAATGCGGGCGACACTGCGGACGTCAAGGTCTGGATCCTTCAGCCGGCGCCGGACGATGGCCATGCATTCGCGGATCAGCTCGTCGCGCGCCATCGTCAGCGTATCCAGCCGGCGCTGTTCCTCGGCGACCACCTGTCCCGCATAGTCGATGATGGCGGCCGACAGGAAATTTAGCGACAACACCACGGTAAGTACCGCCGCAGCTTCCGGGTTGAGGGCGAGGCCGACCTGCGGGCGACCGCGTTTCAACGAAACGGACTCGCTTGCCTTGCTCTCGGCAAGGATGCCTTCCCGTATCAGGTCGGAGGAGATCGCCGATATGGTCGAATGGCTGAGGCCGGTGGTTGCGGCGATCCCCGTACGCGATGGCTGGCCGGCCCGGCGCACCGCCGAGATCACCATCGCCCGGTTGCGCCGGCGCAAATCGTCATGGCGGATTCCGACCGACATCGTTTGCTTTCCTCCCGGTTGCCGCGGCCGCTCATGAACCGGAAGCCGTCGGTAATGTCCGACAAACAGCGTCAGATGGAGACAACAATGTCAGATGCAGGTGGCGCTGTCATCGTTTATTCCGACACTCGAAAAAATTCGTAGGATCACAAAATCCATCAGAAATCGATGTTGACAGCAGCCGGAGATCGAGCCTTTGTGCCGGCCTTCTGGTCAGTTTGGATCGCGCCATTCGTGGCGCAGGGAGAAGATGATGAAGAAATTTGCCACCGCCATTCTGGCGGGCGTCGCCATGACGCTGACGCTCGCGTCGGTCGCACAGGCCAAGGACAAGGTCATCGGCGTTTCCTGGTCGAAGTTCCAGGAAGAGCGCCGGAAGACCGACGAAGCCGCGATGAAGGCGGCCATCAAGGCCGCCGGCGACAAATATATCTCCGCCGACGCACAGTCCAACCCCGGCAAGCAGCTCACCGACGTCCAGAGCCTGATTTCGCAGGGCGCCAACGCACTGATCATCCAGGCGCAGGACGCCTCGGCCATCGGCCCGGCCGTGCAGAAGGCGCTGGACCAAGGCATTCCGGTCGTCGGCTACGACCGGCTGATCGAGAACAAGGACGTCTTCTACCTGACCTTCGACGACAAGGAGGTCGGCCGCATGCAGGCCCGCGAAGTGTACAAGGTGAAGCCGGAAGGCAATTACGTCTTCATCAAGGGCTCGGGCGCCGATCCGAATGCCGATGTCCTGTATGCCGGCTCGATGGAGGTGCTGAAGAACGCCATCGATAGCGGCAAGATCAAGAATATCGGCGAGGCCTATACCGATGGCTGGCTGCCGGCCAATGCCCGGAAGAACATGGAACAGTTCCTGACCGCGAACGACAACAAGGTCGATGCGGTGGTCGCCGCCAATGACGGCACCGCCGCCGGCGTCGTCGCCGCGCTGACGGCCCAAGGGCTGGCTGGCTCCGTTCCGGTTTCTGGCCAGGATGGCGACCAGGCCGCGCTGAACCGCATCGCGCTCGGCACACAGACCGTGTCGGTGTGGAAGGACGCACGCGAGCTCGGCAAGAACGCCGCCGAGATCGCCGCTCAACTGGCCGATGGCAAGCAGATGACCGACATTGCCGGCGTGAAGGATTTCACCACGCCCGCCGGCAATATCGTCAAGTCGCTGTTGCTGATTCCGGTCGCCATCACCAAGGACAATCTCAACGTCGTCATCGACGCCGGCTGGATCAACAAGGAAGAGGTCTGCGCCGGCGTCGCGGCGGGCGCTGTTCCGGTCTGCGACTGATCCGACGGTGCTCAGCAAGTGCCCGCCCGGCGCCATTCCGGAGCTGGGCGCCCCTGAAGATCGCCGCTGGGATGTATTAGCCGGCTAATCATTGGCGGCGTAAATGTACCAGCCGTGACCACTGCTTTTGGCTTCGCCATTGTATTGGCGTCGGCAGTTGCCCATAAAAGATGTCGAACCTTCGTGAGACGTTATCAGCAATTGAAGAAGCTTTTTCCGACCGTCGCTTTTATCGCCGTCGCGCTGATCAGCCTGACGATGGCGGGCTTTGCCTATTTTGCCACCCAGGAAGCGGCCCGCATAAAATTCGAGGCGACGGCCGATGACGCGCTTAACCGGATCGAAAGCCGCATCGACCTGGACCTGTCGCTGCTGCGCTCAACCCGGGCGCTGTTCGACGCACGCAATGGCGGTATCTCGCAAGGCGAGTTCAAGGCTTTCTTCAACGCGCTCGACATCGACAATAATTTCGCCGGCCTGCGCGGTATCGGCTTCCTCCGCCTGGTGAAAACCGGCAACGAGGCGGCGGTCTCGCGCGACATCCTGAGCGATCACGGCGCAAGCTATCCGATCTATCCCGACACGAACTTGCCGTGGCGTACGCCCATCGTGCTGTTCGAGCCGCTGGATCCGTCCAATAAATCCAGCATCGGCTATGATATGTTCACCGGGCCGGCGCGGCGCGAGGCGATCGAAAAGGCGATGGCCGACGACCAGCAGCATGCCAGCGGGCTCGTTCAGCTTGGCAAGGATACGGGTGCCGCGCAGACTTTTACCGGCTTCCTCGTCTTCGTCCGGCTCAATGTCGAAACCGCGCCGGACGCCGTAAACGCGTCGAGATCCTCGACTGCCGGCTTTCTTTATGCGGCCTTCCGCGCCCGTGACCTGTTCCAGGCTGCGCTCAGCCGGGCACCATTGCTGCCGGTCAACACTGAGATCTATGACGGGATGGTCGACAGCGACAACCTGCTGTTCCAGTCGGAAACGCCGCCTGTTTCGAGCCTCGGCGACAGGCTGCTGGTCACCCGCAAGATCACCGTTGCCGGCCGGCCGTGGGTTGTCCTGTTCAGGCCGACAAGCGCTTTCTCGCAACCTTCCTCGCGCGCCATCCCGGTGATGCTCGGATTATTCGGGCTGCTGCTTGCCGGCGCCATCGCGCTGGTGGCCCGCTATCAGGAGCGGGCCTATGAGGCGGTCTCGCTGCTTCACGAAACGACCGAAAAGAGCCTGCTGGAAAAAGACCTGATGCTGCAGGAGATGAAGCATCGCATCAAGAACTCGATCACGCGGGTGCTGGCAATCGCGCGCCAGACAGCATCGCACACCGCCGACGTCCAGGAATTCTCGACTTCGTTCTCGGCCCGGCTGCAGGCGATGGCGGCTTCCCAGGACATGCTGACGCGCTCACGCTGGCAAAAAGCCGATCTCGGCGACCTGCTGCGCATCGAGCTCGGGCAGGTGTTCGGCAGCGAGCTTCCTGAAGGGCTGTTGTCGGGACCGGAGGTTCTTCTCGATGAAAAGACGACGCAGGCACTCGGCCTCGTCTTTCACGAACTGGCGACGAATGCGCTGAAGCATAGCGAGGCCGGCAATTCAGTCGGTGCGCTGAAGGTCGACTGGTCGCTCGAAGGCCGCGGCGGCGCCCGGACATTGGCTCTCAACTGGCGCGAGGCCGGTCAGAAGAAGCTCGAGACACCGGCAAAGAGCGGTTTTGGGACCAGACTGATCGATCTCAACGTCACACGCGAATTGCGTGGCACAATCAGGCGCGATTTTCGCGAACATGGCTTGAACGTGGAAATCAAGGTTCCGCTGCCAGCCTGAAATGCCGTCTCGTGGCCGCGCCGCAACAGCGCTCAAATGGGCAAACGCGGAGACAGGTGGCCTGCCTCCGCGTTTGCTGTTCGCCTGGAGCTCGAAACTAGTTGCAGCGGGCTGTGTAGATCCGGCCGTGACGATCTCTGTACTGGCAGTAGCCATTTTGCAGGCGGCGAACGAGCAGACCGCCAATCGCACCAGCGCCGGCGCCGATCAAAGCGCCCTTACCGCCGCCGACAGCGCCACCAATGAGTGCGCCGCCCACAGTGCCGATACCCACGTTCTCTTCCGTGGTGGTGCAGCCGCTGACCGCAACCACGGCAACCATGGCAATAATCATCTTCCGCATGGAGTCATCCTCGCTTTTGTCCTCACTTTAATAAGCTCCAACCGCCATTTAGCATGAAAGTACGGCCTTTGCCCGCACGATTTCATTGTTGATTAAGATAGTCTTTTTCGGGGCGTGCGCCGTTCGATGCTATCACGAACCCGGAAATCTCCAAGGACGCATCGAGCGTGCCGTCGGGACGCATGTTCCAGATGATGCTGTCATAGTCGTCCTCGAGCGCCGGATCGACGGCAAGGCATTTGGCGACGACATGTTGGGCTTCGCCCTGCAGATCGATGACCGCGAACGGGCGCGCGATCATGCACTCGGCAGTGGTTTCGAAAACGCTTACCGGCGCCGGCAATTCACGGCACGCGGTCATGGCATTCGAACAGCCGACAACCAGCAGCAAGGCGGCAATGTGCTCCATGGCGGGAACCTCTCGCCATGGAAACGGCTCAGATCCCTCAAAGTTCCTGCGACGACACAGCGGTCAAGCAGTCGTGAGACAAGTGGAGCCGGCGGCAACCTTGGCGAGCGCGATCAGATCAGCTGGGACGCGGCGGCCAGGACGATCGCGGCCACAAGCGCGACGGCGGCGAAGCGGAGGGGCGAAGCACCGGGCGCGGGCGCTGCGGACGCGTCGGGATCCTGAAAGCCGCCCATCGAGACGCGAGCAGCCTGTTCCAGTCTGTTCAAGTCGGCAGCCGTCAAGGCCCGTTCCTTTCATGTGGTGCCAAACTCAATCGATGTCCGGCGGAGCGGCACGTTCGGACAGGATCGGACTTTATGGTGAACAGTCGGTTAAGGTTGGCGCTGCGCAGCAAGCGTTCTCGCGGCGACGCGGATCGTTCAATCCGTCTCGAAATTACCGTGTGGAACAACAAGGCGATATTCGAGGCGGTTCCCGATGATCTCAAGTGTCGCCGTTCCATTCAATGAAATGGGCACGACGCGTTCAAGCGCGACACTGCCAAAACGCTTCTCGCTGCGCCGATTGTCGTTGGCTCCGATCACTTCGGCCCATGTCAGCGACAGCGCAGGCTCGCCTGCGGAAGCTGCCGTCAGATCGGCTGTCACCTCGACGAAACCGTCGCTGCGCGACAGTGCGCCATAGCTGACCGAATTGACGGCGAGCTCATGCATGGCCAAGCCGATGTGCAAGGCGGCATTGGGGTTGAGATATGGATTTGCGCCGCGGAAACGCAGGCTGTGCATGGGATCCGCGCCGTACCTGCCGACCTGACCGGAAACCAGCTCGCGCAGCGCCGCTCCCCGCCAGTTGGATGACGTAACCAAATCCTGCGAGGAGGCCAGCGACTGCAATCGGCCCCGGAAACGCGTCAGGAAATCGTCAATGCTGCCGGAATAACGGCCCGTCTGGGTGGCGATGCTCTGGATGATGGCCAAAAGGTTCTTGGAGCGATGACTGACTTCGCGCAGCAGCGCCTTCAGCGTCTGCTCCCGGCGTTTCTGCTCCGTTGTTTCGACCATCGTGGTCACGACGCCCTGCACCGCGCCGGTCTCGTTGCGGTCGGCGTCTATCCAGACCTGGAACCAACGGGCGCCGTCATCGGCCGGCACACTGAGTTCCAGGTGTTGGGGATTGCCGGAGACGATGACGTCGTGCTTGGCGGCGCCGATACGCTCTGCCTGTGCCGGCGGCAAGATGCCGTCATTATTGGAGCCATCGTCGGACCAGGGTGCGCGCATGTTGCGCGCCCACACCGTCTTCATCTCGCGGTCCTGGTACAGGACCGAAATTCCGGCATTGTGCAGTGCATGGAGAAGAGCCCGGCCAAGCTGCATTCCGCTTTCGGCAGGATGCAAAGCGATGATCTCATCACTCTGGCCACGCTCTTTCATCTTCCCGACTCTGGAGGCCATCGGTCATTTTGCCCCACCCATATTGCGTTGAACGGCTTGCGGCAAAATGAGTTCCAAGAGGAAGCGCTTCGTATGCCGCTCTAAAAGCGGTCCGCCGAGCGGCGTCCCGTTGGAGGACGCTGCCCGGCGGTGGCTGGAAACCGTTTGAGGGGTGCGGCTTCCAGTGTGCTCGAATGGCATCACGCTCGTCTGATCAGGCCGGCAATAAGCGATATGATCAGGAAGGCGAGAAACACGAAGAATAATATCTGCGCTATACCGGCCGAGGTACCAGCGATGCCGCCGAAACCAAGCGCGCCGGCGATGATCGCCACGACGAGAAATACGAGCGCCCAGTAAAGCATGATCCATCTCCTTCCAATGCTGCGGTGAAAACGTGACTCGCCGCCGTTCGTTCCATCATTTTCTGAAAAAGACGATGCTGAAAATCTTTGCGGCTCGAATTGCTGCGGTATGCGAAAACCTTCTTCTCAGGTTCAGCAGCACTTGGCTAGTGAGTTACGCCGGCGTGCCCCATCGTCTGATCCGCAGCTCGGCCGCTAGCTGTTTATGCCGCCGCCTTCGCGTGCCGGTCAAAGAACAGGGCCTGGCTGATAAGAGCCTTGACCATATCCGGATTGAACGGCTTGGTGACGAGGAAAGCCGGTTCCGGCCGCTCGCCGGTGAGCAGGCGCTCGGGAAAGGCGGTGATGAAGATCACCGGCACCGAGGTCGACGACAGGATCTCATTGACAGCGGCGATCCCCGAACTGCCGTCGGCAAGCTGAATATCGGCAAGCACCATCTTTGGCCTCGCCTTGCCGAACATCGCCACCGCCTCGGCGTGGGTGCGCGCCGTTCCGACGACGCGATGGCCGAGGCTTTCGACCATTTCCTCGATATCCATGGCGATCAGCGGCTCATCCTCGATGATCAGCACGTCGGTTGCCACCTGACGGGAGATCTCATTGCTCGCCTGCGCGAGAAGTTCGGCGAATTCCTGTTCATCGACGTCGAGAATCTCCGCCGCCTCGTTTTCGCTGAAGCCTTCGACCGCCACCAGCAGAAAGGCCTGGCGGGGGCGAGGCGCAATTGCATTCAGATTGGCCGCGGCACGCTGTTCCCATGCCGACTGGGCATGCTCCTGCGGAACGCGAATGGCCACTGAGGTGAAGAGCTTGGCAAAGACCTTGTAGAGTGCGATGCGGTCGTTCGATGCGTTTGGAAAGATGTCGACATCGGCAATGATGGCCTCGAGCATTGCGGCGACCAGCGCGTCGCCGCTCTCCTGCGATCCGGATACGGCGCGCGAGAAGCGACGCAGGAACGGCAGGTGCGGAGCGATGGTGGCTGATAGGCTCATATTGGACGTCTCCCTCATATGACGTGATTGCATGTTACAGCTAAAAACGGTTCACAAGCCTAGAGTTGGAAACGCGGGTTCTGCGAAAAAGTTCCGGTCATGCGGAACTTAATATATGGGCTGGCGTTGATGGGCGGGTTGGGCAACCAGACGAGGCTGCCGCTTGCCTTGCGTTATGTGTTGAAGGGCGGCTTAAGGCTGGGACAAAGGGCGAAATGAAGAACATGACAAAAGCTACCACGGGTGGCGTTGGCAACGGGCACCGGGCTGCTTCCCGCGACCCGCTTGGGCCGAACTCAGAAATCGGCCGCAAACTCAAACAATACTACGACGAGCTGGTCTCCGACAATGTGCCGGATCGCTTCGCCCAACTGCTCAGCCAGTTGGAAAAGGCCGAACCTGTACAAAAGAAGGACTGAGGCATGGCGGCCGTCTCCCAGGGCTTCAAGACCGACTTGCTCGGCTCGATCCCGAGCCTGCGTGCCTTTGCCGTGTCGCTGACGCAAAACGCCGACAAGGCCGACGACCTGGTGCAGGAAACATTGGTCAAGGCCTGGGACAAGCATGAAAGCTTCCAGCCCGGCACCAATCTGAAGGCATGGTTGTTCACGATCCTGCGCAACGAATTCTATTCGCAGATGCGCAAGCGCGGCCGCGAGGTGCAGGACAGCGATGGCGTCATGACGGCCAGGCTTGCCGTTCATCCGGCCCAGCACGGCCAGCTTGACCTCGAAGACTTTCGGGGCGCTCTCGAGTTGCTGCCGGAAGACCAGCGTGAAGCCATTATCCTCATCGGCGCATCGGGCTTCTCCTACGAGGAAGCGGCCGAGATCTGCGGCTGCGCCGTTGGAACGATCAAGAGCCGCGTCAGCCGCGCCCGTACGCGGCTGCAGGAGATTCTGAAGATCTCCGGTGAAGACGAGTATGGCCCGGACGCAATTTCGGCTCAGGTAACGGGATCGACGGCTGCGTGAAGCGCGGGCGTGTTCGAACGGCTCCGCGCCTCAGCGGAGAGGCGTTCGCCTGTAGGCCGCCGCAACTGCCTCGACGAGATCGTCTCCCGAATAGGGCTTGGTGACCAGTCTGACGCCGGGAAAGGATTTCTCGATCTCGTCGGTATCGGAATAGCCCGAGGCGAAGACGAAGGGGACGCCCGCTTCACGCAGCCGCGAAGCAAATTGGAGGGTCGAAACGCCGCTCAGCATGAGGTCGACGATGGCCACATCGAACTGCGCGGCAACGTCTTGCTGTTCGATCTCGGTCAGATCACGGGCGATGACCACATCGAGCGCGCCGTAGTCGCGGCAAAGCTGCTCGATATCCATGGCAATCAGGAACTCATCTTCCAGAATAAGAATTCGCAAACCGTCAAGCGATGGGCGCACGCAGCAATATCTCCTCAGACGCGTCTCTATCGTCAAACGGGGGAAGTCATGATGGTTATTTGGCATGCTGTCATTTAAAAAAACGTGCTGGCGCGGATGCGTCGGCCTCGCCCATGCAGGGCATTTGCAACGCGCGCCGCCGGAGATAGGGTTAGAAGAGGTTCGTGCCGGAACCTTGGGGTCTGTCGGGCGTTTCGACCGAGCAAAAGCATGGAGAGTGAAGCAATGGCGACTGCCGCAGGAAAGGCCGCGAACGAAGCCCGCACGAATTCCGATATTGAGGCCGATATCGCACAACTAAAGGCCGACATCGAGCAACTTACCAAACTGTTGGCCAAAACTGGCGAACATGGCTATGGGGCAGCGCGGCGAGCAGCCGCCGAAAGCGTCGAGCAGTTGCGAACCCAGGGCGAGGCAGCCTTCGACAGCTTGCGCAGTAACGCCAGGGACATCGAGGCGCAGATGATCGCCCATATGCGCGAAAAGCCGGTGACGTCGCTGGCGATTGCCGCAGGCGTCGGATTCCTGTTCGCGTTTCTCGCGCGCCGCTAGTTCTGCACGCATGGGAATGCTTGCATCGCTGATCTCGGGCCTTGCCTCGGGCGAAACCATTGCGGCGGTGCAACGCGCGCGCGTCGCTGCGATTGTCTATTCGGTCGCAGCGCTCGCGGCGCTGTGCGGCCTCGGCTTCCTGGTCGGGGCGGCCTACATCTGGACGGCTGCCCGCTATGGGCCGATTGCAGCTTCCCAGAGCTTCGGGATCGGCTTTCTGGTAATCGCCGGTCTCATCCTGCTCGTCTACCGGATATCGGCCGGCTCGCGCGCCAAGCGCCGCGCGAAACGACGCGACGCCGACATGAAGGCTATCGGCATTACTGCGGCACTCGCCGTGCTGCCGGCGCTGCTTAAGGGCAAAGGTGGCCCGGGGAAGGCCGGACTGGGCGCGATTCTCGGCCCGGCGATAGCACTCGCAGCCTACGCCATCTATCGCGAGAACGTGAAGCGCGGCTCGGATGATCCGGATACCGGCAAACGGGAATAATTCGGAGGGGATAGGTTCGGGGCAAGGATTCCGGCGCCTGGTCGCAAAATGCTGGCGTCACAACTCTTCGAGCGGAATCGATATTTCGGCGACCACGCCGTCCGGCCGGAATTCGTGGGTCACCTCGCTGGAAATGACCTTGGCCAGGCTGCGGCGGATCAGGATCGAGCCGAAGCCGTGGCGTTCGGGCGGCGCAACCCGCGGGCCGCCGCTTTCACGCCAGGCCAGCAACAGACGCCGCGCACCCTTCCTGCCTTGTACCTTCCAATCGAGATCGACCTTTCCGGAAGCAACCGAGAGCGACCCGTATTGCAGTGCGTTGCTTGCCAGTTCATGCAGGATCAGCCCGAGCCCGACTGCCTGGTCCGGCGAGAGCAGGACATCGGCACCGGAGATCGCCATGCGCGATTGTCCGGCGGCTTGGAACGGCTTTACCTCGATCTCCACCAGCTCGCGGATGCCGATGCCGCGCCACTCGCGGTCCGATAGCAGGCTGTGCGCAACGCCCAGTGCCTGCAGCCTGGCGCTGAAGGCTTCGAGGAATTCGCTTGGCTGGCGGGCATGGCGAACGGTCTGCGTCGCCAGCGCCTGTACGGTTGCCAAAGTGTTCTTGACGCGGTGATTGAGCTCGCGCAGCAACAGCCGTTGACGCTCGTCGCCAAGCTTGCGTTCGGTAATGTCGTAGTTGACGCCGAAGATCAGCGTCGGCTTGCCCTCGCCGTCGCGCTCTATGACGCGGCCGCGCGTTGCGATCCATCGTGGCGGATCGAGGCCTTTGACACGGTATTCGCCAAAATAGTCGTCGCTGCCGGTCAGCGCGTCGCGAAAGCGTGTTTCGGTCTGGTGAACGTCGCGCGGGTCGATGGCGGTCAGGATGTCGCGCGCCCTCAGCCTGTTCGACTTCGGCAGGTTGAACAATTCGGACAGCAGGACATCGCAGTCGATCATGTCGCTGCGGATATCCCATGCCCAGCTGGCCAGCGAAGCCGCGTCAAGCGCGATCGCGCGCCGCTTTTCCTCTCGAACCAGTGCGGCCTTGGCAATCGCCGCGCTGCGGGTTGCATCCTTCAGCGTGAACAGGCTGGCGGCCAGGCCAGCCAGCGCCGACAGCTGGTCGAGCTGGACAGAAGAGGGAGGTGCGTGCGGCTTCCGGTCGAGCACGCACAGCGTGCCGATCAGCGCGCCGTCGATTACGATCGGCACGCCTGCGTAAAAGCGAATATGATGCTCGCCGGTCACGAGCGGATTGGCTTTGAAGCGCGGATCCGCCGCCGCGTCGGCCACCACCATCGGCACGTTGCCGGCTGCGATGGTATAGGCGCAGAACGATGTCTCGGTTGCGGTTTCGGTCTGGTCGAGGCCGATACAGGACTTGAACCACTGCCGCTCGGCATCGACCAGCGTGATCAGTGCGACAGGCGTTTGCATCGCCGAAGCGGCAAGACCACCGATATGATCGAAATCAGGGTCGGCAGCCCTGTCCAGCGCGTCGAGGCCATGCAGCACGGCAAGACGGTCCGCGGCGCTCACCACACGGCGAATATCGGCCGGCAGGCCCGGCGTTTTCTGGCTGTTGTCGTCCACTATGCCCCCGGTGGCCGGCCCTGCTGATTGATCAGGCCAACCGGCCCGTTTGCCGCCTTGTCGAGCCGGAACTTTCGCGGCGGGGGACCGTTACCAGCCAATGCCCGGCTAGCGACGCCTGCCGGCGCCAAATATGGAGCCAGACAATGCCAAAAACCGTTCCTGAAAACAAAGCCCGTCAAGGGCGGCGGGGCCGGCATGTCCTTCGTATCCTGATTGCCGCACTGTTGCTGGCTTTTATCGCTTGGGGCGTCGCCGAAATCTACGGCTGGATGATCGAGACGCCGAAGACCGAACAGGGCAACACACCCAGCGGTTAGACTCTCGCGCATCACGCATCCCAAGTCAGGCAACCTTTGCCTCGGCGGCGCGCGCCGGGACGAGAACATTCAACGCGCGCGGATGGATTTCGACGGTCGTCTCGGGATCGAGCCTTACCAGTTCGCCGTCGATAACGGCCTGAACTTTCCTGTTCGTCGAATGGATTTTCAAAACGGCGCGGTTTGCCTGATGGATTTCGACATGCTCGTTGCCGCGCCATTTCCCACGGGCGACGTCAAAGAGGAATCTGATCAATTCGCCGCGTCGGCGTGCCACGGTGACATAGATGCCCAGCACGCCGCCTGCCGGATTATCGGCATAGGGCAGGTGGCCCTCGCCGAACAGATTGTTGGTGATGCCCATACCGGTGATCCGCGTTCTGATCTCGGCCTCACCAATCGTCAGCGTTACGTTCATCGCCGGTGGGTTGTTGATCGTTGCCCAAGCGGCTCGCACCGAGGCACGCATCTTCCCCAGCCGCGAGCCGAATTCCATCTTCTGGCGCAGTTGCACCATCCTGGCGTGCATGCCGATCGAGAATTGATGCACGAAAGGCCGGCCGTTGGCTGTTGCAATGTCAATCGCCATGATCTCGCCGTCGGCAAACGATTTCAGTGCCGCATCGAGGGTCTGCGGAATACCGAGGCCGCGCGCAAAAAGGTTCATTGTGCCAGCCGGCAGAATTGCCAGCGCCTTCTCCCCATTCATTAAACGGGCTGCCGCGGCCGAAATGGTGCCATCGCCGCCGCCAGCCAGCACGATCTCGATATCCCGCCTGGAAGCTGCGCCGTCCAGTGTGGCGACGATATCCTTGCCGGCGACGATTTCGATATCGATTGAGTGGCCGGCAGTCTCAAGCGTACTGCGCATCCGACTGGCGAAGGCCTCAAGATCGATAGTGCGCAGGGTGCCCCCGTCCTTGTTCAGCACCGCTGCAAACCGCATGGCCGTTCCATTTTCCAGCACCCATCGGGCCGGGACGGGGCCCCAGCCGCGAGGGGAACGGGGCGGCCGAGAAAATGTTCCTTTCGACCGGCGTGGCGTATCCGAGAACGACTGACCTCGTATCGAGTGCACCACGGCTTTTTTCGGAACAACAGTGTGGTCACAACGTTGTGAACATGCAGAAGACGCTGCGCCCGCAGTGACGCCAGGCGGGCAGGGCGTGCAAGAAATCACCGACGAGGAGACACTGAGATGATCCGCACCCTTTTGACCACGACAGCAGTCGCAACATTGATTGCGACGGGTGCATTTGCGCAATCGGCGACGACCCCGGCGCCGGCGCAACCACCCGCCGCCCAGAATACCGCTCCGGCGATGCGTGCCGAGGGCAGCCTTGCCACCAACATCATCGGCGAATCCGTCTATAATGGCACCGGCGATGATGCCCAGAATATCGGCAAGATCAGCGATATCGTCTTCGACGAGCGCGGCGACGTAAAATCCGTCGTCATCGGCGTTGGCGGCTTCCTTGGGGTAGGAACCAAGAATGTCGCCTTCGACTATAAAAAGATGCAATGGGCCGAAAGAAATGGCGACCGTTGGCTGATAGCGCAAACAACGAAGGATGAGCTGACCGCTCAGCCGGATTTCGACCGCACGCCCTATGATCCAGCGCCTGCGGCCACCGGCACTACGGCAACGGCTCCAGCCGCTCCGTCGACTTCGACCGATACGGCGCAGAACGCTCCGGCAGCGCCGGCAACTACCAACGCCGCCCCGGTTAAGCGCGAAGGCAATCTCGCTACCAATATCATCGGCGAGACCGTCTATAACGGCACCGGCGACGACGCCCAGAACATCGGTGACGTGAACGACATCGTCATCAGCAAGGAGGCCAAGGCGCAATCGCTGATCATCGGTGTCGGCGGCTTCCTCGGCATCGGCGAAAAGAACGTCGCCTATGATTTCGACAAGGCGCAGTGGGCCGAGAGGAACGGCGATCGCTGGCTGGTCGCACAAACGACCAAGGAAGAGCTGCAGGCGCAGCCGGACTTCGACCGCAAGGCCTATGATCCGGCCCCGGCGACGACCACTGCGTCTAATGGTGCCGCGGCTACTGCGCCTGCCACCGTCACGCCTACCGTGACGGCCAGCAACACAGCCGCAAACAATAACACTGCGACGACCAACAAGACTGACCAAGCCGGCAAGACGGCTCAAAACGCTCCGGCAGCGACGCCTCCGGCTACGGCCGACCAGACCAAAACCGGGTCGATCGACAAGTCGACGCTAACCGAAATGCCGATGGGCGAAATCCGGGCCGAGGATCTGGTTGGAACGACCGTTTACGGCGCCAACGATGCCAACGTCGGCGAGATTGGCGATATCGTGCTGGGCAGCGACAAGAAGGTCGACGCAGTCATCATCGACGTCGGCGGCTTCCTCGGCATCGGCGAGAAGGAGGTGGCGGTCGGCATGGACAACCTGAAATTCATGACCGACAAGAACGGCAAGCGCTATCTCTACACGAACTTCACCAAGGAGCAGCTCGAGGCGCAGGCCCCCTACGACAAGGCCACCTACGCGCAAAATCGCGACAAACAGCGCATGATCATGCGCTAAGCTGCACACAGGCCGACAGAGAAGCGGGGGGGGGGGGGGGGGGGGGGGGGGGGGGGGGGGGGGGGGGGGGGGGGGGGGGGGGGGGGCGCGGCCGGCGGGGGGGGGGGGGGGGGGGGGGGGGGGGGGGGGGGGGGGGGGGGGGGGGGGGGGGGGGGGGGGGGGGGGGGGG
>NZ_JBVVQF010000029.1:0-75144 GCF_055811815.1 Mesorhizobium sp. WSM4836
ACGAGAGAGCTGCTACTCTCTCCCAGCGGTTCATTCTCGCCTCTTGGCAATGAATGTCATAAGACAAGCGCGTCGCACTCGACGCGCTCTAGATTCTGGTCTTTATGCATGTCGTTATTGCAAAACCGCGGCACAGTTTTGCGCGACATGCATTAAACGGAACGGCCGTCGAAGTCGAAGACCGGCACGGCGGCGACGTCCAACGCCTCGATGCAATGAATATTGATATAGGCACTTCGCCCGCTCCCTTCGCCGACATCCTCGGCGAAGGGGTGAATGCCGCAGCTGCGGCAGAAGCGGTGGGCGATGACATGGTTGCCGAAGCTGTAGCGGCCGAAATCATCGCCCCAGGCAAGCACCCTCATGCTCTCGTGCGGCACTGCCCATAGCAGTGCACCCTTGCGCGAGCAGATCGTGCAATTGCACCGACCGGCTCCGGTCAGCTCGCCTTCGACCTCGAACGCGACCTTGCCGCAGTGACAGCTGCCTTGGTAGAGCATCGGGCCTTCCTCCTTCGGTTCGACAGGTGCAAATCCGACCGTGCCGGGCTATGTCTCCTGCGGCCAATTTCTGGCTGCTACTTAAGACGTTGCAAGTGTGCGGAGTCCGACACCGAAAAATGCAATCAGCCCGTGATCGCCTCGAAGCCATTCTTTCGCGTCTTGCCGCTCGCGTGGGCCGTGAGAGCGTTTTCGTAAAGCTCTACCCGCAAGCCGCACGGGCGGCGGCCGACGCCGCCGATGCGCGGCGAAAAGCCGGCGTCATGCTCGGGCCGCTCGACGGGGCGATCGTCTCGATCAAGGACCTGTTCGATGTCGCCGGCGAGCCGACCACGGCGGGCTCTCTGCTGCTCGCCACCGCAGCGACGGCGCTGCGGGATGCCATTGTCGTGCGACGGCTGCGCCAAGCCGGGGCAGTCATCCTCGGCAAGACTAACATGACCGAGTTCGCCTTTACCGCGATCGGCGTCAACCCACACTACGGCACGCCCGGCAATGCGAGCGACGCCAGCCTCATTCCCGGCGGCTCGTCCTCGGGTGCCGCGGTTGCGGTCGGCGAAGGTACCAGCGAAATCTCCATCGGTTCCGATACCGGCGGTTCTGTGCGCATTCCGGCATCGCTGAATGGCGTGGTCGGTTTCAAGCCGACGGCGTGGCGCGTGCCGCTCGCGGGTGCGTTTCCGCTGTCGGCGACGCTGGACTCGATTGGTCCCCTGGCCCGCAGCGTCGCCGAATGTGCGGCGGCCGATGCAGTGATGTCGGGCGAAAACCTGGCGGCACTGTTGCCGCTGCCGCTGAATGGGCTGCGCATCGGTATTCCGCGCGGCGTGCTGTTCGATGATACGCAGGAAGAGGTCGCGACGACGTTCGACCAGTGTCTGCGCAAGATGGGGCTTAGCGGCGCACGGCTTGCGGAGCTGTCGATCGACGACCTGCTTGCCGATCTGCGCGCGGCAACACAACGCGCGTCGATCGCGGCGATGGAAGGGGCGGAGATCCATACCGACTGGCTGGCAACGGGAGCGGCGGCTCCGGTCGACCCGCGAGTAAGCGGACCCTTGTCGCGTGCCGCCGCCATTCCGGCCACGGTCTATATCAGGGCAATGCGCCGCCGCACAGCGCTGGCCGCCGCCATGGATGACCGGCTGGCCCCAGTCGACGTGCTGGCCCTGCCGACCACGCCGGTGACGGCGCCGACGATCGTGTCGATGACCGGCGACGAGGCTCTGTGCAACCGGACGGAAGGCCTTCTGCTGCGCAACACGCAGGTCGCCAACCAGTTCGATCTATCGGCCATCTCGCTGCCAATGCCGGGAATGACGCGTCCGGCCGGGCTGATGCTGGTGGCGCGCAATGGTCATGACCACCACCTGCTGCGCATCGCGGCCGGCGTCGAGGCGCTACTTGCAAATTGAGGCCTTCAAAAATCGGCAGGGAACCGCCGCCGGTAATGCTCGACCACTTCGGGGTTGCGCAGATTGACCGGCAATCTGTTGGCCAGCACCAGTAAGGCTTCGCCAGCCGCGCCGACGCCCATGCGCATCATCGACTGTTCGGTGATCCCGGCCATGTGCGGGGTAACGATGACATTGTCGAAGCCGAAATAGGGATGGTTGGGCGGCAGCGGTTGTGTTGCAAAAACATCGAGCGCGGCGCCGCCGATGCGGCCCTTCTGCAGGGCTTCGATAAGAGCGTCGTCGTCTATCACCGGCCCGCGCGAAACATTGATCAGCAGCGCATCCGGCTTCATCCGCCCAATGCGCTCGCGGCTGATGAGCCCCCGGGTTTCTGGCGTCAGCGGGCAGCACAGGACGATGATGTCGCTCTGCTCGATCAGCGCGTCGATCGACAGGAAGCCGACCCTGTCCGGCGCCGGCCGCATGCTGCGCGTCGTCGCCACCACGTTCAGATCGAAGCCATGTGCCGCGATATGGCCAACCGCCTGGCCGATCGCGCCGAGGCCGACAATGCCGATCGTCTTGCCGGCAAGCTCACTGGCCACGACGGTGTGTTCGCGGCCGGCCAGCCAGCCCTTGGCACGCAAGTCGCGGTCCAACACACGAAAGCGCCGAAGCAGCGCCAGTGCCGCGAACATCACATATTCGGCCACCGATCGCGCGTTCACCCCCGGCACGTTCGCCACCAGCACGCCGGCCGCATTGGCAGCTTCCATCGGTACCATGTCCAGTCCGGCCCCGTGGCGGATCGCGGCCCTGAGCTTCCTCGCGTCTTCGAAAAGCGCCGCAGGCAAGGGAGCGCGAACGATGACGACATCCACATCCCTTGCCTCGGCGGCCAGCGTGTGCGCGTCGAGGGCGGAGGCAACGACGAGTTCGCCGGCCGCTGTCAGCATGGACGAGGCACGGGGGTGCAGTCTGTGTGTCGACAGGATCCTGGGCATTTCAGGCCTTTTCGAGCGCTGGGCTTTGCGGTTCCGCCCCACGCCCCTCGATCAGCCCCTTCCAGTAGCTTTCCGCGCCTTGCAGGTGGGCGCTCATCAACGCCTGGGCGAGGTTGCCGTCCCGGCGCAGCAGCGCCTCGTAGATCTGGATATGCTCGGCATGGGAGCGCACGTTGCGTTCGGGATCGTTGAAATAGATCGGCAGGCGCAGTTCGCCCATCATGTAGTAGACGCTGCAGACATTGTGGAAGACGCTGTTCTTGGTCGCCCTCACGATCTCGAGGTGGAACTCGCGGTCTTCCCTGGCAAGGCCTTCACCGGCGGCGATGCGATCCTCGGAGGCCTTCAGGATCTCGCGCAGCCGCTCGAAATTCTCCTCGGTGGCGCGTGAACAGGCAAGTTCGGCGGCCTTGATCTCGTGGATCTTGCGCAACTCGACCGTCTCGTAGATCTGGACGGGGTCGAGCGGCAGGCCGGCGCGGGCGAACAGCGCCATCGCCTCGACGCTCGCCTGCTTCGTATCGATGTAGATGCCGGATTTCGCCCGTCGCTCGACGATGCGCATGGCCTCGAGGATCGCCAGCGCCTCGCGGATCTGGCCGCGGCTGACGCTGAAATGCTCTGCCAGTTCGCGCTCCGACGGCGTGCGGCCCGTCTCCTTGTCCGAATGGGAGAACAGATAGGCGGCGAGTTCCGCGAGAAGGTTCTTTTCTTTCATGTCAGCCGTGTTGCGCGTGCGCCTCCAGGAACCGCTCCGAAATGGTGAATCCCAGCCCGGGTCTATCAGGGATCGCTATCATACCGTCCTTTGCTTCGACAGTCTCTTCGATCAGATCGTGGATCATCGGGTTGGCGCCGAGCGAATATTCGACGGTGAAGCTCGCCGGCGAAGCGGCGCAGACATGCAGCCCGGCAAAGAAGCAGGGCGCACCCGCCCAAAGATGCGGCGCAAAGCGCAGATTGAAGGCGCTGGCGATGGTGCCGATCTTCATCGCCTCGCTGATGCCGCCGCAAAAGGCCGGATCCGGCTGGAAGATATCGGCGGATTTGAGCACGGCGAGGTCGCGGAAGGCGTAGCGCGTCGCCTCGCTTTCGCCAGTGGCGATCGGGATCGAGCCGCAGGCGCGCACCTCGGCCATGCCAGGCTTGTCGTCGGCGATCACCGGCTCCTCGAACCAGGCGAGGTCGAGGTCGCCGGCGAGATGGATGAAGCGCTTGGCTTCGGCCACCGTGTAAGTGCCGTGCGCGTCGACCATCAGGTCGATATCGGGGCCGAGCGCCTGTCTTGCGGCGCGGACGCGAGCCGCCGAGATATTTGGGGCGCCGTCCATGGCGCCGACGCGCATCTTCAGCGCCTTGAAGCCGCCCTTGGTGATGTAGGACTGCAGCTGGTCGCCGATGGCTTCCGCAGTGGCCCAGCCGCCGGAAGCATAGGCCGGCATGCGGTCCAGCTTGCGGCCGCCGAGCAGCCGCCAGACCGGAACGCCGAGCGATTTGCCGAGAATGTCCCACAATGCGATGTCGACGGCGCTGATGGCGGCGATGCTCATGCCCCGTCGTGCCAATTGCGGCATGGCATGGCCGGCGCGAGCGGCGCTGTCGTGGCGCGTGCCATTATAGAGCATCTCCCAGATGACGCCGATGTCGGCCGGGTCGCGGCCGACGAGCTGCGGGCCGACTTCATAGTTCAGCAAATGAACGAGAGCGCCGTAGCTGCCGGCGCTGCCGGCGGCATTCTTGCCTTCGCCCCAGCCGACCAGCCCGTCGTCGGTTTCGATGCGCAGGATGGCGGCGTCGAACGTCGCCACCTGACCGAAGTCGCTGCGGTGCTGTCTCGCGGCTTCGATCGGTATGCGGACCCACCAGGCTTGGACCGTCTTGATGCGCATGTTCATCCTCGGCCCGGCCGCGGTGAGGCGGAAGGGCACTTTCCAAACGGCTCGGCTACTTGATCAGCGGCAGTAGCGTTTCCGCATTGATGCGCATCTGGTCGGTGTAGAATTTTTCCGTCAGCACGCTGGAGCCGTGGTCCTGAATGAATTTCAGCTGCTCCGGCGAGATGTCGACGGGGTTGCGTTCAACCATGTCGGGATAGGGGGCAGCCGGCGTGCGGTCGACGGGGGCGACGAATTCATTGGTCAGCGCGCCGTCATAGCCGATCTCCTTCAGCGTGCCGACGATCTTCGGCCAGTCGATCTGCCCGAGGCCGGCAGCGAAGCGGTTGTTGTCGGCGACATGGAAGTCGTACAGGCGCTTGCCGACCTGCCGGATGGCGTCATAGACGTTAAATTCTTCCATGTGAATGTGGTAGGCGTCGAGGCAGACGCCGCATTCGGGGCTGACCGCATCGGCCAGCGCCAGTGCCTGGGCGCCGCGGTTGAACAGATAAGTCTCGAAGCGGTTGAGCGGCTCGACCGCGATCTTGACGCCGACCTTCTTGGCGTGGGTGAAGCATTCCCGGGTGGCGTCGACCACCCATTTCCATTCCTCTGCCTCGGTGCCGTCCGGCACGACCTTGCCGACGGTGGCGGGGACCAGCGTGATAATCTCGCCGTCGAGCTCGCTGACCATGGTCAGCACGTCCTTGACGTATTGCACCGAGCGCTCGCGCTGGCCCTGGTCCTTGGCTGCGAGATTGCGCTCGCCCAGCATCAGCGTCACCGCTCCCCAGCAGCGAATGCCGTACTCGTTCAACAGTGCGCGCGTCTCCTTGGGCTTGTACTGTTCGGGTTCGCCAGAGATCTCGATCGACTCGTAGCCGAATTTCTTGATGCGCTTGAGCGTCGTTTCCAGCGGCTCCGCGCGCATCCAATTGTGCGTCGAAAGATGCATGGTCTATCCTTCCCAGAATCGCCTGTATCAGTTCGCCTGCGGCGCACTCTGCCGAAGAGTGCCGCATGTTTCCTCCCCAAGGCGTCCCAGCATTTTTAGCAAACTGGTTCGACCAATTGGGCCTGATGGGAGGTCTACAGTAATTTCATCTAGACGGCAAGAAGTGCCGCCATGAAGCGTTGGTTCCTGTCTATGCCATTGATATGCTAAAGCATGTGGCCTAGCTCGGCCTGGTTGCAGGACTGCGGCGGCGTGTCAAATGGCTTGACCAGATTTCCGCATTTGGTAATACCAGAATAGCGGCGCGAGCGCGCTGTGCAAAGAGACCAAAGAGGCTGGCCCTGTTTTCAATCGGCGCTATGCTTGGTCGTGAAACATAGGGAGATGCGGATGCCGAAGACGATGAAGGGGCCTGGTCTGTTCCTGGCGCAGTTTGCGGGCGACGCCGCTCCGTTCAATTCGCTGGGCTCGATCACCAAATGGGCGGCCGGTCTGGGCTACAAGGGCGTGCAGATCCCGACATGGGACGCCCGACTGTTCGATCTCGAGAAGGCAGCGTCGTCCCAGGCCTATTGCGACGTGGTGAAGGGCATCTGCGCCGATGCCGGCGTCGAGATCACCGAACTGTCGACGCATCTGCAGGGGCAACTGGTGGCGGTGCACCCGGCCTATGACGCGCAGTTCGACGGCTTCGCGCCACCGGCGGTGCACAACAATCCAAAAGCCAGGCAGCAATGGGCGGTCGAACAGATGAAGTTCGCCGCCAAGGCGTCGAACAACCTCGGACTCAAGGCGTCGGTGTCGTTTTGCGGCGCGTTGGCCTTCCCTTACCTCTATCCGTGGCCGCAGCGGCCGGCGGGATTAATCGAGGAAGCGTTTGCCGAACTGGGCAAGCGCTGGAAGCCGATCCTCGACGTCTATGACGAGAACGGCGTTGATGTCGGCTACGAAATCCATCCGGGCGAGGACGTGTTCGACGGCGCGACATTCGAGATGTTGCTCGACGCGGTCGGCGGCCACAAGCGCTGCAACATCAACTACGACCCGTCGCACTTCCTTCTGCAGCAGCTCGATTATCTCAAATTCATCGACATCTACCACGAGCGGATCAAGGCGTTCCACGTCAAGGACGCCGAGTTCAATCCGACCGGGCGGCAAGGCGTCTATTCCGGCTACCAGAGCTGGACCAACCGCGCCGGGCGTTTCCGCTCGCTCGGCGACGGACAGGTGGATTTCGGCGGTATCTTCTCCAAGCTCACCCAATACAACTACGATTCATGGGCGGTGCTGGAATGGGAATGCTGCCTGAAGCACCCGGAGGATGGTGCCGCCGAAGGCGCCCCCTTCATCCAGCACCACATCATCAGGGTGACGGAAAAAGCATTCGACGATTTCGCCGGCGGCACGACCGACAAAAAGATGCTGCGCGGCATGATGGGGATCTAACGCTGTTCTCCCTCCCCCTTGAGGGGAGGGTGGCCCGAAGGGCCGGGTGGGGTCGGTTCATGCCGAGCTCCACGCCCGGCGACCCCACCCGATCCGCTGCGCGGATCGACCTCCCCTCAAGGGGGAGGGGTATTTCAGTGACGAGGGAGAAAATCATGGTTGGCGCATCGAAGGCGGAAACCGGGGGCGGTCCGATCCGCTACGGCATGGTTGGCGGCGGACAAGGCGCCTTTATCGGCGCGGTGCACCGCATCGCAGCACGCATGGATAACGAGTTCGTGCTGGTTGCGGGTGCCCTGTCGTCGGATCCGGAGCGCGCCAAGGCCTCGGCGGCCGAGCTTGGGCTCGATCCGGCACGCAGCTACGGTTCTTATACCGAGATGGCCAAGGCGGAGGCCAAGCGGCCGGACGGCATCGAGGTGGTGGCCATCGTCACGCCGAACAATGTGCACGTGCCGGCCGCCAAGGCTTTTCTCGAGGCCGGCATCCACGTCATCTGCGACAAGCCGCTGGCGACGACGCTGGCCGAGGCAAAGAAGCTTGCGGCGCTGGTCGAAAAGACCGGCAAGGTGTTCGTGCTGACCCATAACTACACCGCCTATCCGATGGTGCGGCAGGCACGCGAGATGGTGGCCAAGGGACAGCTCGGCGATATCCGCATCGTGCAGTCGGAATATCCGCAGGACTGGCTGACCGAAGACTTGGCCGCCACCGGCCAGAAGCAGGCTGCGTGGCGCTCAGACCCCAAGCAGGCCGGTGCCGGCGGTGCGCTAGGCGACATTGGCACGCACGCGTACAACCTTGCCCGTTTCGTGTCCGGGCTGGAGCTTGATTCGTTATCGGCCGATCTCGATGCCTTCGTGCCGGGGCGGCTGCTCGACGACAACATCAATGTGCTGCTGCGTTTTAAGCCGGTCGGCGGGTCGCACCCGGCCAAGGGAATGATCTGGGCAAGCCAGGTGGCGCCCGGCCACGAGAACGGGTTGAAATTGCGCATCTACGGCTCGAAGGGCGGGCTCGAATGGGTGCAGGCCGACCCGAACTATCTCTGGTACACGCCGTTCGGCCAGCCGAAGCAGTTGATTACCCGCAATGGCGCCGGCGCGCTCCCCGTCGCCGGGCGCGTCAGCCGCGTTCCGCCAGGGCATCCGGAAGGCTATCTCGAAGGTTTCGCCAATATCTACCAGGAAGCCGCGCGGGCCATTCGCGCGGCGCGCCGGAAAGGCGGCAAGCCGGCTAAGGATGTCATCTTCCCGACCGTGCAGGACGGCGTCGAGGGTATGGCCTTCATCGAGGCCTGCGTGAAGTCGTCTAAGAAGAATGGGGCTTGGACAAGCCTCTAAACAAGCCTGCAGGCGAATTCATGGGGAGGGGCGTCGATGAAAATCGGCATGTGCATGCTGTTGTGGACGACCAGTGTCTCGAAGAAATACGAGCCGCTGCTCAGGGACATCAAGGCGACTGGCTTCGACGGCGTCGAAATACCGGTCTTCTCCGGCACGCCGGACGACTACAAGAAGCTCGGCGAGCTGCTCGACCGCATCGGGCTGCAACGCACCGCCGTCTCGGCGATGGGCGATCCGGCGATGAATTTAATCTCGGCCGACGCCTCGACGCGCAAGGCCGGTATCGACTATATGAAATCGACGATCGACTGCGCCCAAGCGCTTGGCGCGAACACCTTGAGCGGCCCGCTGCATTCGACACTCGGCGCCTTCTCCGGCAGCGGGCCGACGGCGGCCGAGAAAAAGCGCTCGGTTGCCTCGCAACGCGCCATCGGCGACCATGCCGGCAACAAGGGCGTCACCATCGGGCTCGAGGCGCTCAATCGCTTCGAGTGCTATCTGCTCAACACGATGGACGATCTGTCGGACCATATCGACGCGATCGACCGGCCGCACATCAAGGCGATGTACGACACGTTCCATGCCAACATCGAAGAGGCGGACCCGATCGGCGCCTATACGCGCAACCGCAAGAACATCGTCCATATCCACATTTCGGAGAACGATCGCGGCGTGCCGGGCCGCGGCCACGTCCCCTGGAAGGAGACGTTCTCCGCCATCCGCAAGAGCGGCTACGACGATTGGCTGACGATCGAGGCGTTCGGCCGCTCGCTGAAGGATTTGGCCGCGGCGACGAAGGTGTGGCGCGACTTTTCCGAAGGCCCGGAAGCGGTTTATCGAGACGGGTATAAACATATCAGGAGCGGGTGGAGGAAGGCGCGGTAAAGCCCCTCCTTCGTTCATCCTAGGGTCTGCGCCGCGTCGCGTCGCTCCTTGCTCCGTCCATACATGACGAGGCGCGGTTGGCCGCTCCCGATTATGGCGTCGCTTTGATCACCCCTGCTCGGCCTGGATCCGGTTGTAATCATGGATCGTCCTGCTCAGGCGGCGGCGCAGGAAATTGGAAATGTTGTCGAAGATGAAAACGACAAGCAGGACCAAGAGCACCATGTAGAAGACATTGGCCCAGTTGGAGTTGGTGCGCATCGCTTCCCAAAGCTTCAGGCCGATACCGCCGGCACCGACAGCGCCGATGATCGTCGCCCCCCTGGTGTTGGATTCCCACTGATAGAGCGTCTGGCTGATGAACATCGGAATCACTTCCGGCAGTACGCCATAGCGCTGCACCAGCAAGCCGTTGGCGCCCGTCGACTGGATGCCCTCGCGTGGCTTGTCGTCGATGTTCTCGAGGCCTTCCGAATAGACTTTGCCGAGCGTGCCGATCTCGGTGAAGAAAATCGCGGCGCTGCCGGCAAGCGGGCCGGGGCCGAAGGCGCGGGTGAAGAACAGCGCCCAGATCAGCATGTCGACCGAACGCATGAAATCGAAGAAGCGCTTTAGCACCTGGCTAAGCAGGCCGCTGGGGGTGATGTTGCGGGCAGCGAAGAAGGCGAGCGGGAAGGCGACGATGCCCCCTAGCAAGGTGCCGAGGAACGCCATGACGATGGTCTGGAACAGCTTCGTCCAGACGTCGCCATGCTGCCATTGGGCGTTGTTCCAGATATTGTCGGCGGCCAGCGCAATGTTAGATGTGCCCGACTTGAGTTGGGGCCCGGATATCAGCAACGAGACCACCTCGCCGGGCGACTTGCCGAAGAAGGGCGAGCGTGTGTCGAAGACGAAATTCGCCCAGCCGAGGAAGCGCTTGCGGACCTTGACGCGATCGACGGTTATGCGGACCTCGCCGGCAAAGCCCATCCTGGCGACGATTTCGTCGTCATGGGCGGTGATCCAGTCCGGCACCGGGCCGGATATCACCGGCTTGCCGCTGGCCAACGATACCGGCACCGTTCGCCCATAGGCAACAAGCGTTGCCTCGGCCTTGTCGAAGGTGACGGATTTAGCCCGGCCGTCGATCAAGATTGTGTAGGAGCCGTTCGCATTGGTGATGACCCAATCGGGATGAGGATCTTCGCCAAGTGCGGAAAAACGCGGGTATTTGGGTGTGATCTGAGGCTGATGGAGACGGAATTCCGGCTGCAGATCGTAGCTGATCCATTGCGTCAGGAAGAGCGGCAGGCGCTCCCAGTGCGATTCCCTCAGCACTTGCGGCAGGCTGAAGAACCACAAGGCGTAGACGAGGTAGAGCAGGACTCCGGCGAACAGGACCAGCGGGCCGAAGCGTTTGTACAGGGGCCATCGGAACACCTCGGGAAAGCGTTCCTCGATCGATTGCATCTCATTGGCGGTCATCGCGGCCATGGGCAGTCTTCTTGTTGATTTGCCATGATCTTTTCCAAAGACCGGAATCCACTTTTTGGGATCATGGTCAAGCACCCATCATGAATGCCTGCTCGCCGACGAGCTTGCGGCGTAGCCAGGCGGAGAACTGGTCGACGAGGAAGATCGTGGTGAACAACAGCAGCACCAGTGCCAACGTCTTGGCGCCGAAGCCGCGCGAGATGGAGAGCTTCAGCTCCTCGCCGATACCGCCACCCCCGACCGCGCCGATGATGGTCGAGATACGCACATTGATCTCGATCCTGAGCAGAGTGTAGGACATGAAATTGGGCAGCACTTGCGGCAGGCCGGCGAAGCGCACGCGCTCGAACCAGTTGGCGCCGACCGCGCGCAGGCCTTCTTCGGCCCGCATGTCGATGTTTTCGTTGATCTCGTAGAAGAGCTTGCCGAGGGCGCCGATCGAATGCAGGCCGATGGCGATGATGGCCGCGACCGGGCCGGTCGAGAGGATGGCTGCGAACAGGCCGCCAATGACGATCTCCGGGAAGGCGCGAAGCAGTTCCATGAAGCGCTTGACGACGAGCCTGAGCACCGGATGGGGCGTCAAATTGCGAGCGGCGATGAAGGAGAAGGGCACCGCAAAGACGAAGCCGATGAAAGTGGAAACCAGTGCCACGTTAAGCGTGGTGAGCATCAGCTCGAAATATTCGGGCAGGTAAAAACCGCCCCAGAGATAGACGCGACCAAGCGGGAAGTTGAACTCCTGGCTGCCCTTGTCGTGCGGCGATGCGATGTCGAACAGCGCCAGCCAGACGTCGTTCCAGTCCTTGGGAACAAGCCAGCTAAGGAAATCCAGTATGTGCGGCAGCCGATCGAAGAAATGTCCGGCATTGGCCTCGTCGGCGAACCACATGGCTGTGCACATGGCGACAAGCAGTAAGCCGATGCCGAGCGCCGTGTAGAACCGGCGCAAGGATGTCTGGCGTCGCCAGGTGTCTGCCGTCCGCCGGGTCACGTCTGAACGAATCGTGGCTGAGATGGTCATGATGGGCATGCAAAAAGGGCGGCGCGGGAAACGCCGCCCTTTTCAATTGCATTCAGCCACCGATCGCGGCTTTGCGGGCTTCGACGATGACGCTGTAGAAGTCCGGCTTCACCGGAACGTAGCCAGTGAAATCGCCGCCTTCGATGGCCTCGAAGCAAGGCTTGTCCTTGGCCGGCAGGCTGGTGAAGAAGTTGGCGAGTTTGGCGCTCATATCGCCGCCGAGCGCGGTCCGCACGACCAGCGGGCCGTTCGGGATCAGGCCGGAGCGCCAGACTTCGACGAAGTCGTTGGGGTCGACGGCGCCCTTGGCGACTTCCTTGTGGAAGGTGCCGGACGTGTAGCCGTTCTTGAAGTCGCCGATGCCCGAGGAATCGTCAACCGCGACATCGACCTTGCCGTCGCGGACGGCCAGAAGGTTGTTCTCATGGCCGCCATTGAACTGCGTCGAGGCGAAGAAGGTCTCGTTCGAGGCGCCGGTGTCCTTCGGGATCTGGGTCAGCGGGATCAGATAGCCCGAGGTCGAATCCGGGTCGGCATAGCCGAGCTTTTTGCCCTTTGCCGATTTGATATCGGTGATGCCAGATGACTTCAGCGCCAGGCCGACCGAATAATAGCCGGTCGCGCCGTCGGTCTGCTGGGTGGTGAGGATCGGGGTCACGGCATTCGGATCCTTGAGGTAAACGCTGGCATAGCCCGACGCGCCAAGCTCGGCGAAATCGAGGGTGCCGCCGAGCAGGCCCTGGATAACGCCGTCATAGTCGGCGGCCGGGAACAGCGAGACCTTCTCGAAACCAAATTCGGTCTGCAGGTGATCGGCGAGGCACTGAAAGTTGCGCAGCCGGTCCGCCTCGTTTTCACCGCCGAGGATGCCGATGCGGAGTTCCTTGATATCCTGGGCATGAGCGGCGCTTGCCGCGATGGCGAGCAATGAAACCGCGCCAAAAACCATCTTCCTGAACATTATCTCTCTCCTGTTGGTCCCGGCCTCGCGCCGGTAGCGTTCGAATTTTTTGACAGGTGCCTTTGACGCGGGCGGGCGATCAGGCCGTTCTCAATATCCCGGGAATGCGGGCTCCAGCGGTCCGGCGGATGCAGAGATTTTCTGTTTGACGGCGACACTGGTCGAGGTGATGGCCTCGGAGATTTCGCCGCCATTGCTGTCGGCGCCGTAGACCATGCGCACGGCCTCACGGTTGAGGTCTTCGGGCGGGCCGTCGAAGACGACCTTGCCGGCGGCCATGCCGATGATGCGGTTGCAATAGTTGCGCGCCGTGTCGAGTGTGTGCAGATTGGTGATGACGGTGATGCCTTCGCGCAGATTGATGTCCTGCAGCGAATCCATCACCACCTTAGCGTTAAGCGGATCGAGCGAAGCAATAGGCTCGTCGGCCAGCAGCACCCTCGGCTGTTGCATCATGGCACGCGCAATCGCAACGCGCTGCTGCTGGCCGCCGGAAAGCGTGCCGGCAGGCTGCAGCGCGGTGCGGGCGATGTCGAGGCGCTCGAGGGCTGCAACCGCCTCGGCGCATTCGTTGCGGGAAAACATGCCGAAGAGGTTGGACAGGGTCGAGCGGTGGTTGAGGCGGCCGAGCAGCACATTGGTCAGCACGTCAAGGCGCGGCACGAGATTGAACTGCTGGAAGATCATGGCGCAGTCGCGTTGCCAACGCCGCAGCGGCGAGCCGCGCAACCCGGAGACCTCGACGCCGTCGAACAGGATGGATCCCTGGCTCGGATCGATGAGGCGGTTGATCATGCGCAGCAGCGTCGATTTGCCGGCGCCGGAGCGGCCGATGATACCGACCATCTGGCCTTGCGGAATCGAGATGTGAACATTGCTGACGGCGGTGTTCTTGCCGAACCGTCGGGTGACGCCGCGGATTTCGAGCGTAGCTGACATGGTGCAGGCTCCAGTCCAGTCGCAATTGAAGGTCTGTTAACCCTCGCTAGCGCAGCCACGTGAACCTGCGGTGTCGGAATGATGTCAGTTTTGTTACCGCCCACAGCTTCGCAGCGCGATCAACCCAGCACAACAAGCTCCTCGAAATGCTTCATGTCTGTGAAGCTGCAGAAGGCCGGTGGCCTCAGCTCAACCACCGGTGCCTTATGCGCCAGCAACGACAGGCAGTCATCGAACAGATCCTGCCATGCAGAAGCCCTGGCGTCGTCGAGGCGTCTGATCTGGTAGGCGAAGGTTATATGGAACACATAGTTGTCGTGGTCGGGATGCCGGTATCCGAACGGCACCGACAGGGCGTCGCGCCAGGCACGCATGATGCGCTGATCCTCGTCGGACGCCCCGGCGACGGTCAGGCCGGTCGGAACGATTTCGACAACCCTGACGTTGAACGCGCCGCAGCCTTCGAAGCCGTTCAGGCGTTCCAGATAGAGGCGGGTCATGGCGTCGATACCGGTGTCGGGCGGCACGCCCTGCGGCCAGTAGGGAAGCCGCCTGCGATGTTCGATGATGCCTTGGAACAGCGTCATATGCAGGCTGGAAATCGGGGTGAACGCCAGCCGGTCGGCGTCGGGCATTTCGCGCATCCGCTCCCGCACCTCGATGATCGCCGCTTCCGATGCGGAAGCGCTGGCGAGATGGCAGACCACGGTGTTGCCTGGCTCGAAGAGGAAATTTCCCGCAGTATCGTAGCGTGTGCCGAGATGCAGCGGAGGGGTCGGATTGGAGCCGGCAAAGAATCCGGTGAGCGACGGTTTGATGGAAACAGGCATGGCGATCTCCCGAGGAAGAGACCGCGTCCTGTCCGAGTCATGTGTCAGGGGTGTGAATGGTGAATGGGGATAAAGAAGGCGTTCCCTGAGCCTCCAAGCCTATTCTCTGCCGCCATTCACCATTGGACAATTCACCATTCACGATCCTTAGCCGCCATACTTCTTCAGAAAGGCCTCCGCCGACAGTTCCCGAAAATCGTCAAGCGCAGCGCGTAGCCTTGCGTGGTCCCAGTCCCACCAGGCGAGCGCGTTGTAGCGTTCCGCCGTGCGGCGGTCGAAGCGCTCGCGGATCGGTTTGGCCGGCACGCCGCCGACGATGGTGTAGGGCGCGACGTCTTTCGACACCACTGCGCCGGCACCGACCGCCGCGCCGTCGCCGACGGTGACGCCGGGCAGGATGGTCGAGCCGTGGCCGAGCCAGGTGTCGTGGCCGATGGTGACGCGTTTGGCGCGGCGCTGAGCGAAGAATTCGCTCTCGTGCTCGGCGTCGTCCCAATAGTCGGAGGCGCGATAGGTGAAATGGTGCAGCGTCGGCCGCCAGGTCGGATGGTTGGTGGCGTTGATGCGCACGCTGGCGGCGATGTTGGCGAATTTGCCGATCGTCGCGCACCAGACGCCGCAGTCCTGCATCATGTAGGAATAGTCGCCGAGAATGCTCTCGGAGATCCGGCTGCGTTCGGCGATCTCGGTCCAGCGGCCAAGCGTCGAGTTGTCGACGTGCGCGGTCTCGTGGACCAGCGGCGCCTCCGACAGTTTCCTGGTCATGCGGCGATTTTCCCGGCGGCGAAGGCGGTCACGTCGATGACGCGGTCGGCCACCGCCTCGCGCACGTCGTGGTCATGGAAGATGCCGAGCAAAGCGACGCCCGCCACCTTCTTGGCGGCGATTAGGGAAATCACCACGTCGCGGTTCCTGGCGTCGAGCGAAGCGGTCGGCTCATCGAGCAGCAGGATCGGATGCTTGGTGATGAAGCCGCGCGCGATGTTGACGCGCTGCTGCTCGCCGCCGGAAAACGTCGCCGGCGGCAGCGCCCAAAGCTTCTCCGGCAGGTTCAACTGCGCTAGCAAGGCGCGAGCCTTGCCGCGCGCAGTCTCGCGCTCCTCGCCGCGCTCGACCAGCGGTTCGGCGACGACATCGAGCGCCGAGACGCGCGGCACGGTGCGCAGGAACTGGCTGACATAGCCGATGGTAAGCCGGCGCACGGCAAGCACGGTGCGCGGGCTGGCCGAAGCGAGATCGATCAGCCCGCCCTCGTGCTGGACGATGATCTGGCCTTCGTCGGCGGCATAATTGCCGTAGAGCATTTTCAGGATCGAGCTCTTGCCGGCGCCGGACGGGCCGCCGAGCACGGCGCATTCGCCGGCCCTGATCGCGAACGAGACGCCGGCGACGACCGGCAGTTTGATGCCGTCGCGCAGATGCATGGTGAAGCTCTTGGCGACATCGGAGACGACGAGCGGGGTTGCCATAGTCAAAGTCCCTCTTTTTGCCGCATGATCTGATCCGAAAACCGGCTTCCACTTTTCGGGATCATGCAGGCTAGACCTGCAATATCGAGGAAACGAGAAGCTGGGTGTAGGGCGCGCGCGGGTCGTCGAGCACCCGGTCGGTGAGACCGCTTTCGACGACACGGCCGTCCTTCATCACCATGATGCGCTGCGACAACAGCCGCGCTACGGCGAGATCGTGGGTGACGACGATCGCTGCCAGGCCGAGATCGGTGACCAGACCGCGCAACAGGTCGAGCAGACGTGCCTGCACCGACACGTCGAGACCGCCGGTCGGCTCGTCCATGAAAACCAGCCGCGGCCCGGTGACGAGGTTGCGGGCGATCTGCAGGCGCTGGCGCATGCCGCCGGAAAAGGCGCGCGGCTCGTCGTCGATACGGTCTTCGTCGATCTCGACACGCGACAGCCAGTCGACGGCCGTCGCACGGATTTTTCCATAGTGGCGGTCGCCGACCGCCATCAGCCGCTCGCCGACATTGGCGCCGGCCGACACCGTCATGCGCAGCCCGTCGGCGGGGTTCTGATGGACAAAGCCCCAGTCGGTGCGCATCAGGAAGCGGCGCTCGGCCTCGCTCATGCGGTAAAGCTCACGGAACTGGCCGTCGTGCATGCGGTAGCTGGCGGTGCCTGAAGAGGGCAGCAGCCGCGTCGACAGGCAGTTGAGCAAAGTCGTCTTGCCGGAACCGGATTCGCCGACCACCGCCAGCACCTCGCCCGGCCAGAGGTCAAAGGTAACGTTCTCGCAGCCGACGCGCGAGCCGTAGAATTTGGACAGCGCCGAGACGCGCAGCAGCGGTTCGTCGGTCATTGCGCCGGCTCCGTTTTTTCTGGGGCAAGATGGGTCTCGGGCGCAAGGTGGCCGCGATGGCCTTCGGCCCGCCGCTTCTCGCAATGGTCTGTGTCGGAGCAGACAAACATGTGGCCGCCATGGTCGTCGAGGATGACTTCGTCGAGATAGACGTTCTCGGCCGCGCACAGCGCACAGGGCTGGTCGAAGGTCTGCACCTCGAAGGGATGGTCCTCGAAGTCGAGGCTGACGACATCGGTGAAGGGCGGCAGTGCATAGATGCGCTTTTCGCGGCCGGCGCCGAACAGTTGCAAAGCCGGCGAACGGTGCATCTTCGGATTGTCGAATTTCGGCGTCGGCGAGGGATCCATCACATAACGGTTCTCCACCTTGACCGGATATGCGTAAGTGGTGGCGATGCGGCCGTGCCTGGCGATGTCTTCGTAGAGTTTGACATGCATCAGACCGTATTCCTCCAGCGCATGCATCTTGCGCGTCTCCGTCTCGCGCGGTTCGAGGAAGCGCAGCGGTTCGGGGATGGGCACCTGATAGACCAGCACCTGGCCGGCGCTCAGCGGATATTCGGGAATGCGGTGGCGCGTCTGGATGATGGTCGCCTTGGCCGTCTCGGTGGTGACGGCGACATTGGCGACCTTCTTGAAGAAGGCGCGGATCGAAACGGCATTGGTGGTATCGTCGGCGCCCTGGTCGATGACCTTGAGCACATCGTCCGGGCCGATGATCGAAGCGGTGACCTGCACGCCGCCGGTGCCCCAGCCATAGGGCATCGGCATTTCGCGCGAGGCAAATGGCACCTGGTAGCCGGGAATGGCAATGCCCTTGAGGATCGCCCTGCGGATCATCCGCTTGGTCTGCTCGTCGAGATAGGCGAAGTTGTAGCTGGCGATGTCGGTCGGTTGTCCGGTCATTCGGCGGCCTCCCTCTTCTCTTCGCCCTTGCCGGCATTCTCGCGTGCCTCATACTCGGCGCGCATGCGGCGCACGAGGTCGAGCTCGGCCTGGAAATCGACATAGTGCGGCAGCTTGAGATGCTCGACGAAGCCGGTCGCCTGGACATTGTCCGAATGCGAGATGACGAACTCCTCGTCCTGCGCGGCGGCGATGACATCCTCACCCAACTCCGAGGCGCGCAGCGCGCGGTCGCAGAGCGCCATGGCCATCGCTTTGCGCTCGCTCTGGCCGAAGACGAGACCATAGCCGCGGGTGAATTGCGGCGGCGCCTTGGCCGAGCCCTTGAACTGGTTGACCATCTGGCATTCGGTGACGCGGATGCTGCCGAGCGGAAGGGCAAATGGCAGTTCCGGCACGTCGAGTTCCAGTTCGACCCCGCCGATGCGAACCTCGCCGACGAAGGGATGGTTGCGCGCATAGCCGCGCTGGGTGGAATAGCCGAGCGCCAGCAGAAACCCCTCGTCGCCGCGCGACAGCGCCTGCAGGCGGATGTCACGCGCCATCGGGAATTCGAGCGGCTCGCGGGTGATGTCGCCGGGGACATGATCCCCGGGCATGTCGCCGTCGGGCTCGATCAGGCCTTCGCGGGCGAGGATGGCCGATACGCGCGGCATTGCCTCCGCTTCGGCTGCACGCTGCTCCGGCTCGGCGACATCGCCACCGGCGGCAAGCTCGGGATCGAGCAGCCGGTGGGTGTAGTCGAAAGTCGGGCCGAGCAGCTGCCCGCCGGGCAGGTCCTTGTAGGTCGCCGACACGCGCCGCTCGACCAGCATCGTGCCGGTGTCGATCGCCCTGGTGTAGCCGAAACGCGGCAGCGTCGTGCGATAGGCGCGAACCAGGAAGATCGCCTCGATCATGTCACCGCGCGCCTGGACGATGGCGAGTGCTGCCAGTTCCCTGTCGTAGAGCGAACCTTCGCTCATCACCCGGTCGACGCCGAGCGCCAGCTGCTCGACAATCTGGTCGAGGCGAAGTGCGGGCACCGAACGGTCGCCGCGCCGGCGGTCGGCGAGCAGCTTGTGAGCATTGCGAATGGCCGCTTCGCCACCCTTTACCGCGACATACATGCTATGCCTCCATCGTCTTGATGCGCGTCGTGCGCGGCAGGCAGGCAATTGCGTTAGTGGTGGCCAGGATGATGTCGACGCCACGCGGAAAGCGCTGGTTATTCTGCTTCCATTGCTCGACGAAATGACGCGGCATTTGCGCCGGCGCGATCGTCGCCGTTTGCTCGATCCCGGGGCCTTCGAGCAGCAGCGGAGCGCCGGAGACGAGATCGCCGACCTCGAGGATCAGCGTCGTCGAACGGTCGGGATAGTCCTGGGTGCCTTGCGAAAATCCGTCGAGCGCCATCATCTCGGATGGTGAAGCGATCAGCGCAAAATGCGCGTCGGCCGGGGTGTTGGCCAGCGGCGCCCCGGTATGGAAGCCAAGCCAGGATTTCACCGCTGCCGATCCTTGCAAAGCCGGGTCGAGCCAGAGCGGCGTGTCGTTGTCGCACAGCGCCAGCGCAATGGCGCCGGCGGTGGCCGACAGCGGCGACGGCGGGTGGGCGAGGGCCGGCAGCGGCTGCACGCTGCCCGGCCGTGCCATCGCGTCCATGACGGCGCCGAATACGGTCTGGGCGTTGAACACCGGATCGGCGAAGCCGCCGTCGATCGATTGAGTAGCTGCGTCCATCAGTCTTCCCCGCGTACCATGGTGAAGAAGTCGACCTTGGTCGCCGCCGTTTCGGCGCGGCGCTGGTCACGCGCCTTGGCCAGCGCCGCTTGCAAGGGCGCGACGATGCTGGTCTCGATCTCGTTCCGGTGGGCCGGGTCCTGCCAGAGCGCATCGGCGATTGCCGCCAGCGTTGCCTTCTGCTTATCGCGGCCGAGCGCATAGCAGTGGCCGACGTGGCCGGACGCCAGCCGCACCGTGGCACGGGTGACCGTCGCCTCGCCGACATTGAAGGGAGCGCCGCCGCCGCCGATGCGGCCGCGTACCGTAACCAGGCCGGTTTCGGGGCCACGCAGAAGTTCCGCTTGGGACGGCAGGCCGGCTTCGTCCCAGAGGCGGACGATGTCGTCTCCGGCAGATTGGGCCAGCGTGGCCATCACGGCCTTGCGTTCGGCCTGCTCTCGCGCTTCCCGTCCTCGCATGGTTAACATTCCCTTGCATCCAAATCTTGTCTATTGATATAGACAACTATACAAATTATATCTATTTTTTAATGCGTGTCCATGACGGGTGCATGACAAGGCCCGAAAAGGCTTGGGCGAAAAGAATGGGGCAGAAATGATCGGGCAGCCAGGCAGCATAGAGCGGCGCAGTGGTGTCGCATTGTGGCGGCAGATCGCCGACCAGATTCTGCACTCGATCGCCGTCAGTGATTTTCCCGAGAATGCCGCGCTGCCGCCGGAGATCGCGTTGGCCGAACGCTATGGCGTCAACCGGCATACGGTGCGCAGCGCTATCGCAGCGCTGGTGCAGGAGGGCGTGCTCAGGGCAGAGCAGGGTCGCGGCACTTTCGTGCTGTCGCGCAGGCGGCTGTCTTATCCGATCGGCGCCCGCACCCGTTTTTCGAAGGGATTGCAAGGACAGGCGTCCGAGCGGCATATCACCTTGCTCGCGGCATCGGTCGAGCCCGCCGACCGTCGTGTCGCGGAGGGCTTGGGCCTTGCGAAGGGGGCCGATGTGATACGCCTGGAAACGCGCGGCGAAGCCGATGGAATGCCGGTGTCGCGCGCTGCCGGCTGGTTCGATGCCAGGCGCTTTGCCGGCATTGATGCCGCCATGGCGGAAACCGGTTCGATCACCGCATCGCTGGCACGTTTCGGCATCGACGACTATCTCAGGCAATCGACGGTGCTTTCGGCGCGCCATGCCGATGCCGCCGACCTTGCCGACCTCGACCTGCAGCCCGGCGCCATCGTGCTGGTGACGGTCGCCGTCAACGTCACGCCCGACGGTCAGCCGATCCAGTTTTCGGAGTCGCGCTTCCCGGCCGAGCGGATCGAGCTCAAACTATCGGCGCTCTGAGATGCGCCAGCCCTGGCATCATCCGACCTGAATGACGGCCTTGATCAGGCCGGACTTCTCATGCGCCCAGCGGGCGAGGTCGTGCGGTGTCTCGCCAAGCGTGGTGCGGTGGGTGACCAGCTTTGCCAGCGGCAGCGCGCCGTTGCGGATCGAGGCGGCGACATGATCGAAATCGGTGCCCAGAGCGTTGCGGCTGCCGATCAGCATCATCTCGCGCTTGTGGAATTCAGGATCGGAAAAGGCGATGTCGTCCTTGACGACGCTGACCAGGACCAGCGCCCCGCCATGCGCGACATGGGCGAAGGCCGACTGCACCGACTGGGTGTTGCCGGTGGCGTCGAACACCACGTCGAAGCCGTCGCCGCCGGTTGCGTTCCGCACCAGATCGGCGGCGGCGCCCCGCGAGCCGTCGAGCGTCGCGAAGCCGAGTTCGCTTTCAGCGAAGCCCAGCCTCTCCGCACTCATGTCGAGCAGCGTCACATCGTGCCCGGCGATGCGGGCGAACAGCGCCGTGCCGAGGCCGATCGGCCCGGCGCCGATGACCAGCGTGCGCGCGCCCGATTGAGCCAGCGAGCGCCGCACGGCATGGGCGCCAATCGCCAGGAATTCGACGGCGGCAGCATCGGCCAGCGACAGGCCGTTTGCCGGATAAAGATTTTGCGCCGGCACTAGGATCTGCTCGCACATGGCGCCGTCGCGGTGGACGCCGAGCACCTCGATTTTCACGCAGCAATTCGGCTTGCCTTGCCGGCAGGCGATGCATTTGCCGCATGCGAGATAGGGATTGACGATCACCGCTTCGCCGACGGCCAGATCGACATCCTCGCCAACCTCGATCACGGTGCCGGAAACCTCGTGGCCCATGATGCGGGGATAGGCGAGGAACGGGTGCTTGCCTTCGAAGATGTGGTAGTCGGTGCCGCAGATGCCGACATGGCTGACGGCGACCAGCGCCCAGCCGGCGGGCGGCGCGCCGGGCGCCGGACGATCTTCGAGGGCAAGTTCGCCGGGCGAGCGGCAGACGACGGCTTTCATGCTTCAATCCAGTCGGTTCATGGCACCGCCGGCTCTGCTGTCGCGAGGCCGGCGGTTGTGGGGAGGCGGTCTATTTGCCGCGGCGGCGCAGCCCGTCGAAATAGACGATGACGATGATCAGCACGCCGGTGATGATGCGCTGCCAGAAGGCGTTGACGTTGAGCAGATTGGCGCCGTTGTTGATGGTGGCAAGGATGAAGGCGCCGAGCAGCGGCCCGTGCACGGAGCCGACAGCGCCGAACAGCGAGGTGCCGCCGATCACCGAGGAGGCGATTGCCTGCAATTCCCAGCCCTCGGCCTGCGTCGGATTGCCGATGCCGATGCGCGAGGCAAGCAGCACGCCGACGAAGGCCGCACACAGCCCCGACAACGTATAAGCCATGTAGATGGTGCGCTGGACGTTGACGCCCGACAGGCGCGATGCCTCGGCGTTGGAGCCGACCGAGAACAGGTAGCGGCCCCAGCGGCTGTGGTGCAGGAAGACGTAAGCCGGGATGCCGACCAGGATCACCATCCAGAACAGATTGGGGACGCCGGCGAAGGAACTGCGCGAAAACGTCTGGAAGGCGTCGTTGTTGATCGAGATCGAGTTGCCATTGGTCATCAACAGGCCGATGCCGCGCAGCGAGGTCAGCGTCGCCAGGGTGATGATGAAGGGCGGCAGGCCCATCTTGACGATGCCGAAGCCGTGGAACATGCCAATGGCGACGCCGACCAGCAAGGTGATCAGGATGGCGAGGAACACCGGTGTGCCGGCGTTGATCAGCATCGCGACGATGACGGTGGCGAAGCCGACCACGGCGCCGACGGAAAGGTCGATGCCGCCGGTGATGATGACGAAGGTCTGGCCGACGGCCAGGATGGCGATCATCGACCCTTGCCGCAACAGGTTGGAGATGTTGTTGGCCGAGGCGAAGCTCGGCGTCGCCACCGACAGGATGACCCATAAAAGAACCAGCAGCGCCAGCAGTGTCAGCCCGAACAGGGCGTTGTAATTGCGTTTCGGCCTTTCGGCAGCGATCGCCTCGGTGCTCATATCCGTCCTCCCGGTCTTTCTTGTTTCTCGGCCAGCGCCTGGGTGAGGATCTCCTCGTGGTCAGCGGTACGAAACCCATGCGTGGCCACCAGCTTGCCGCGCCGGAACACGTGCAGCGTGTCGGCTAGCTCATAGACCTCTGGCAGGTAGGACGAGATCAGGATGATGCCGGCTCCCTTAGATAGCAGCGCGCCGAACAGGCGGTAGATCTCGGCCTTGGTGCCGACGTCGACGCCGACAGTCGGCTCGTCGAAGATGAACAGCTTGGCGCCGTGGGCGAGCCATTTGCCGATGACGATCTTCTGCTGATTGCCGCCGGACAGGCTGGAGGCCAGCGCGCCGCGCGTCGGCGTCTTGATGCGCAGGTCGGCGATCTGGCGATCGGCCTGGGCCTTCTCCTGCGCGTGCGAGATCAGCAGATTGCTCGAAATGCGCTTGTAGATCGGCAAATTGAGGTTGAGCCCGACCGGCAGGTTGAGACAGAGGCCCTGGTCGCGGCGGCTTTCCGGTGCCAGCGCCATGCCGAGCCGGATCGCGTCGTGTTCGGAATTGACCTTGACCTCCTTGCCCTCCCAGAGGATATGGCCGGCCGATTTGCGGTGGCGGCCGTAGAGCGTGGTGACGAACTCGCTGCGCCCGGCGCCGATCAGGCCGTATAGGCCGACGATCTCGCCGGCGCGGACGGATATCGAGACATTTTCGAAACCCTTGCCGGACAGGTTCCTGGTTTCTACAAGCATCGCGCCCGGGGTGAAATGCTCCTTGTGGTAGACCTGTTCGATCGAGCGGTTGATCATCATCTTGACCAGCTCGGCGTCATTGGTCTCGGCGATATTCCTGGTGCCGACAAGCGTGCCATCGCGCAGCACCGAAACGCGGTCGGCGAGCTCGAAGACTTCTTCCATGCGATGGCTGATGTAGATGATGGTGACGCCTTCGCCCTTCAGCCGGCGGATCAGCGTGAACAGCTGGTCGGCCTCCTTGCGGGTAAGATAGGCGGTCGGTTCGTCGAAGATCAGGAATTTGGTGCCGCGCACGGTGGCGCGGGCGGCGGCGATCAGCTGCTGCTGGCCGATCGTCAGGTCACCAAGCTTGACATGCGCCGGCAGGTCGAAGCCGAGATCGTCGATGATCTTCTGCGCCTGCCTGACCATCGCCCGCTGCTGCAGGATGCCGAAACGGGAATCCTCCTCGCCGAGGAACATGTTGGCGGCCACGGTGAGATGGCGGCACAGGACGACTTCCTGATGCACGGCATTGATGCCGAGCGCCATCGCCTCATGCGGCGTCGCCAATGCGGCGGGCTTGCCCTCCCAGAGGACGTCGCCTGAGGTGCGCGGCATGACGCCGGTCAGAAGCTTGATCAGGGTGGATTTGCCGGCGCCGTTTTCGCCGACGATGGCGTGGATCTCGCCGGCCTTGAAGGCGAGGTTGACCGGCTTCAGCGCGTGGGTGCCGGGATAGCGCTTTTCCAGCCCGTGTAGTTCGAGGATGGTCCTGCCCGGTTCCAGCGTTGGGGCCGGATGGAGTTCCTGCGCTGTCGACATCATGACAATCCTCCCAGATTGGCCCGCCAGATGGCCTGACGATTGGCACGCGTGGGATGTTTCCGGGGCAAACGCCCCGGAAACAGTTCACTTGTGGCGGTGCTCAGTCGAGCTTCGGGTTGAGCAGCGCGTCGATCTTCGGATCCTTCATGTTGGCCTTGGTCACCAGATTGGCGCCGGTGTCGACATTGGCCTCGACCTTATCGCCCTTCGAGGCGGCGAGCGCCGTCTTGATGCCGTCATAGCCCATCCGGTACGGATCCTGAACGACGAGCGCCGAAATGACGCCGTCGTTGAGGAACTTGATCAGCTTCTCGTCGCTGTCGAAACCGACCAGCCCGACCTTGCCGGCAAGGTTGTTCTCGGCGATCGCCTGACCGACGCCCTGCGCCATGATCAGGTTGGAGGCGAAGATGCCCTTGAGGTTGGGGTTGGCGGTGATCAGGTCGGTGGCGATGTTGAGGCCGGTGGTGGCCTGGCCGTCGGCGTATTTGTCGGCGACCAGCTTGAGGCCGGGATATTTGGCGGCGAGCTGTTCCTTAAAACCCTGGGCGCGCTGTTCGAGCGAGCCGGCGCCCGGAAGCGCGGTGATCAGGGCGACGTCGCCCTCGACCTTGCCGCCATTGGCTTCGCCGATGGCTGCGGCAAGGCCGTCAGCGGCGACGCGGCCGCCCTGGATATTGTCGGTGGTCAGGAACGAGGTGAAGGCCGTGGAGTCGGCGCCGGAGTCGATACCGATGATCTTGACCTTGGTGGCGGCCTCGTCGATCGGCTTGCCGAGCGCCTTGGCTTCGGTCGGCGCGATGACGACGGCGGCCGGGTTGCCGGCGACGGCATTTTCGAGGATCGAGATCTGGCCGTTGACGTCGGTCTCGGCCTGGGCGCCGAGCTCGGGCACGTTGACGCCGAGGTCCTTGCCGGCCTTGCGGGCGCCGGCCAGAACGATCTGCCAGTAGAAAGACGTGGTGTCCTTGACGATGATCGGAATGGTTGCGTCGGCCGCGGATGCCGGGGCCGAATGCATTACGCCGGCAAGCATCGAGGCGGCTGCGAGTGCCACGAAGGCGCGACGATTGAGAATGCTGGTCACGAATTTCATTAGGAGTCCTCCCTAAGTCGCCCGGTGAATGTTACGGAAGCTCCATCCGGATGGCGCGGCCCGAAGGGAACTTTATCAATAAAAAACATTTACCGCATTTTGATAGTGTATCATTTCGGTCGGCGCAAGCGCTGTTTGATGCCTGCTTCGAATGGCTGGGCGGAAGAGTTTTTTCTGACGAACCTGCGCTGCCAATCCCCTCCAATATATCGCATGGAATATTAATTCCACATATCAGTCAATATGGAATGTTCATTCTTTTTTTGGAGGGTACGAACTGTGGCACCTGGCGATCCCGTCAGGTGTTCGCGGCTGTCGCTGGCGGTCCGGCTTAGAGCGTGGCTCCGAGGTGCCAGGGCACGAACTCGTTGTCGCCGTAGCCGAACTCCTCGCTCTTGGTCTTGCGGCCCGAAGCCGTCTCGACGATCAGTTCGAAGATCTCGCGCCCCATGCCGGCGATGGTATTTTCGCCCGAGGCGATGACGCCGCAATTCACGTCCATGTCCTCCTCCATCGTGTGGTACATGGTCGAGTTGCTGGCGACCTTGATCGACGGCGTCGGCCGGCAGCCGAAACAGGAGCCGCGGCCGGTGGTGAAGACAATGACATTGGCGCCGCCCGCCACCTGGCCGGTGGCCGAGACCGGGTCGTAGCCGGGCGTATCCATGAACACCAGCCCGTGCCCGGTGACCTTTTCGGCATAGCCGAAAACGCCGTTGAGCGGCGTCTGGCCGCCCTTGGCGACCGCGCCGAGCGACTTTTCCAAGATGGTGGTCAGGCCGCCGCGCTTGTTGCCCGGTGAGGGATTGTTGTCGATGGATGCGCCATGCTTGGCGACGTGGTCTTCCCACCATTTCACATAGCCGTCGAGCTTGGCGGCAATCTCGGGGGTTGCGGCGCGATAGGCAAGCAGGTGCTCGGCGCCGTAGATCTCCGTTGTCTCGGAAAGAATGCCGATGCCGCCGACACCGGCCAAAATGTCGACGGCCGCACCAAGCGCAGGATTGGCGGTGATGCCGGACATGCCGTCGGAGCCGCCGCATTGCAGGCCGACGACGATCTCGCTGACCGGGATAGGCTCACGCTGAAGCTTGCCGACCTCTTCGGCAATCTCGGCCAGCACGACCAACGCCTTCTCGACCGATTTGCGCGAGCCGCCGGCTTCCTGGATGTTGAAATGACGCTTTCCCGCGGCAACGCCCTTCTGGCCATAGAGGGTGAGTTGGTTGACCTCGCAGCCGAGCCCGACCATCAGCACGCCGCCGAAATTCGGATGACGGGCGTAGCCGGCCAGCGTGCGGTGCAGCACCATCATGCCGTCGCCGGTGGCGCTCATGCCGCAACCCTGGCCGTGGACGATCGGGACGAAGCCGTCGATGCCGGGATATTGCGGCAGAAGCGTGCGGTTCGCCGCGTCAGCGATGGCGTGGCAGACGGTGGCCGAGCAATTCACGCTGGCGAGAATGCCGACGAAGTTGCGCGTGCCGGCACGGCCGTCGGCACGGCGGTAGCCCATGAAGGTGCGGGCGCGGTCGGCCTCGGTCGCATGCACTGCCTCGCTCGGCGGCACCACCGGCAAACGCCCGCTTTCGAAGACCAGATTATGCGAATGGACATGCTCGCCGGGCGCGATGGCTTCAGTGGCGCGGCCGATCGCCTGGGCGTATTTTACCACGGCCTCGCCGGCCGCAATCGGCTTGATCGCCACCTTGTGGCCCGGCTCGATCAGCGCGGCGGCGACGGCGCCGCCCGGCAGCACGGTGCCGATCTCGATGCGGCCATTGGCGACCGCGACATTGTCGGCGGGAGACAGAAGAATGCTGTTTGCGGCGTTCACGGGAGCTTCCTGGGTGTGTTCCTGGGTGCGCGAGCGGATTGACACGCGGCTCTTAACATATAATGTCTTTTATCGTGAAAAAACATTTTTGCGTCAATTGTTTTTTCGCCAGAGCACGACGCGTCTTTGGATGCGTGACGTAGGCTCTACAACCAAAACCAGCGTCGCGCATGATGTTTTCCGAAGCGATTCCGGTTTCATGCGCAAGAAACGCTTCACGCCGGCCGCAAAACGCCGGTGCGCCACGGGGCAGGGGATGTCGAAGAGCAACAACGTTTACAAGGACGCCTATAATCGCGGTCTAAGGCTGCTCGACGAAACCAGGAGCCTGCCTTCGGAGCCGGAGTTGGGCACGCTGCTCGGCGTCAGCCGCACGACGGTTCGCACCATCCTTGCGCGCATGGAAGAAACCGGGCTGATCGACTGGAACAAGCGCAGCAAGACGGTTCTGCGCGAACCGCGGCCGGACGATTTCTTCCCCGAGGAAGAAACCGACACGCTGGCCGAGATCATCGAGCGCTCCTTCATGCGGCGGCTGCTTGCCAGCGGTGCCGAAGCCGGAATGCAGATCAACGAGCTCGAACTGGCGCGCGAGATCGGCGTCGGCACCACCAGCGTGCGCGAATTCCTGATCCGCTTCTCGCGCTTTGGGCTGATCGAGAAGCGCCGCAACAGCCACTGGGTGCTGAAAGGCTTTACCCGCGCCTTCGCGCTGGAGCTGACCGAAATCCGCGAGATGTTCGAACTGCGCTCGGCCGCCGCCTTTGCCGTTCTGCCCGAGGACAGCCCGGTGTGGGCCGACCTCGACCGCCTGGAAGACGAGCATCGCCGGCTGGCGCGCGAGATCGCCGTGCGTTTCAACGAGTTTTCCGAGCTCGACGAGCGCTTTCACCGGCTGATCCACCGGGCGTCGCACAACCGCTTCATCGTCGATTTCTACGACGTTATCGCCATGATCTTCCACTACCACTACCAGTGGAACAAGGCGCAGGAACGCGAGCGCAACGAAGTCGCGGTCCAGGAGCATCTCGCCTATATCGCCGCGCTCAAATCGCGCGATCTCGCCAAGGTGGACGCCGCCTGCCGCAAGCACCTGAAATCGGCCCGCCACACGCTGCTGACGTCGATTCCCGAGGGCAGGCAGCCACAACGTGCGTGATTGTGTTGCGTTGCCGCAGCAATTTTTTTGGCGATTTTCCGGCCGCCGGCTCCGTGCTAGAGAGCTGACCTTGCTGCGTGAAGAGGTTGGTTCTTGAGCATACGCCGGAGACGATGGAGCATGCCGGTCGCGTTCGCCGCGGCGTGGCTTTTCGTGCTCCAGTCGATGTTCGGGGCGTTTGCCTCCGGAGTCGAGCCGCACGCTTCGCAATTCGATGCTTTCGGCAACACGATTTGCACCCATGACGGCGCGGCGCAACTCCCCGCCGGCGATCCGCATCAGCAGCACATGCCGGCTTGCTGCATGCTTGGCTGCAACCTCGTGTCGGTGGTCTACGCGCAGCCCGATGCCGCCGGGAGCCTGGCTCGCAGCCTCTCGGTCGAAACCATCGCTTTTGTCCTGCCGGCATTTCGGCATTGCGATTTCGCCCGCGCCCGCACTCCGTCCAATCCGCGCGCGCCGCCGGCGACGGTTTGATCCGTTCCTGGTTCGCGCCGCGCAACCCTTTTGCCGGCGCATCTATCGATATCGTTCACGATCGGCCACTGGCGCGATCTCTTAAAATTCATGGAGCAATCATGTCCCATTTTCTTCGCGCCGCCCCGGTCAGCCGCAGGCGTTTCGCACTGCGCCGCCCCGAGCAGCATCTCGGCAATTTGGTGTTCGCCCTTGCCCTCATATTCGCCGGGGCGCAGGCTGCCTTCGCGCATGAGTTCAAGATCGGCGATCTCGAGATCGGGCATCCCTGGTCGCGCGCCACACCGGCCGGCGCCAAGGTAGCCGGCGGCTACTTCACCATCACCAATTCAGGCAGTGCGCCGGATCGCCTGCTGTCGATCACCTCCGACATTTCGGCCAAGGCCGAACTGCACGAGATGGGCGTCAGCAATGGCGTCATGACCATGCGGCCGGTCACCGGCGGCCTCGAAATCCCGGCTGGCGGCAAGGTCGCACTGGCGCCTAACGGCTATCATTTGATGTTCATGGATTTGAAGCGGCAGCCCAAGGAGGGCGAAATGTTCTCGGCAACGCTGACCTTCGAAAAAGGTGGGCCTGTGCAGATTGAATTCGCCGTGCAAGGCATCGGCAGCCCGGCACCCCAGGACGACGACTGATTTGGCCGCTTCGAGAGGTACCATCATGAAGAAATCTCTTTTGCCGGGCTGCGCGCTCCTCGTCCTCGGGACCGGCGCGGCCTTCGGTCACATCACGCTCGAAACTCCGGAGGCGGCAGTGGGCTCGACCTACAAGGCGGTCCTGCTTGTGCCGCATGGCTGCGAGGGCAAGGCGACGACCGCCTTGCGCGTGCAGATCCCGGAAGGGGTGCTTTCGGTCAAGCCGATGCCGAAGCCGGGTTGGACGCTGCAGGTCAAGAACGGCAAATACGAGAAGTCCTACCAGCTCTACGGCCAGGCAGTGACCAGCGGCGTCAAGGAGATCGACTGGAGCGCCGGCAGCCTGCCGGACGAATTCTACGACGAATTCGTCTTTCGCGCGACGCTGGCGTCCGACCTGCCGGCAGGCCAGATGCTGTATTTTCCGGTGGTGCAGGAATGTGACGGCGTTGCCGATCGCTGGATCGAGATTCCGCCGGCCGGACAGGCTGAGGATGCGCTGGAATTTCCGGCGCCCGGCCTCAAGCTGCTGCCGAAGAAGTGAGCTCCAGCGGCGCGCTTTGGCGGATGAGCGCGCCGCCGCTTTGGCGGTGAGATGAGCGCGGCATCCTTCCTGCGGCAAGCTTGCATGGCCGGCAACTGTTCTGGCCGGCTTATGGCTGGGCTGCTGGCGGCCATCGTGCTGCTTGCCACTATTGCCGCGCCTGATCCGGCCTTCGCCCATGCGGCGCTGATCAAGGCGGAGCCGGCTGACGGTGCGGTGCTGGCGCAGAGCCCGTCGCAGATGTCGCTGACCTTCAGTGAGCCGGTTTCGCCGCTGGTGCTGACGCTGGTGCAGCCCGACGGCACGGCGGTCCCGCTGAGCTCTTTCCGGCTCAGCGGCCAGACCGTCGAGATCGACAATCCGCAGGCGCTGGCATCCGGCACGCATGTGCTGAGCTGGCGGGTGATTTCCGCCGACGGGCATCCGGTCGGCGGCTCGGTGCTGTTCTCGGTCGGTGCGCCGAGTGCCGCGCCGGCCGCCTCCAAAGCCGTCGACCTGGGGCTTCGAACGGCGATCTGGATCGGCAAGATATTCCTCTATATCGGACTGTTTTTCGGCGTTGGCGGGGCCTTTGCGCTGGCCTGGCTGGCGCAAGGCGGGCGATCCGGCCGGAAGCTTGTCGTCGCTGCGATCCTGTGCGGGTTGGCGGCGGCACCGCTGTCGCTTGGCTTCCAGGGCCTGGATGCGCTTGGCGCGCCGCTTGCCCGGCTGGCACAGTCGGTCATCTGGCAGACCGGGCTCGGCACCAGCTTCGGCTGGACGGTGCTGATCGCGCTGATGGCGCTCGGCCTTGGCCTGTTGTCGCTGGTCGTGCCGCCCGCCGACGCAAAGCCGCTCGCCTTGTTCGGATTGGTCGGCGTCGGCGCTGCACTTGCCGCCAGCGGGCATGCCAGTGCCGCCGAGCCGCAATGGCTGACAAGGCCGACGGTGTTCCTGCACGGCGTCGGCATTGCTGTCTGGGCCGGAGCGCTGATGCCGCTCGGTCTAGCCTTGAAACGGCAGCCGGCCGAAGCCGGGCCGTTGCTGCGCCGGTTTTCGCGAGCGATCCTGCCCGTCGTGGCCGTGCTTGCGGCAGCCGGCATCGTGCTCGCCGTCATCCAGGTGCAAACGCCGTCGGCGCTGGTCCATACCGCCTATGGCCGGCTGCTGCTGATCAAACTTTTGCTGCTGGTCTTTCTGTTCACGCTCGCCGCCGTCAACCGCTTCAAGCTTACGGTCCCGGCCGAGGCGGGAAGGACCGAGGTCCAGAGGCGGCTGGCCCGCTCGATCGGCATCGAGGTGCTGATCGTGGTGACGATCTTCGGCGTTGCCGCCGGCTGGCGCTTCACGCCGCCGCCGCGCGCGGTGGCGATCGCCGCGGCACAGCCGGCATCGGTGCATATCCACACGCTACAAGCGATGGCCGATCTCAGCATTGTGCCCGGCCATGCCGGGCCTGTTGCCGCTTCGATCTTCATCATGACCGGCGATTTCGGCCCGCTCGACGCGAAGCAGGTAACGCTGGTCCTGTCAAAGCCCGATTCCGGTATCGAGCCGATAAAACGCCCGGCGACGAAGCTTGGCGACGGCACCTGGCGCGTCGACGATGTCGTAATCGCGGTCGCCGGCCGATGGACGGCGCGGCTCGACATCCTGGTTTCGGATTTCAAGATGGTGAAGATAGAGGCGCCGATCGACATCCGGCCATGAAGACAGCGCTGGTCCGCGCAACACAATTCGGCGAGGCGGTTGACGCGGCATTGAAGGCCCGTCAATCATCGTCATCAATCGCGGCTCAAAGCAACAAGATCCGAAAGCAGGGAAGAAACAATGGAAAAAGCCGAAATCGGCCTGATCGGCCTTGGCACGATGGGCTCCAATCTGGCGCTCAATATCGCCGAGAAGGGGCACCGCATCGCCGTCTTCAACCGCACCGCGGCGCGCACCGATGCCTTTGTCGAAAATGCCGGCGCGCTCAGGGATAGGGTGGTGCCTTGCTATAGCCTCGAGGAACTGGCCGCCGCGATCCGGCCGCCGCGGCCGATCATCATCATGGTGCTGGCCGGCAAGCCGGTCGACGAGCAGATCGCGGCCTTGCGCGGCGTGCTGTCGGCCAACGACATCGTCATCGACGCCGGCAATGCCAATTTCCGCGATACGATGCGGCGCTTCTCGGAGCTTACCGATTCGGGCCTGACCTTCATCGGCATGGGCGTGTCCGGCGGCGAGGAGGGCGCACGCCACGGTCCCTCGATCATGGTCGGCGGCACCGAGGAGTCCTGGAAGCGCGTCGAAGAGGTGCTGACCGCGATCTCGGCCAAGTTCAAGGGCGAGCCTTGCGCGGCGTGGCTCGGCACCGACGGCGCCGGCCATTTCGTAAAAACCATCCACAACGGCATCGAATATGCCGACATGCAGATGATCGCCGAGATCTACGGCATCTTGCGCGACGGGCTCGGCATGGGGCCGAAAGAGATCGCCGAGGTGTTTTCGCAGTGGAACACGGGCCGGCTCAATTCGTACCTGATCGAGATCACCGCCAAGGTGCTGGCCGCCGACGATGCCAAGACCGGCAAACCGGTGGTCGACATCATCCTCGACCGCGCCGGCCAGAAAGGCACCGGCAAATGGTCGGTGATCGAGGCGCAGCAGCTCGGTATCCCGGCCACCGCGATCGAGGCGGCTGTGGCGGCACGCGTGCTGTCGTCGATCAAGGACGAGCGGCTTGCCGCCGAAAAGGTCTATGGCGGCGGCGTGAGCAAGATTTCCGGTAACAGGGACGCCCTGCTCGGCGATCTCGAGCTGGCGCTGTTTGCGGGCAAGATCGCCGCCTACGCGCAGGGTTTCGCGGTGATGAGCGGCGCGTCGAAGGAATTCAACTGGAACCTGCCGATGCCGGTCATCGCCAAGATCTGGCGGGCCGGCTGCATCATCCGCTCGCAATTGCTGGATACGATGGCGGAGGCCTTCGGCGCCGGCGGCGCAGCCACCAACCTGTTGATGGCACCGGCTTTCGTTTCATTGATGCAGGAGGCACATCCGTCGCTTCGCCGTGTCGTGGCAAGGGCGGCCGAAGCGGGCTCGCCGGTGCCGGCCCTGTCATCCGCACTTGCCTATTTCGACAGTTACCGGCAGGGCCGCGGCACTTCGAACCTGATCCAGGCGCAGCGCGATTTCTTCGGCGCGCACGGCTTCGAGCGCATCGACGGGCAGGGCGCTTTCCATGGCCCGTGGGGGAGTGGAGCGGCGGGTTGAGCGCCTGATTGTCGCCGTCCAGCCGTCAGTTCGCCAATCCTGGAAGCTGCCGTGCGTTCATCTTCGGCAGATGTTGCGCTCGAACGGCACCGACATGGGGACTTCCCCGTAGCTTTTGGCAGGACCGGCGTTAATAGCTGCCTATCGCGAGGCACGCCGACATGACGGATTTTTACTGTCTGGCGGCGACATCATGCTGCCGATTGGATGGAGATGAAGATCCGTAAGGGCGAGACGCTCCTCGCGAACGGCGACATAAACGGCGACATAAACAAAGTGCCGCGTACCCGACCTCCTCGGCCTCGATCTGATCCGGGAGGTCTATCGGGAAGAGCGGCAGTCATGGAAGGCCGACCTGCGGATCGGGTCCGTCCAACTGGAATTGTTCTCCTTCCCTGCACCAGTGATGCGGCCGTCCCATCCAGAGGCGACAGGCCTGAGACATCTGGCATTTGCCGTGGCGAAGCTTGGTCCTGTAATTATGCGCCTGGAAGCCGCCGGCGTTGCCGTTGAGCCAATCCGGATCGACCCATATACAGACCAACGGTTTACCTTTTTCAGCGACCCAGATGGATTGCCGCTGGAGCTCTACGAAGCCCCATAAAGAACGGTTCGCCTTCGCGACCACGTCGTCGAAGGTGGGGGCGCCACCTCTACCGCCTTTTGATAACGGCTGGTTGCAGGAACGGCACTCGGCTCCTCTTCTCTAAGGACGGTCTCTTGCTATAAGTGACCGCCCTGGCCGATCAGGAGCCGGGCGACTTCGGCAAGCCGTCGCCGTCACGGGAGACGGCCAACCGGCTCGTTGCACTTGTAGACCGGGCAGCGGCCGTCACGGGTCGGGACATAGGCCGACATCGGCATTTCGGGCCAGTCGCATTCGTTGCCGAATTGCCTGACGTAGCGGTCATAGGTGTTGGGGCCGGTGGTCAGCACCACGGCGCGGTGGCTCCGGATCAGTTGCTGGAGCTGCTGGCAGCTCATCGTGCGGGTGTCGGGCCGGGCCTCAGTGAGGCCGGTCGCGGCAAGCAGGATCGCTGCTGTCGTCAAAGCAGTTCGGTGGATGGGCATGGCGGCTACCTCAGCGTTTCACGTACCAAGCAAACGAGTCACGCGAAACTCGCATCCCGGCCAGCGGTTCCGCAATAGCGCGATCCTCTTGCGATCGGCAACTGGCGATTCGGCAATTGGCGGCAAGCCGTCGCCGTCAATCCGGGAGATCGCCGATCGGCTGGTCGCAGCGGTAGACCGGGCAGTGGCCGTCACGGGTCGGGACATAGGCCGACATCGGCACCTCCGGCAAGTTGCATTCGTTGCCGAATTGCCTGACGTAGCGGTCATAGGTGTTGGGGCCGGTGGTCAGCACCACAGCGTAGTGGCTCTGGATCAGCTGCCGAAGCTCCTGGCAACTCATCGTGCGGGTGTCGGGCCGGGCCTCGGTGAGGCCGGTCGCGGCAAGCAGCATCGCTGCTGTCGTCAAAGCAAGTCGGCGGATGGGCATGGCGGTTCCTCGAACAACGTGTCACGCGAAACTCGCATCCCGGCCAGCGTTTCCGCAACAGCCAGCCGGTCGTCTTCTTGCAGCGCAACCAAATGGCGCGTCGCGCATCGCTGGGGATGAACGGGAGGAAACCCTACGAAAAGCCCCAATTGTGGCCCGGGAAACGTGGAACGCGAAGCCATTTGCGGTGGCCGCGATCACCGCTACGAGGTTTGTCTGCAAAGGGACGTTTGTGGCCACCAGTCACGAGCGGCGAACTCACGGGCGGATATTCCGGCGGCTACATCTTGACAGACGACCCGAAATTCAAGCGCGACGTGGCGAAGAAATATAAATGATCGTGTTCCCGGAAACCAAGGGGACCTTTGTCGTCGATCTGAAGGGCACTTACAAGGCAATGGCAATGGGCCGCAAGTGCCTCCAGCACTGACCGCCCGCCCGCGCAACGACGCTGTGGCTTGGGATCGTCAAAAGGCGGCTATAGACCGAGGTCTTGCGCGGTGCGATCATCGCCATCCCACGAGGTCAGATAGAGGCAGCCTAAGCACCCGGTTTGAAGCGGCGCCAGGCGTTCTTTCCGTGTGCCGAAGATAGTTCCCCTGGCTTTGCCGGGGCTCAGGCAATTTGTTTGGTCGTCCTGAAGGAAAGCTCGTTGGTCTGCCTCATCCACGGTCGTTGCAGTTGATCCGACATGCCGGCAGGGGCCCGCTCGAACTGACTGCTCACGAAGCGCTGGCGTTGACCAAGATGGATTGGAACAACGACGCGCTCTACGATCCGGTGCCGGTTAGCATCCGCTACTCACAGAAATTTGCGCGTACGATCGCGAATGTCCCGGACCTGCCGCGGAACGTCTATCCCTATCGCATTTTCATGTGAGTTTCTTTCGCCCCACTGCCACCAAGCTCACCTGAAGGGATCGCCCCCTTGCCGTCGTGCGAATGGCAGCTAGGTCAGCACATCCGCTCCTATCCGGACATTCCGCTGGCGGCCCCACCAAGCGGCAAGTGCCCCGCACCGTTTCTCGTTCGGCCAATCAAGGCCGAGGAGAACTCACATGGGCCATTCTCAATTCGATGATGCTGACCGCGAGCCCGCAGCTTGGAATGTTGGAAAGAGGTCGGCACGAAGCGTCCGTTCACCCAGAAGCAGATCTGGGCTATTCGCTTCTTCCTCGATCGCGAAAGGCGTATTCGGGACCGTGCGTTGTTTGATCTGGCAATCGACAGCAAGCTTCGCGGCTGCGACCTGATCAAGATCAGGATTCGCGATGTGGTCGCCGGACCGGAAATCAGGACCCGAGCAATCGTCGTTCAACAGAAGACCGGTCGTCCCGTCCAGTTCGAGATCACGAGCGATGTGAGAGCCAGCCTTCTCTGTTGGCTCGAACGGCGTGGCGGCACGGTTGAAGACTATGCGTTCCCGAGTCGGATCGATCGCGCACACCACATGAGCACGAGGCAGTACGCCCGCCTGGTAGACGAGTGGGTGACCGCGATTGGTCTACGCCCAGAGGAATATGGAACTCACTCACTTCGGCGCACGAAAGCATCGATGATCTACAAGGCGACGGGCAACATCCGCGCAATCCAGATACTGCTCGGTCACTCCAAGATTGAGAACACGGTCCGATATCTTAGTGTCGACTTAGAGGACGCTTTGCTCTTGGCGGAGCGAACCGAAATTTGACGTTAAGGGCCATCCGATGGGCACGGATGGCCGCTTCAGGCTGCTGGCGTCAGTCGCTGTGATGTCCTACCTTGGGTGGTGAGCGGTCCGGCAGCTATCAGGACAAGAGCTGTCGATAGCTGCCGTCCACTGCGCCGGTTGCGAGCGCAGATATGCAGACATCCGACTGCCGCTCTACGCTCACCGGCGTACTTGCTACTCGTCCATCAAGCCACGTTCGCGCAGGACGTCGTACTTGAGAATTTCACCCCTAATGGTGTCGCCCCATCGACCAACGAACGCCATCGTGTCCGTAGCATGGAGATGTGCAGTGAGTGCGGCCTGGTCTCTCCACCGCTCGGCGATCAGGAGGCGGCCGGCAAGCGGATCGTCCACAGCCGCGTCATAGGAAAGATTTCCGTCCCGCTGCCGCGTAGCTATGGCGAGGTTCTGGAGATCCTGGACAAACTCGGCGACCGACGAGGGCTCGACGTACATATAGCCGGTAACAATCAGCATCATGGCTTACCTTGGTGGATCCCGCTCGACCGTCTGCACTTCCGACGATCGGGCGGCTGAAAGCAACAATCAGACGGCCAGCACGATCTTGCCTTGAATACTGCCGTCGGCGGCGCGCTCATGTGCGCGCGATGCCTCGGCCAGCGGGAATGTGCTGTCGATGACGACACGCACAATGCCGTCGTCGAGCAGGCGGGCGGCTTTTGCCAACTGCGCGCCATTGGATCGAACCTGTGTGGATGAGACCGTGATCCCCAGCTTCTCTGTCTCCTCGTGACCAGCGAAGCCTAGCGGGTTGACCAGGAACAGCGCGCCGCCCGGCTTCAGAACATGGAAGAAGCGCTCCATGTCCGCGCCGCCCACCGCGTCGAGGACAAGGTCGACGTCTCGGACGACATCTTCCGCACCGGTTGTCTTGTAGTCGATGAACTGATCCACGCCGAGATCGCGCATCAGCGCCTCGTTCTTGGCCGATGCCACCGCGATGACGCGAGCGCCCCGCCATTTCGCCAACTGGACGGCCAGATGCCCGACACCGCCTCCGGCGCCGTTGATCAGCACCGTCTTGCCGTCGAGCGGCACCGGCTCATGCCGGAAGGGCTGGAACGGATTCGGCTCGTCGTGGCCAAGTTCGATCAAGAACTGCCATGCCGTCAGAAGCGACATCGGCGCGCCGGCCGCATGAATATGGTCGATGCCGGCTGGTTTCAACGCAAGCTGCGATGCCGGCACACTGACATAATGCGCGTAGGCGTTGCTACCCGTCATTAGGTCATGGGGAAAGCGAACCATTGCATAGACCTCGCCGCCGATGCTGAACTCACCGGCGTCGGCGCCAACCGCTTCAATGACGCCCGACACGTCCGTGCCGAGAATCAGTGGGAAGGATGCGTTGGGTCGCCATTCTGGCGGCAGTGCGCGATAGCCGTCCCGCAGATACCAGTCGGGCGGATTAAGCCCCGCCGCCTGGACGCGGACAAGCATCTCGCCGGGCTTTACATGCGGCCTCGGCGCGTCTTCGTACACCAGCACCTCGGGACCACCGAATGCGTGCAGACGGACTGCCTTCATCTTGTCGCTCATTGGTCAAATCTCCGCTCATCATGTCGTTGGAGCAGATTTAGTGGCATCATTCCTGGTTGATAATCGGCGCAGATGGCGCTTAAGTAATGCCATGGCGGAACATATTGCTTTGGATCGGCTTACTGGTATCATCGCCTTCGCGCGTGCCGGATCGCTGGGGAGCTACACGGCAGCGGCGCGCGCGCTGTCGATTTCCCCGTCGGCGGTCAGCAAGAGCATCCAGCGGCTCGAGCGGCATTTAGGAGTGTCGCTGTTTACCCGTACGACGCGCTCGCTCACCTTCACGCCCGAAGGGCGCGACCTGCATGAGCGCGCGCTGCGCCTGCTACGCGAGGCAGAGGAAATCGAGCAGGCGGCAATGACCGCGCGCTCCGAACCATCGGGCACTTTGCGCGTGGCCGCGTCGCTGCCGATCGGACTCCACCTGATCGCTCCGGCTTTACCGGCTTTCCGTCGGCTCCACCCGAACCTGGTCGTCGATCTCAGGCTGGGTGACCAGATAGTGGACATGATTGAGGAAGGGATCGATGTCGCCATACGCATCGGTGATCTGGCTGACACCCGGCTACTATCACGCAAGCTCGCACCCCATCGGCTTTGCTGCTTCGCCTCGCCAGCCTATCTCGAGAAACGCGGCACCCCGACCCATCCCGATGACCTCGGAGGGCACGACACCGTCAATCTTCGGTACCAGAGCACAGGCCAGACGTTTCGCTGGCCCTTCCGGATTGGCGACCACGAGATAGAGATCGTGCCCAATGCCGGTGTGGTCGCCGATGCCAGCGATGCCGTGCTCATCGTGCTGGCAGCCGGTGGCGGGATAGGCATAGGCGCCTCCTTCATGGCGGCTCCCTATGTGAAGCGCGGCGATCTGGTCCCGGTGCTGTCCACGTTCGCCGTCGAGCGAAATAACGTCACCGTGCTCTGGCCGGCAAGCCGACGCGCCAACCCCGCCGTGCGCGCCTTTCTGACCATGCTCGACGCCGCTTTCATGCAGCGAATGGCTGCTTCAAGTATCGACTGATCTGGCGCGGAAGGGTCGCTTGGGGGTCGGCTGCAAAACGGCACCTATAGCGCGCAGCGGCAATCAAGAACTGACAGTCCGCCCACGGCCCCAAAGCCGCCAGTCTGCAACGCGCCTCATGTCGATCTTAGAGTCAGCCGTTGCCTCTGCCAGAAAGCAGACACCACATTGCTTCTGCGTGAGGCATCTTTGCGCCAAAAGCGGTCATTGATGTTGGTTCCGCGCCAAAGGCGGACGAGCTCGTAACCGGCGGACGAGCTCGTAACCGATTGAAGCAACCGGAGTCAGTTATTTGCACGAGTAAGCGCAGTGACTCCGGAGGGCTTGGGCGCCCGCCACGGATCGCCGTTATCATCGAACGGGCTACCGCGGTAGCTTTCGCTGCGGAGCGACAACTGACGTTCGGCGTCATCAGAAAAAGGCGGACTCTGGCCCGGTTCTGGTCTATGCCGACGCTCGTTGCCGGTCCGCCGGCCTTTTGCAACTGGTCCATGAATGAAGCGCCAGCCCACGACATCGAGCCTGTTACGCCGACTCAACCGATCGGCCGTGGTGGATTTGATCCGCACCGAAGGAGTGGCATCACCTTCGAGCCTCGCCGAGCGACTGAACATCAGCATCCCGACGGTGATGCGGGTGATCGAGGATCTGATTGCCGAGGATTTGGTGGTGTACGACGGGTTTGACGAGGCCAATGTCCGGGGCCGTCCCCGGGCACGCATCAAGTTCCGCGGCGCGGCGCATGCGATCATCGGCATCGAGGCCGGCAAGGGCGAGTTCTATGGCGCCGTGGCCAATCTCGAGGGCGTCGTGCAGACCGAAATGCACGAGACCGCCGACGATGATGGCCAGCGCAATTTCGAGAAGCTGGTCGGCCTGATCCGCCGGTTGATGGCGGCTCCCCGCCCACGCGGCCAGACCATTCGCGGCATCGGCATCGGCCTGCCCTCGATCGTCAGGCAGCCGGAGGGCGAAGTTGTGCTGACGCTCGGGCTCGGCTGGCGCGACATGCCGTTGCGGGCGCGGCTCAGCGAACATTTTCAGATGCCCATCGTCGTCGAAAACGGGCGCAACCTCGCCGCCGTGGGCGAATGGGGATTCGGGGCCGGGCGTGGCGCCGACAGCGTCGTGAGCCTGTCGATCGGGCCAGGCGCCGGCGCGGGCGTCGTCATCGACGGCAAGCTCTATGGCGGGCACTCGCATGCGGCGGGCGAGCTGAGCTGGTATCTCGATGACCCCCTGCTCACCGGGCGGCCGTTCGAACATCTGGGCGACAAGCAATCGCTACGCTTTTTCGGCATCCCCGAACAGGCGACCAAGATGCTCGAAGAGGCCAACACGCAGTATGCGGTGGGAAAGCTCACCCTGGCCGCCGTCACCGACCGGCAGGCGGACAAAATCGCGCCGGTTGTCACCGAGTTGCTCGACTATGCGACGATGGCGGTGGGCAGTGTTGCTGCCTTCATGAACCCCGAAATCATCGTACTGGCGGGCCGGGTCGTCGTCGGCGGTGATCTGGTGCTCGATGTGCTGCGGCATCGCCTCAGGGGCAATGTGTACGACCCGCCGCGCCTCGTGATAGGCGCGCTGGGGCACCGCGACATCGCGCTTGGAGCGGTGCGCCTGGTGCTCGATGCGACGACGCTCAACCCTGCCGACAGCCTCGTGATGGCCAACTAAAGATCAGTCGATCGCGATTGACAGCGACTGAATCTCGGCATTAAGTTTCTAACTGAAAGAAAAAGCGCCTTGCATCGTGTGGGAGCGTATCTTTCGTGGGAGGACTTCAATGACGAAGATTTTCAATCCGCTTGGGCGGACGATGCAGCGTCGTGCCTTCTTGAAAGTTGCGGGTGCGAGCGTTGCGGTAGCGGCCCTGCCGGCGGCAGTTCGCGGTGCCGATCCCGTCAAGCTGCTTCTTTGGTCGTGGCTGCCGGATTTCCAGACGCAGGTCGACATGTTCAACGCCGCGCATCCGGGCATCCAGGTCAAACTCGTGAATGCCGGCCAGGGCGCCCCGGAGTATCAGGCGGTCCGTGCGGGCCTGAAGGCGGGCAGCGGCCTGCCCGACGTCGTCCATATCGAATTCCAGTTCCTCGAGAGCTTCCGCCAGATCGACGCGTTCGCCGATATCGGCCAGTGGGCAAACCCGCACAAGGCGGAGTTCCCCGAAGGCACGTGGACCCAGGTCGCCAAGAGTGAGGTTGTCAGCGGCATGCCATGGGATTCCGGTCCGATGGCGATGCTCTACCGCAAGGACATTCTCGACAAGCATGGCATCACGCCGCCCGCGACCTGGGCGGAATTTGCCGATGCCGCCAAGAAGCTGCATGCGGCCGACCCCAATGTCTTCCTGACGGACGCGTTGCTCAGCAATGGCGGCTGGGTCAATGGTCTTCTGTGGCCGATGGGTTGGAAGCCGATCAGCCGCGATGGCGACAAGCTCGCGATCAACATCAACGACAAGATTTCTAAGGACTTCGCCGCCTATTGGCAGGACCTTATTACCGCGGGTGTCATCGAGACCAAGCCGGGGTTCAACAATGAGTGGTACACCAGCCTGGACTCGGGCCGCTATGCCACCTGGCTCACCGCCGGCTGGGGTCCGGTGTTCCTGACCTCGGTCGCCAAGACCAGCGTGGGCCAGTGGCGTGCCGCCGATCTGCCGCAGTGGGACGCGAGCAAGTTCGCGACCGGCAATTGGGGTGGCTCAGCGCTGGCCGTGATGAAAGCGACCCAGCATCTGCCCGAGGCCGCCGAACTCGCGATCTGGCTGACTACGAATCCCGAAGCCACAAAGCTCTACACCACCAAGCAGTTCCTGTTCCCATGCACCACCGCTCTGCTGACCAGCGCCGAGTTCGCCGGACAGAAGATGGACTTCTACGGTGGCCAGGCAGTCAATAAAGTGTTCGCCAAATCGGCGGCCGCAGTCAGCAACTTTGAGTGGAGCCCGTTCCAGGACTTCTTGTACCAGTCGATGGAAGATGAATTCGGCGCCTCGATCAGCGGCAAGGGCACGCTGTCGGATGCGTTCGACCGCATCCAGGACGCCGTGGTCACCTACGCGCAGGAACAAGGCTTCACCGTAGACTGAGTTCTCCCGGGCAACGGCCGGCCGCGCTTGATCGGCGCGCCCGATCTCTTCATCTTGCCGGACGGGGAACCATGGCAATGTCGAATTCGCCAGCCGCAGCGACGCGCCCAGCGCGATCGGGCAATTTTACGTCACGAAAGCTCGCGCCCTATCTGTTCCTGGCGCCCTTCGTGCTGCTATTTATCGCCTTCATCGTCGCGCCGCTGGTTTATGCCTTCTATATGAGCCTCTACCGCGACACGCTGGTGGGCGGACGGCAATTCGCGGGTGCAGCCAGCTACATCAAGGTCACGGGCGACGCCAAATTCTGGGGCGGCGTGTGGAACCTCGTTCTGTTCGGCATCGTGCAGGTGCCGATCATGCTGGGCCTGGCGCTGTTGTTCGCCATCGTGCTCGATCGCGGCCAGGTCTATGCCAAGGGCGTCTTCCGGCTCGGCTTCTTCCTCCCCTACGCCGTGCCGAGCGTGATCGCGACGATCATGTGGGGTTATCTCTACGGCCCCAACTTCGGCCCGTTCACGCAGATGGCCAAGGCGTTCAACCTGCCGCCGCCGGACTTCCTGTCGCCGGGCGCGATGATCTTCTCATTGGCCAATATCGTGACGTGGGAATATGTCGGCTACAATATGGTGATCTACTACGCCGCGCTGAAGACGATCCCGTCGGACCTCGCCGAGGCCTCGCGGATCGATGGCGCCTCGCCCTGGCAATTTGCGCGGCTGATCCAGCTGCCGCTGCTGTGGCCGGCGATCCTCATCACCATCATCTTTTCGATCAACGGCACCCTGCAGCTGTTCAATGAGCCCTATTTGATGCGCGCGCTCGCCAGAAACACCATCAATTCGAGCTACACGCCGAACCTCTATGCCTATTCCCTGGCGACTTCGAACCAGCAGTATGGCTATGCGGCCGCCGTCTCGTTCGTGCTTGGCATCGTGATCGCCGGCGCCTCCTACATCTTCACCCTGATCACCAACCGCCGTCGGCCGGAGCAATGATGACTGCGACCACCGACATCGCCACTTTCGAAGCTGCCAAGCGCCGGCCCGGCGAACGGCGGCGCTCGCGGATCATCCTCACGCTGCTGCTGTCAGTGTTCCTCCTCTACAGCTTCGTGCCGCTGGTCTATCTGGTCCTATCGGCAACGAAGACGAATGGCGACCTGTTCACCACGTTCGGCTTCGGCTTCGGCACCGAGTTCAACCTCTGGCAGAATCTGAGCGATCTGCTGGCGCGCGACAACGGCATCTTCATGCGCTGGATGTTCAACAGCGTGCTCTATTCGACCGTCGCCGGGCTCGGTGCCGCGATCTTTGCTACTGCGGCAGGCTATGCGTTCGCCAAGTTCAAATTCGTCGGCCGCAATCTGCTGTTTGCGCTGGTCTTGGGCGCTGTGATGATCCCGCAGACGGCCCTTGTCGTGCCGATCTTCCTGCTGCTGGCGCTTTCGGGTCTCAGCGACAATCCGCTGGGCGTGGTCCTGCCCTCGATGATCTCGCCGATCGGCGTCTATCTGATGTGCGTCTATATCGAGCAGGGCGTCGACGACGAACTGCTCGACGCGGCGCGTATCGATGGCGCCGGCGAGTTCGTGATCTTCCGCGCCATCGTGCTGCGGCTGGTGGCGCCGGGCATGGTGACCGTGGCGCTGCTCTCGTTCGTCGGGACCTGGAACAATTACTTCCTGCCGCTCATCGTGCTGCGCTCGCAGGAGTACCAGCCGATCACAGTGGGCCTTGCGACCTGGTATCAGCTCGCGCAGCAGGGCGGTGGCGGCGGAGAGGTGCTGTTCTCGATCATCATCACCGGCGCGCTGGTCGGCATCATCCCGGTCATCGTGGTGTTCCTGCTGCTGCAGCGGTTCTGGCAGGGCGGCCTCACCGCCGGCGCCGTCAAATAGATTATCGCCTGGAGTTTTCCGACTATGACGACTGCCTCGAAATCCGCGCCGCTCTCTGTCTGGCGGCCGATCGCGACCGACACTTTCCTCGTCGGTACCCCGCATTACCCGGAGCATGTCGATGAGAGCTATTGGCAGCGCGACGCCGACCGCATGGCAGCCGCGGGCTTCAACGCGGTGCGACTTGCGGAATTCGCCTGGCATATTATCGAGCCGCATGAGGGGACGTTCGACTTCAATTTGTTCGACCGCGCCATAGATGTGCTGGGCAAGGCTGGCATCAAGACCATCATGTGCACGCCGACGGCTACGCCGCCGCGCTGGCTGACGGCGCGTTATCCCGAAGTGTTGCGCGTCGATGCCAATGGCCGCGCCATGAGCCATGGCTCGCGCCAGCACGCCAATCTTGCGAGCGGAGTGTTCCGCGAGCATTCGAAGCGCATCACTAAAGCGATGGCCCAGCATTATCGCGGCAATTCGCACATCATTGGCTGGCAGACGGACAATGAGCTCAATACCTCTGGATCGCTGTCCTACGGTCCGGTGACTCTGGCCGAGTTCCAGGCCTTCCTCAAGGACAAGTACAAGACCATCGCCGCGCTCAACGATGCGTGGGGCGGGCATTTCTGGGCCACCGCCTACGACGATTTCGATCAAGTGGTGCTGCCCCTCGACTACGCCCCTGCCCCGGTCGGGCCGACCCATGTGGTCGACTACCACCGCTTCCTCGCCTTCGTCACGGCCCGGTTCCAGCACGATCAGGTGCTGATCCTGCGCACCACCAATCCAGACTGGTTCGTCTTCCACAATCTGGGGCGGATCGACGACATCGACTTCCGCGGCGAGTTCTCGACCGATCTCGATTTTCTCGGCTTCGACATCTATCCGCACCTCTATGACGAGATGCAGCGCCTTGGGGGCGTCGGCGAGGCGCAGGCGCTGCATCTCGACATCTGCCGCGGCTTCACCGGCAACTTCATAGTGCCCGAGCAGCAATCGGGCTTCGGTGCGCAGCCGAACTTCTCGACGCTGACGCCCGAACCCGGCGAGATGCGCCGCATGGCCTATACGTCGGTGGCGCGCGGCGCCGATGGCGTGATGTTCTTCCGCTGGCGGCCGGCGCATTTCGGCGCCGAGATCTATTGGATGGGCATCATCGATCACGACGACATCCCGCGGCGGCGCTATGACGAGGCCAAGCAGTTTGCGGGTGAGGTCACGGCGCTCAAGGACAAGATCCTCGGCACGCATGTGCGCTTGGATTTGGGCATCGCCGGATCAGATTTCGACAATCAGGAGATGCACCGCTCCTACCCCATCGGCATGCCGAGCCCGCAAGACGATGCGACGCTGCTGCACCGCTATTGCTACCGCCAGAACATCGCCTGCGGCTTCATCCATCCCGAGGATGATCTCAGCAAGCTCAAGGCGCTCTACGTGCCGCATTGGCTGAAATGGACCGATGCATGGACGGCGCGGATCGAGGCCTTCGCTAAGGCGGGTGGAACGGTAATCCTGGGCGGCCGCACCGGATCACGCGACGTTAACAACCACGTCATCCGCGACACCTCGCCGGGCAAGAGGCTCTCGGCGCTGGCCGGGATCACGGTCGAGGAGTTCGGGTTGCTGGCGCCGATCGGCGGCGACGGGATGTTCGAGCATGGCGGCCGCTTCGGCGCCAACACGGTGCGCAAGAAGCTGCCGGCGACGTCGGCGAGCCGCCAATACGAGCTCAAGATCGGGAATGCGCAGGTGACGGCGGCGCATCTTTATGAGCTGCTTAACGTCGCGCCCGGCACGGAGGTTATCGGCAGCTGGGCCAGCCGCTTCGCCGAGGGCCAAGCCGCGATGACTTCGCGCAAAGTCGGCAAGGGCAATGTGATCTACCTCGGCACGTACCTCAGCGATGCTCTGGTCGAGGTGCTGGCCGATCAAGTGCTGGCGCCCGCCGGTATCGTGCCGCTCATCGCCGACATGCCGGCCGGCGTCGAAGCGACCATCCGCGAGAGCAAGGACCGCCGCCTGCTGTTCATCCTCAACACACTGGGCGAGCTGGCAAGCATCGGCAATGTCCCCGCGGGCAAGGATTTGCTCGGCGATGGCAAAGTACGCGGCGGTAAGCTGTCGCTCCCGGCCTATGGCTGCAGCATCATCGAACTCGACTAGAGATGTTATCGCGAGGCCTTGGGAAACGCTCAATATCTTCTGTCCCAGTGATTTTAGATTGGGCAGCAATCTCCACTCTAAACATCTTGGTGCTGCCAGGTGCCCCGACTTTCGGTGCGACCGTCACGAACACGCTTTTCGTACGTCCCTCGATCCTTTCGATGAGAAGCCGTGCCGCGTTTGCGCCAAGTTCGGGCCCCGACTGATCGAAACTTGTCACGATTGAGGTGGAATACGGAACGCTGCGCACGATTTTGCGCTCCAGGTGGCCATGGCGTCGTTGGCGGCATAGGGCGCAAGTCTAAAGGTCGCTGCGGTCGCCGTCGCCCTTGCGAAGGCATTTACTTGCAGTGTGCACTTCTGTCGTCGCCACAGGCCCTCCACCGCCCCGAGACCCTACCAGTGTCGGGGCCCTTCGGCCCGGGCCAACTTGCTCGGCAGCGGACGTTCCTTGCGGCCAGCGAGCGGGACGACATCAGATGTCTGAGGAAGGAGTCAGATGCGGAACGGCTGCTTTCCAAGCAACCTTGCCGAAAGCCGAGTGTCTGCTGCCGGCCCCAAGGCTGCCAGTCAGCAGCGCGCACTTGCAGCCAAGTGGGATCACTGGCGTCGCAGAAATGCGACTAAGACAAATAGATGGAGCCCAGTTCAATTTGGACATATCCCGCTCTAGTCGGGACGGCGATAGGCCTGCACTGCGCCCGGCTCGCTCAGGCTTTGCAGGGTGCCGGGTGCGGCGCCGCCGATCCAGCCCAGCACCGAGCGGGCGAGCTCGGCGCCGGCCAGCCGGAAGTTCTCGTTGACGACCAGCAATTCGCTGCGAAACAGGTGCAGAAGCTCCGACGATTGTTTGGACACCACATCGACATCGCGGCCGAGCTTGAGGCCGGCGTCTTCGATGCCGGCGACGATGGCGAGCGTCGCGGCGGCGGCGCTGCTGATGAAACCGTCCGGGCGGTTTTCGCGGCGCATCAGCTGCGCCGTCCGCATTCTGATCTGCTCGATCGAATGATCGATCGAAACGGTGTTGAACGGGATCTCGCTGGCGCCGACCTCGCTCAGCGCATCGGCAAAGCCGGCGAGCGTGTGGCCGTGATAGGTCAGCTCGACCGGCGGCGCCAGCAGCGCCAGCCGGCGGCGGCCGAGGCCGGCCAGATGGCGCACTGCCTCGGCTGCGAAAGCGTAATTGTCGAAATCATGATAGGGATGGATCAGCCCCATATCGGTGCGGCCATGCGTGGCAAAGGGGATGCCGCGCTCCAGCATATAACGGGCCCTCGGATCGTTCGGCTGCGTGCGCGAAATGATGACGCCGTCGGCTGAACCGGTTTCCACGAGGTAGCGGATCGGGTCGAGCGGATCCTGCGAGCGTGAATAGGGCGTCACGATCAAGTGATAGGGCGTATCGGCAATGACTTCGGAAACGCCGTAGATGATGTCCGAGACGAAGCTCATGATCTCGTGCTCGGTGTTGAGCACCAGGCTGATGACATTGGTCTTGCCGGTGCGCAGGCGGACGCCGGCACGATTGGGCCGATAACCGATCTGCTTGGCGACAAGCTGAACGCGCCGCCTGGTCTCGGCGCCGATCTCGGGCGCGTCCTTCAGCGCGCGCGACACGGTGGTGACGCCCAGCCCGGTCATGAAGGCGAGCGTCTTCAATGTCGGCCGGCCCTGGCCCGACGCCTCGTCGGCCTTCTCTTTTTGATGCCTGTTCATTCGTCCCGCCCCGTCAGGCGCATAGCAGTTGCCGGGCAGGCCGGCAATCGGCGGGCCGCGGGTACGCCGCGGGCCTTCACCGAATGAGACCGCTATATACTGAAACGTTACAGATTGTCACTGCCGTCGCGATATACTGGTGACAGATGCAAAATGAGCGGTGCTGCAATCGGCGCAAAACCGTGATTGGAACGGGCTTTTCCGATTTTTCGGCGCCGCAGCATTCCATTTTGCGGTGCAACCTCTCTTGTTGCGGCGCGGTAGGCCGGCGAGCCGCGCGATTTTGTTCGTGCTTCGAAAAAACCTGATGCCACCTTCGCCTGAGGGGTTGCGTGCCTCAAGCAATTGCCGTATCGAAAATCTGTAACGTTTCAGATTCTGGGAGGAACGAAATGCGATACCAACTCATGACTGCTGCGCTGGCTGCGACGGTGGCGCTCGCCGGCCCGGCGGCCGCGACGGATCTGGAAGTCACCCATTGGTGGACCTCCGGCGGCGAGGCGGCAGCGGTCGCCGAACTCGCCAAGGCTTTCGACGCAACCGGCAATCATTGGGTGGACGGCGCTATCGCCGGCTCCGGCGGCACGGCGCGGCCGATCATGATCAGCCGCATCACCGGCGGCGACCCGATGGGCGCGACCCAGTTCAATCACGGCCGGCAGGCGGAAGAATTGGTGCAGGCCGGGCTGATGCGCGACCTCACCGATCTCGCCACCAAGGAAAAGTGGACGGAAATCGTGCAGCCGAAGAGCCTGCTCGACGGCTGTACCCTCGACGGCAAGATCTATTGCGTGCCGGTCAACATCCACTCCTGGCAGTGGCTGTGGCTGTCGAACGCCGCCTTCGAAAAAGCCGGCGTGCCGGTGCCGAAGAACTGGAACGAATATGTCGCTGCGGCGCCCGCCCTTGAAAAAGCAGGCATCCAGCCGCTTGCCGTCGGCGGCCAGCCCTGGCAAGCCTCCGGCGCTTTCGACGTGCTGCTTGCGGCGGTCGGCGGCACCGACGCCTTCCTCAAGGTCTACAAGGACAAGGACGCGGAATTCGCCGCCGGGCCCGAAGTCGCCAAGGTCTTCAAGGCCGCGGACGACGCCCGCAAGATGGCGAAGAACACCAATGTGCAGGACTGGAACCAGGCCACTAACCTCGTCATCACCGGCAAGGCCGGCGGCCAGATCATGGGCGACTGGGCGCAGGGCGAGTTCCAGGTGGCCGGCCAGACCGCCGGCAAGGACTATACTTGCCTTCCGGGCCTCGGTCTCAACGAGATGATCGCCACTGGCGGCGACGCTTTCTACTTCCCGCTGCTGAAGGATCCCGAAAAATCGAAGGCACAGGAAGTGCTGGCCCATACGCTGCTCGATCCCAAGACGCAGGTCGCCTTCAATCTCAAGAAAGGTTCGCTGCCGGTGCGCGGCGACGTCGACCTCAAGGCCGCGAACGACTGCATGAAGAAGGGCCTCGAAATTCTCGCCAAGGGCAATGTCATGCCCTGGACCGACCAACTGCTTTCGCAGGACACGCAGAAGCAGAAGGAGGATCTGTTCTCCGAGTTCTTCGCCAAGCAGGACATGACCGCGGAAGATGCGCAGAAGCGCTTCGCCGCCATCGTCGGTTCGGCCGATTGAGCGATCGACCAACCGCCTCGCTCCCGCCCCTGCAAACGCAGGGTCGGGAGCCCGGGTCAAGGCCTCTTGACCCTCCGGCCCTTACCCGATCCAGCCCGGCTGCGCAGATGAGCAAGAGCGAACGCCCCAGCCAACTCTTTCGCAACCTCAATGCGAAAATCGCCTCGATCCCAATGATCTTCACCGCGCTGGTGATCTTTGTCGGCGGCACCGTCTGGACGGTGTTGTATTCCTTCACCAATTCCAAGCTGCTGCCGCGACTGCACTTCGTCGGGATCGACCAGTATTACCGGCTGTGGGCGACGCCGCGCTGGCTGATCTCGATCGAGAACCTGCTGATCTATGGCGTGCTGTCGCTGGTGTTCTCGCTGGTCATCGGCTTCCTGCTTGCTGCCCTGCTCGACCAGAAGATCCGGTTCGAGGACACGTTCCGGACCATTTTCCTCTATCCCTTCGCCCTGTCCTTCATCGTCACCGGTCTCGTCTGGCAGTGGCTGCTCAACCCCGAATTCGGTGTCCAGGGAGTGGTGCGCAGCCTCGGCTGGACGAGCTTCACCTTCAATCCGCTCTATGATTCCAGCATCGTCATCTACGGCATATTGATTGCCGCTCTCTGGCAAGGCACCGGGCTCATAATGTGCCTGATGCTGGCCGGCCTGCGCGGCATCGACGAGGATATCTGGAAGGCCGCGCGGGTCGACGGGATACCGACCTGGAAGACCTATCTGTTCATCATCATACCGATGATGCGGCCGGTCTTTATCACCACGCTGGTCATCGTCGCCTCCAACATCGTTCGCGTCTACGACCTTGTCGTGGCCCAGACCAGCGGCGGGCCTGGTATCGCCTCCGAAGTCCCGGCCAAATATGTCTATGATTACATGTTCTTCGCGCAGAACCTCGGTCAGGGGTTCGCCGCCTCGACGATGATGCTGCTGTCGGTGATCATCGTCATCGTGCCGTGGGCCTATCTCGAGTTCGGAGGCAAGAAGCGTGTCTGACCATGCCGTTTCATTGCCCGCCATTACGGGTGCCGGCGGGCTCGAAGGCTACGGGCCGAGCGGACCGAAGCCGCGCCACACATTCTCGCGCCGCAACATCTTCCTCTACGGCACGCTGATCGTGGTCGCGGTCTACTATCTCTTGCCGCTCTACGTGATGGTGGTGACATCGCTCAAAGGCATGCCCGAGATACGCCTCGGCAACATCTTCTCGCCGCCGATGGAGATCACCTTCGAGCCTTGGGTCAAGGCCTGGTCGAGCGCCTGCACCGGGCTCAACTGTGACGGGCTGTCGCGTGGTTTCTGGAATTCGGTGCGCATCACCATTCCGTCGGTGATCCTGTCGATCGCGCTCGCCTCGGTGAACGGCTATGCGCTTGCCAACTGGCGCTTCAAAGGGGCCGACACCTTCTTCATCATCCTGATCGTCGGCGCCTTCATCCCCTATCAGGTGATGATCTATCCGATCGTCATCATCCTGCGCGAGGTCGGCCTTTACGGCAGCCTCAGCGGCCTGGTGATCGTCCATTCCATCTTCGGCATGCCGATCCTCACACTGTTGTTCCGCAACTACTTTACCTCCATGCCGGAGGAACTGTTCCGGGCAGCGCGTGTCGACGGCGCCGGCTTCTGGGGCATTTATTTCCGCATCATGCTGCCGATGTCGCTACCGATCTTCGTCGTCGCCATCATCCTGCAGGTGACCGGCATCTGGAACGACTTCCTGTTCGGCGTCGTCTACACCCGCCCCGACACCTATCCGATGACGGTGCAGCTCAACAACATCGTCAACTCGGTGCAAGGCGTGAAGGAATACAACGTCAACATGGCAGCCACCATCCTGACCGGCCTGGTGCCGCTGATCGTCTATTTCCTGTCCGGAAAATTGTTTGTGCGCGGCATCGCCGCCGGCGCGGTGAAAGGATGATGGCGATGAACGCAAACGGCAGCGTTGGGGTAAACGGCAGCAAGGGGGCAAACGGCACCAGCGTCTCGATCCAGAACCTGTCGCTGAATTTCGGCGCGATATCGGTGCTGCAGACGCTCAACCTCGACGTCGCCGAAGGCGAGTTCATCGTGCTGCTCGGCCCGTCCGGCTGCGGCAAGTCGACCCTGCTCAACTGCATTGCCGGGCTGCTCGACGTTTCCGAAGGCCGCATCTTCATCAAGGGCAAGAACGTCACCTGGGAAGAGCCCAAGGATCGCGGCATCGGCATGGTGTTCCAGTCCTACGCGCTCTATCCGCAGATGACGGTGGAGAAGAACCTGTCGTTCGGGCTGCGCGTTGCCGGCCTCGCCAAGGACGAGATCGCCAAACGCATCGCCCGGGCCGCCGAGATCTTGCAGATCGAGCCGCTTTTGCATCGCAAGCCGGCGGCCCTGTCCGGCGGCCAGCGCCAGCGCGTGGCGATCGGGCGCGCACTTGTCCGCGACGTCGATGTCTTCCTGTTCGACGAGCCGCTCTCCAATCTCGACGCCAAGCTGCGCGCGGAATTGCGCGTCGAGATCAAGCTGCTGCATCGCAAGCTCGAGAACACCATGATCTACGTCACCCACGACCAGATCGAGGCGATGACGCTGGCCGACCGCATCGCGGTGATGAAGGGCGGCGTCATCCAGCAGCTCGATGCACCGCAGACCATCTATAACCGGCCGGTCAACCGGTTTGTCGCCGGCTTCCTCGGCTCGCCGGCAATGAACTTCCTCCACGGCAGGCTGGAGCAGGCGGACGGCGACTGGCACTTCGTCGCCGAGGATGTGCGGATACCGCTTGCCACCTATGCTTTCGAGAAGGACCCGGTGCCGGGGCCGGCCGTGTTCGGCATCCGCCCCGAGCATGTCGCGTTCAACAGCGGCACGGGATGGCCGTTCGCAGCCACGGCAAATGTCGAAGTCGTCGAGCCCATGGGTTCCGACACGCTGGTCTGGCTGAAGCTCGGCGGCCAGAATTTCACGGTACGGGTGACAGCCGAGCGCACGCCGAACAACGCCGAGGCGGTCGGCATCGGTTTTGACCCGATGCGCGCCTCGCTTTTCGACGCCGCCACAGGTAACCGCCTCTAGAGCATGATTTAGCCTCCCAAGACTCTTCCATTCCCCCCAAAGACTCATCCCCCCAAGACTCATCCCCCCAAGACTAACCATCCACAGAAAACGGACAGCGACGATGAACTGGTCATTCCAACTTTACAGCGCCCGCAATTTCCAGCCCTGGGAGGGCGTGCTCAAGATGCTGGGCGAGCTTGGTTACAGCCAAGTCGAAGGGTTCGGCGGTGTCTATGACGATCCCAAGGCGTTCCGTGCCGAGCTCGACAAGAACGGGCTTGCCATGCCGACCGGGCATTTCTCGATCGACGCGCTCGAGAAGGATTTCGACGGCGTGCGCAGGACGGCCGACGCGCTCGGCATCACGCTGCTCATCTGCCCGTTCCTGAACACCGAGTTCAGGCCGGCCGACGCGGCCGGCTGGCGCGGCTTCGGCGAACGCCTGGCCAAGGTCGGCGAGACGGCCAAGAAAGCCGGCTATGGCTTTGCCTGGCACAACCATGATTTCGAATTCAAGGCGCTTGCCGACGGCTCGGTGCCGCAGGACCACATCCTGTCCTCGGCGCCCGACACCGGCTGGGAGATGGATGTCGCCTGGGTGGTGCGCGGCGGCGTCGATCCGCTGCCCTGGATCGAGAAGCACGGCAAGCGCATCGTCGCCGTCCATGTCAAGGACATGGCCAAGCCGGGCGAGGGCCTTGACGAGGACGGCTGGTCCGACGTCGGCCACGGCACCATCGACTGGCCCGGCCTGATCAAGGCGCTGCGCGCCAAAAGCGCTGCAAAATACTACGTCATGGAACAAGACAATCCCAACGATGTCGAGCGCTTCGCCCGCCGCTCGATCGCAGCCGCCAAGACCTATTAGGAGCACACCAGCATGGCAACAAAACTTGGCATCGGCGTCATCGGCTGCGGCAACATCTCGAAGGCGTATTTCTCGCTGGCGCCGCTGTTTCGCGGCATCGAGATGCGCGCCTGCGCCGACATCAACATGGAAGCGGCGAAAGCGCGGGCAAAGGAGTTCAAACTGCGCGCCGAGACCGTCGAGGGGCTGCTCAAGGCCGACGATATCGACATCATCGTCAACCTGACCATTCCGGCGGTGCATTACGAGGTGTCGAAGCAGATCCTCGACGCCGGCAAGCACGTCTATTCGGAGAAGCCCTTCGTGCTGTCGGTCAAGGAAGGGCTCGACCTGAAGAAACGCGCGGAAAACAAGGCGCTGCGCATCGGCTCGGCACCCGACACCTTCCTCGGCGGCGCGCACCAGCTTGTCCGCGACCTGATCGACGCCGGCAGGCTCGGCAGGATCACCAGCGGCACCTGTCACGTAATGAGCCATGGCATGGAGCACTGGCATCCCAATCCGGACTTCTTCTTCCAGCCGGGCGCCGGGCCGGTGCTCGATATCGGACCCTATTACATCACCAACCTGATCCAGCTGATCGGGCCGGTGAAGCGGATCGCGGCTTTTGCTTCGATCCCGATGACGGAACGCATCATCAGCTCGAAGCCGCGCGCCGGCGAAAAGATCCCGGTCTCCACGCCGACGACGATCCATGGCGTGCTGGAATTCGAGAACGGCGCCGTGGTGACGCTCAACACCAGCTGGGATGTCTGGAGCCATGGCCATGCGCCGATGGAGCTCTATGGCGAGGCGGGCACGGTGTTCGTGCCGGATCCGAACTTCTTCGGCGGCGAGGTGCGCTACACCGAAGCCGCCAAGCCAGTGAAGAAGCTGCCGAAATGGCCGCATCCCTTCGGCGTGCCCAACGAGATGCATTCGCAAGGCATGATGGCCAACTACCGCACGGCCGGTTTGGCCGATATGGCGATCGCGATCAGGGAAGGCCGGCCGCACCGCTGCTCGATGGAACTGGCGCTGCATGCCGTCGACGTCATGACCGGCCTGTTGCGCTCGGGCGAGACGGGAAAGTTCGTCGCCATGCAGACCAGCTGCGAGCGGCCTGCGGCACTCGGCGTCGAGGCAGCGAAGGAGCTGCTGGCAAAGAAGAAAAAGAAGTAGGCGGCGCACCTCCCAAGCACCGCAAAAGCCTCTCCCCGTTTGCGCGGGGAGAGGCTAAGGGTGGGGCCGAAGTCGACTTGCCCGCCATCGCGGCGGCAGCCGTCGGGCTCGTTTCGATTTGAGGATTTCCCATGCCCTATGTCCCCGCCGAAAACCGCTACGAAAAGATGGTCTACAATCGCTGCGGGCGCTCCGGCCTGAAGCTGCCGGCGATCTCGCTCGGGCTGTGGCACAATTTCGGCGACGACACGCCGCATAGAACCAAGCAGGCGATCACGCGCAAGGCCTTCGATCTCGGCATTACGCATTTCGACCTCGCCAACAATTACGGCCCGCCGCCCGGCTCGGCGGAGCGGGCCTTCGGCGAGGTCCTGCGCACGGACTTTGCCGGTTATCGCGACGAGCTGATCATCTCGACCAAGGCCGGCTATGAAATGTGGGCAGGACCTTACGGCGAATGGGGCGGCCGCAAATATGTGCTGGCCAGCCTCGACCAGAGCCTCAAGCGGATGGGGCTCGACTATGTCGACATATTCTATTCGCACCGCTTCGACCCCGACACCCCGCTGGAAGAGACGATGGGCGCGCTCGATCACGCGGTGCGCTCGGGCAAGGCGCTCTATGCCGGCATTTCCTCTTATAATTCGCAGCGCACCCGCGAGGCCGCCGACATTTTGAAGCAGCTCGGCACGCCTTGCGTCATCCATCAGCCGAGCTATTCGATGCTCAACCGCTGGGTCGAGGATGATGGCCTGCTCGATACGCTGGAGGGGCTTGGCGTCGGCTCGATCGTGTTCTCGCCGCTGGCGCAAGGCATGCTGACCGACAAATATCTCGGCGGCATCCCCGATGGCAGCCGCGCCAGCCAGGGTAAGTCGCTGCGCCCGGCATTCATCAACGACAAGTCGATCGCCAATATCGAGGCGCTGAACGTCATCGCCCGTCGCCGCGGCCAGACGCTGGCGCAGATGGCGCTGGCCTGGGTGCTGCGCAGGGGCAGGGTCACATCGGCACTGATCGGCGCCAGCCGGCCGGAACAGGTCGTGGATTGCGTCGGCGCGCTTGAGGCGCTTGACTTCAGCGATGCCGAGCTCGCCGAGATCGACACCTTTGCCCGCGAGTCGGACATCAATCTCTGGGCGGCATCGGCCGAGCGCAAGGGGCCGCCACGGAAGTAGGCTACTCCGGCATTCGGTCGCCGAACAGCGGCTGCTTCCGCGACGCTGAGCATGGAATGGCCGGGCGACCGTCGAATGAAGGCCGGATGCGTATCGCAAGAAGTTTGTTTCGACCGATTCGGGGTTAGGCCATGAATCAGGAAATCCGGCTTTTTGGCGCTATTGCGGTCCGCCCCGCCGTCCTTGCTCTGATACCCCAGTTCGAAACGGCCACAGGATTCGCGGTTGTGGTCAGGTGGGAGCTCAATCCGACAGTAAAGAAGCAGATTGAAGCTGGGGAAGCTTTTGACCTCGTCATCACCAATCCGGACCTGGTTCAGGATCTGACCGCCTCGGGAAAGGTCAAGGCGGGGAGCCAAGTGGCGTTTGGCCGGATAGCAATTGGGGGGTGGCGGCCAAGGCAGGCAGTCGACCGCTCGACATCGGGTCCGTGGAAGCCTTCGAACAGGCGTTGAAGAGCGCCAGATCGATCGCCTACGCCAGTGACGGAACCAGCGGCGGCTACTTCTGCGGTTTGCTGGAGCGTTTGGGGATAGCGGATGAGGTGAAGCCCAAGCTGGTGGCCATACCAGGAGGGCAGACGGCGCCGGCGGTGGGCCGTGGGGAAGCCGAGTTGGGGGTCGTTCCCGTGACTTCGATTCTCGCGGCCGCTCCGGAGGCCGTACTTGTCGGCCGGTTTCCCGCAGAACTCCAAAGTTACGTCGACTTCGCCATTGGCATCAGCGCCGATTCAACGGATGCAGAAGCGGCCAACCAGCTGTCGGCATTTCTGATATCGGCAGCCGTTGATGACATGCTGGCGGCAAGGGGTGTCGAGCGCCGCTAAGAGCGAGCGATGAAGTACGCCAGATCCAAGCTGGAAATCCTTTCTCAAACACGCTCTAACTTTCGGCTGCCTTGAGGTTCCGGGCGGCTTCCTCGAGCGTCGCCCTGTCGTTGCCAAGCCTGTCGATCAGCTCTTGCGCCTGATCACCGCTTATCCCGGTGCGCATCGCCAGTGCCTCGACCGTCAGAACGTCGGAACTGGCGATCGTTCCAGCCGGAACGCGGTCCGCGTCGTCGTAGCCAAGCTCTTGCTTCGCCTGCTGCCAATGACGCTCATGCGCGCCGTGCGGGCGGCCCTCGCGCATCCAGATTTCATAGGCTCGTTGCCGAATCTTTTCATGCCGATCGTCGTCCATGACGGTTCCTCCCTTGTGGCGTTTTCACCAACGCGGGGAGCGCCGGAACGATCCTATGTTCGAGCCGATTTCGCACACACGCCGGACAAAACCCGCTCTCTCATCGAACAAACACCGGACAGGTGCGTTTTGCGGAGGAACCGTACAGCGGGCCGGCCGTTGAGCCGAGCCTGAGCAAAGGAGATTACCATGGCCGACGAACCGAACGAATCCGCAGCACCGAAGATGACTCAACGTGAAGCTCAGGAAGCCCTGGAGAAGCAGGTCGCGCAGCTGAGGCGCGAGATCAACAAGATCAATCGGACCTTGGCCGAACGCGCGGAAGAGGCGATCGAAGACGCCGGCGACTGGTATGACAGCGCTGCTGAGCGCGCCTCCCGGACGGCACAAGCCCTGCGCAATAGGGCGCAGACCGTGTCCGGGGTCGTCCAGGAGAATCCCGGCACAATATCGTCCGCCTTCATACTCGGGGCGGCCGTAGGGGCACTACTGGGCCTCACCTTGGCCGCCACAGACCAGCGCCGCGATCGCTGGTTCTAGTCTGCCCCCGAGCATCTCGACCTGCACCGGATCCTCGGTGCCGGTCATGAGCAGCGGCCTGCCGTTGTCGCCATGCAGGCGCAATCAGGCTGCCGACCCGGAACTGCGCATTGGCGCCGACCGGCGGTGGCGACAGAAACAGTAGCAAAAACGGCGGTTCGTCGCTATCTGCATGCAGGAGGCGTCGCTTGCATGCGAATGACGCCGATCGGCACGGACTGGCTTGGAACGGGATCATGGCGGCAAGGGATGTACTGACCAAGAACCAGCTTTGCGTGCTCGAGAAACTCGAGGCCGCCAGCGGACCGCTCAGCGCCTACACGTTGCTCGACCAATTGCGCGAGCGCGGCTTTCGCGCGCCGCTGCAGGTCTACCGGGCGCTCGACGCGCTGGTGAAATCCGGCTTCGTCCACAGGCTCGAAAGCCTCAATTCCTTCGTCGCCTGTGCCGAGCCGCACGACCACAGCCATTCGATGACGGCGTTTGCCATCTGCGACACCTGCGGCCAGGTGACCGAGTTCTCCGACCACGATGTCGGCCACCGGCTCGACGAATGGGTGCGTTCGACCGGCTTCGCAGCCAAGAAGGCGGTGATCGAATTCCGCGGGACTTGTGCGAAGTGTTTGGCTGAAGCGGCTTGAGGCGGGAACAGCGCGCCTCGCGTTCGGCAAAAGCTTGCCGCGTAAATCGGACCTTCATAGCCTGCGGCGGGTGTCGGCCGCGCGAACGGTATCCTCATCTACGAAAGTGCCGTTATCGGCCTCTGCCAGCCCCGCTGTGACCGCGCTGCGCTCTGATTCCGACGTCGCATACACGCCGGTTCGCCGCGCCTCGATGACGCGGGCATAGTCGGCAAGCTCCTCCTGGTCTTCGCGAGGCAAGCTTCCGCGTGCTTTACGAGGTTCTCGAGTGTCTTCGTGATCATGGGGGCAGTGTACCACACCGCTGCTTTTCGTAAACCTTGAGCCGAAAGATGGCTCAACGGGCGCGTAGGCTGATGAAGGTAGGCCGCATCAGAATATTGGGGCTCCTCAACAGGAAGTCGATATCCGGCCCCGCCCTAATGCGCCTCTTCCCAGTTGTCGGCGGCGCGGGCGTCGACGTGCAGCGGCACCGACATCGATACTGCCGGCATGGCGGCGTTCTCCATGACGTGGCAGACGATGGGAACCGTCGCGTCGACCTCGGCCTCGACGGTCTCGAAAACCAGCTCGTCATGCACCTGCAGCAGCATGCGGGCGGAAAGCCTGGCCTTTTCCAGCGCCTCGTCCATGCGGATCATGGCGCGGCGGATGATGTCGGCGGCGGTGCCCTGCAGGCGTGCGTTGATCGAGGCGCGCTCGTTGAACGCCCGGACCGAGGGGTTTGACGAGCGTATCTCGGGGTAGTGGATGCGGCGGCCGAAGATGGTCTCGACGAAGCCGTGCTCGCGGGCATAGGCCTTGGTCGCGTCGATATAGTCGCGGATGCCGGGGAAGCGCTCGAAATATTTCTTGATGTAGTCGCCGGCTTCCTCGCGCGCGATCGACAGCTGGTTCGCAAGGCCAAACGCCGAAATGCCGTAGATGATGCCGAAATTGATCGCTTTGGCGCGGCGGCGCACTTCCGATGGCATGCCCTCGACCGGCACGTTGAACATTTCCGACGCGGTGATGGCGTGGATGTCGGCGCCGTCGGCGAAGGCCTGCTTGAGCTGCGGGATTTCGGCGACGTGGGCGAGCACGCGCAATTCGATCTGGCTGTAGTCGGCGGAAACCAGCTTGTTGCCCTTATCGGCGATGAAGGCCGTCCTGATCTTTCGGCCCTCGACGGTGCGCACCGGAATGTTCTGTAGATTGGGATCCGAGGACGACAGCCGGCCGGTCGTCGTCGAGGCAAGCGCGTAGGAGGTGTGGACGCGCTTAGTGTCGGGATGGATGAAGCCGGGCAGGGCATCGGTATAGGTCGATTTCAGCTTGGTCAGCTGGCGCCAGTCGACGATCTTGCGCGGCAATTCGTGGCCCTCGGCGGCGAGGTCTTCGAGAAGCTGCGCCGAGGTCGACCATTGGCCGGTCTTGGTTTTAGAACCGCCGGGCAGGCCCATCCTGCCGAACAGGATGTCGCCAAGCTGTTTTGGCGAGCCGATGTTGATGCGCTCGCCGACGAGCTGGTAGATCTCGTCCTCGAGCCGTGCGGCACCCTGCGCCAGTTCGCCGGAGAGCCGCGACAGGATCTGCCGGTCGACCGAGATGCCGCGCTGCTCCATCCGCGCCAGCACCGGCACCAGCGGCCGTTCCAGCCGTTCATATACCGAGACCAGGCCCTTGGCGGCAAGCCGCGGCTTTAGCACCTGCCAGAGCCTGAGCGCGACGTCGGCGTGCTCGGCGCCGTAAGCCGTCGCCTTGCCGAGGTCGGCCTGATCGAGGCCGACGAAGCTTCTTCCCGAACCGGCCAGTTCCTTCAGTGGAATGGTCGCGTGGCCGAGCCATTTATCTGCCAGCGCCTCCAGGCCATGGCCACCGTGGGTGCCGGCCTCGAGCACGTAGGAGATCAGCATGGTGTCGTCATAGGGGCCGATCTCGATGCCGTGACGGCTCATGACGACAAGGCGGTATTTCATATCGTGCACGATCTTGAGGACGGATTTGTCCTCGAGCAGCGGCTTGAGCAAGGCCAGCGCGTCGCGGACCGGGATCTGGTTTTCGACCGCGCCGCCGCCGAGCAGGTCGCCATTGCCGTTTTTATGGGCAAGCGGCACATAGGCGGCGTGGCCCGGCGCGACGGCCATGGCAAGGCCGATCAGTTCGGCCCGCATCGGATCGGGCGAGGAGGCCTTGACGTCGAAGGCGACGATGCCTCTCTCCATCGCTTCGGCGATCCAGACCTTCAGCGTCGCGGCGTCGCGGATGCAGGCGTAGGCGCCGGTGTCGATCTTGCGGGCGGTGGCAGCCTCCAGGCGAAGCGCCGAAAGCAGGGAAGGGGTGTCGCCTTGCTTGGCTGCGGCCGGGGCTTCGAGTGCCGCTTCGTCCGACGGCGGTGCGCTCTCGGCGGCCGCCGGCACGCCAAAACCCATATCGGGGCCATGCGCGGTATCGGCACGCTCTATCGTGACGGGGGTCGCTGGAATGTCGCCCGCGTCGGTTCCGGTCGCTTCGGCGACGCGGCGGGTCAGCGTCGAGAATTCCATGGTCTTGAGAAAGCCGATCAGCCTCGGGCCGTCCGGCGGGTGCAGCACGAACTCGTCAAGCCCTTCGGTCACCGGCACGTCGTTCTTCAGCCTCACCAGGTCACGCGAGATGCGTGCCTTGTCGGCATTGGCGATGATCGATTCGCGCCGCTTGTCCTGCTTGATCTCGCCGGCGCGGGTGAGCAGCGTGTCGAGGTCGCCGAACTGTTCGAGCAATTGCGCCGCCGTCTTCGGCCCGATGCCGGGCACGCCCGGCACATTGTCGACCGAGTCGCCGGTCAGCGCCTGCAGGTCGATCATCTTCTCCGGCGGCACGCCCCATTTCTCGATCACCTCGGGAACGCCGATCTGGCGGTCCTTCATCGGGTCGTACATGGCAACCGTTGGGCCGACCAGTTGCATCAGATCCTTGTCGGAAGAGATGATGGTGGTGTCGGCGCCGACTTCGCAGGCAAGCCGGCAATAGGTGGCGATCAAATCGTCGGCCTCGTAGCCTTCCGTCTCAAGGCATGGCAGGTTGAAGGCCCTGGTCGCCTGGCGGATCAGGCCGAATTGCGGGATCAAATCTTCCGGCGGCGCCGAGCGGTTGGCCTTGTATTCGGGGTAGAGGTCGTTGCGGAAGGTCTTCGACGAATAATCGAAAATCACGGCGAAATGCGTCGGCACGATGCCGACATCGGTGTTGCGGGCGTCCTGCGTCAGCTTCCAGACCATGTTGCAGAAGCCGAGCACGGCACTGGTCGGCAGCCCGTCGGACTTGCGCGACAGTGGCGGGAGCGCGTGATAGGCGCGGAAGATGTAGCCGGAGCCGTCGACAAGGAAGAGATGATCGCCTTTTTTCATGGCACGAGGGATAGCGCGGTGCGGCGCCGCGGTCCATGCCAAAGGCGGCTTGCGCCAAGGGTTCCGGCAACACCCTGACAAAAGGCGTGCGAGCTTGGTTGGCCAAGGCGGCTTGCTCGGAGCCTTGTTCGCTCACGCCTATGTTACAAAAGTGTAATTTTTGTGCCCTTGAATCGCCACGTTCGCAGACACAGATAAATGCCATCGGCAGTTTTCGCCGAAGTCCGGAGCAAGGCCCGTCCCCCGCCTATCCCGGACACTTGCGGCAGCCTATCCCCCCTCTCCGGGCTGCCGCATCGTTTCGAGTAAAGCCGCCGTGGTTCCCCTCCACCACGGCGGCATTTTTTTGCCTTTGGACAAGAAGCTGTGGCCCAACGGTCGCGGGCTTTCCGTTTCGCCGCATGGGCTCTAGATTCGCCGCCAGAATCGAAAGGCCCGCCAAATGTCCGCAGTTTCCCCTGTTCTCGACCGCCTCGACAAGAACTTCGACCAGAGCCTGGAACGCCTGTTCGGCCTGCTCGGCATCAAGTCGATCTCCACCGATCCGGACTACGCCGCCGACTGCCGCAAGGCCGCCGAATGGCTTGTCGCCGAGCTCAAGCTGATCGGCTTCGACGCCAGCGTGCGCGACACGCCGGGGCATCCGATGGTGGTCGCGCATCACGACGGACCGGCGGGCGCGCCGCATCTGTTGTTTTACGGCCATTACGACGTCCAGCCGGTCGATCCGATCGAGCTGTGGGAAAACGACCCGTTCGCGCCGGCGGTCAAGGAGATCGAGCCCGGTCACAAGGTGATCACCGGCCGCGGCGCGGCCGACGACAAGGGTCAGCTGATGACCTTCGTCGAGGCCTGCCGCGCATGGAAGCAGGTGCATGGCGGATTGCCGTGCCGCATCACGATCCTGTTCGAGGGCGAGGAGGAGTCCGGATCGCCGTCGCTGAAACCGTTTCTCGAGGCGAATGCCGATGAGCTCAAGGCCGATTTCGCGCTGGTCTGCGACACCGGTATGTGGGACCGCGATACGCCGTCGATCTGCGTCTCGCTGCGCGGGCTGGTCGGCGAGGAGATCACGGTGATGGGGGCCGACCGCGACCTGCATTCCGGGCTCTATGGCGGCGCGGCCGCCAACCCGATCCGCATCCTGGCAAGAATCCTAGCCGATATCCATGATGAGGACGGTCACGTCACCATTCCGGGTTTCTATGACGGCGTCGAGGAAACGCCGTCGCAGATATTGCAGTCGTGGCTGTCGCTCGGCGAGACGCCCGAGACCTTCCTCGGCCCGATTGGCCTGTCGATCCCGTCCGGCGAAAAGGGCCGCTCGGTGCTCGAACTGACCTGGGCCCGCCCGACGGCCGAGTTCAACGGCATCATCGGCGGCTATACCGGCAAGGGCTTCAAGACGGTGATCGCCGCGCAAGCCTCGGCGAAAGTGTCCTTCCGCCTCGTTGACAAACAGGATCCGGAAAAAATCCGCGCCGCCTTCCAGGCATTCGTCAGGCAACGTGTACCGGCCGACTGCTCCGTCGAATTCCATCCGCATGGCGGCTCGCCGGCGATCCAGCTTTCCTACGACTCGCCTTTCCTGGCCAAGGCCAAGCAGGCGCTGTCCGACGAATGGCCGAAGCCGGCGGTGGTGACCGGCGGCGGCGGCTCGATCCCGGTGGTCGGCGATTTCCAGACCTATCTCGGCATGGAATCGCTGCTGGTCGGTTTCGGTCTCGACGACGACCGCATCCACTCGCCGAACGAGAAGTACGAGATGAGCTCCTTTCACAAGGGCCAGCGCTCCTGGGCGCGCATTCTCGAGGCGCTGACACGCTGAAATTGCGCCAGACTCAAGTTTTTGTTGATTTTTCGCCGGATCGCGGCAAGGACGGGCAAGGTCCGTCGCGCATCGCTGCACGGGGCCGCGACCGGAGAAGACGATGAGCGACATACGTTTCCACAAAAACGATCTGCCCGGCCTGCTGCATTACGATGTCGGGGCGGTCGCCATTGACACCGAGACGCTGGGGCTGAACCCGCATCGCGACCGGCTCTGCGTCGTGCAGATCTCGCCGGGCGACGGCTCGGCCGACGTCATCCAGATCGCGCCCGGCCAGAAGAAGGCGCCGAACCTCGTCAGCCTGCTCAAGAACCGCAGCATCACCAAGCTCTTCCATTACGGCCGCTTCGACCTTGCCGTGCTCTACAACGCCTTTGGCGTCATGCCGGAGCCGGTGTTCTGCACTAAGATCGCGTCGCGGCTGACGCGCACCTACACCGACCGGCACGGGCTGAAGGATATCTGCTTCGAGCTTCTCGGGGTCGGCCTGTCGAAGGCGCAGCAATCATCGGACTGGGCGGCCGAGACGCTGTCGCCCGAGCAGCTCGAATATGCCGCCTCCGACGTGCTCTATCTGCACCGGCTGCGCGACGTGCTGAGCGCGCGGCTGGCGCGCGACAATCGGACCAGGGAAGCCGATGCCTGCTTCCGCTTCCTGCCGACGCGTGCGAAACTCGACCTGATGGGCTGGGATGAGGAGGATATCTTCGCCCACAGCTAATGGCCTCTATGATAATTCTACTCCCTCGGCCATCTGGCGCAGTTTTCTCCGCTTCCGGCCTTCGCCGGCCGAAGCATTCTGAGCGGTCGTGGCAGTTAAGGCTATGGCCGGCGTAGGCCGGTGCTCACGGACCCAAATGTCCGCTGCGCTCCGGTTCTCGAAAACCACGCCATATGTCTCGCGGAGCGAATTCTCATAAAGGCCATCGGGAAGGAACCGAGGGCGCTTGTCCCGGCACTCCGTTCGCTTCACCGGGAGGAATTGAAATGGCTGCGCGAAAACCAATCGAGACGGCACCGAAGGACGGCTCCAAAATCACCGTCTATTGGCAGGACAGCGACGGCGTGATGAACGAGAGCATCGCGCAATACCGCTCGCTCGACCGGCTGAAGGCGGCCGGCGGCGACTGGGACGAAAGCGATGCCGGCTGGTGGGCCTATACCGACGGCCATACGCAAAAGAAGATCGAGCCAATCAGCTGGCGGCCGGCCTCCGACGACCCGGACACGGACGACTGAGGGTTGTCGCAACCGCCGACCTGAAGTGATTATTCTGAGGCGAAACGTATTTTGTTCTTGCTTTGTGCCGGCAGCTATGCTACTAATCTCGGTATGGTGCTCATTGGCTCCAACGACCCGCCCGCCGAGGCGGGTGTTTTCGTTTCGGGCTTTGGCGCTGTCGTTAGCCGCAGCTGTCCGGCAAGCGATTGAATACAGTTTACTTCGATTTTTCCCGACTTAACCCGCCTTTAAACCGCCGCATCTAGTCTTCAACCCGAACGCCATAGGCATGGGGAAGACAGCACAGCGCATGGCGAACCGGAAAGACAGCCGCATCGAGCCCAGCTTCGAGGCATCGCCGGGGGCGAAATCCTCGGCCGGCTTTTCGGTGAGCGAGGAGGACCGCGTCGTGCCGAGCAACCGAAAAGCCGCTGCAAAGCGCAAATCGTCCAAGGCCAAGCCGTCACGCGGCGGGCGTGGCAAAAGCCGGCGCGGCCTGTTCGGCGTGCTTGCCCGGCTGTTCTACTGGTGCTTCGTGCTGGCCATCTGGGGTGGCATCGCCACTGCCGGCATCATCATCTATTACGGTGCGAAAATGCCGGCGGCCACCACCTGGGCCATTCCCGACCGCGCCCCCAATATCAAGATCGTCTCGGCCGACGGCCAGCTGCTTGGCAATCGCGGCATGAGCGGCGGCGAAGCCGTCGGCCTGCACGAAATGTCGCCCTATATTCCCGAGGCGGTCATCGCCATCGAAGACCGCCGCTTCTATTCGCATTTCGGCATCGATCCGATCGGCCTTTCCCGGGCCATGGCGACCAATGTGCTGGGCGGGCACTTTTCGCAGGGCGGCTCGACGCTGACCCAGCAGCTGGCCAAGAACCTGTTCCTGACGCCGGACCGCACGCTGGAACGCAAGGTGCAGGAAGTGCTTCTGGCGCTGTGGCTGGAGCACAAGCATACGAAGGACCAGATCCTCGAAATGTACCTCAACCGGGTCTATTTCGGCTCCGGCGCCTACGGCGTCGAAGCGGCCTCGCGCCGCTATTTCGGCAAGAGCGCGCGCGACGTCACGCTGTCGGAGGCCGCACTTCTCGCCGGCCTGCTCAAGGCGCCGTCGCGGCTGTCGCCGGCACGCGACCCGAAGGCGGCCGAGCAACGCTCGCAGCTGGTGCTTGCCGCGATGCGCCACGAGGGCAAGATCAGCGCCAAGGAGATGACCACGGCGATGAGCGCGCCGGCGACGCGCGCGCCGTCCTACTGGACCGGCTCGGAAAACTATGTCGCCGATACGATCATGGAAGAACTGCCCGATCTGATCGGCGACGTGCGCCGTGACATCGTCGTCGACACGACCGTCGATCTGACGCTGCAGAAGCTCGCCGAGGAATCGATACGGAGGCTCATCGACCAGAGCGGCAAGAGGCTCAATGTCAGCCAGGGCGCGCTGGTGTCGATCGACAATTCCGGCGCGGTGCGCGCCATGGTCGGCGGCTATGATTATTCGACCAGCCAGTTCGACCGCGCCTCGGAGGCGCGCCGCCAGCCGGGTTCGGCGTTCAAGCCGTTCGTCTATATGGCGGCGCTGGAATCCGGCCGTACGCCCGACAGCGTGCGCAATGACGCGCCGATCAAGATCGGCAACTGGACGCCCGACAATTACGGCGGCAAGTATTTCGGCAAGGTGACACTGGCGACGGCGCTGGCAAAATCGCTGAACTCGGTTGCCGCGCAGCTGACCATGGAAGTCGGGCCGAACGCGGTGGTCGAGGCGGCGCACCGCATGGGCATCCAGTCCGAGCTGACGGCCAACACCTCGATCGCGCTCGGCACCTCGGAAGTGACGCCGCTGGAACTGACGTCGGCCTATGTTCCCTTCGCCAATGGCGGCTATAAGCCCGACATCCATTTCATCCGCCGCGTCACGACGAGCGACGGCAAGGTGCTCTACGAAAACAATGGCGGCGGTGCGCCGCGCGTCGTGAAGGCCGACATCGTCGGCATGATGAATTCGATGATGACCGGCACGGTCGAGATCGGCACGGCCAGGAAGGCGGCGTTCGCCTGGCCGGCCGCCGGCAAGACCGGCACCAGCCAGAACTCGCGCGACGCCTGGTTCATCGGCTATACCGCCAACCTCACCACCGGCGTCTGGTTCGGCAATGATGACGGCAGCGCGATGAAGAAGGTGACCGGGGGCGCACTGCCGGCGCAGGCCTGGCACGAATTCATGGTCGCCGCGCATGAAGGCGTGCCGGTGCGGCCGCTGCCCGGAACCTGGAAGTCGACGCCGCCCGACACCATCGTCCCGGACGACATACCGTCCGACACGGCGCCGCCGGCGCCGGTCGCTTCCGTTGGCCAATCGGCGCCCCCTGCGTCAGCTACCCAGTCGGCTTCGCGACCCGCGCGTCCTGCCGAGACGGTCGATGCCGACGGCCTTGCAATGCCGGGCGTCGATGGCGCCACCGGATCGATCAAGCACCCGGTGCCGCCCGGCGAAGTCGGCGGCCCGGTCAAGAAGCGGCAGACCTCGATCCTGGACATTCTGACAGGCGGCTGAGCGACGGGCCCTCGCAACCGCGACGATGTTCCGCTACATGTCCGCCTGGAGACAAGCGACATGGCTGAACCCGATACAAGAAAAACCATCGTGCTGACCGGCGCCAGCCGTGGCATCGGCCATGCCACGGTCAAGCGCTTTTCACGTGAGGGCTGGCGCGTCATCACCTGCTCGCGCCAGGCTTTTGCCGAGGACTGCCCGTGGCCGGCCGGCCCGGAAGACCACATCAAGGTCGATCTCGCCGACCAGGAGGACGTCGGCATCGCCATCTCCGAGATCCGCCACCGGCTGGAGGCGCATGGCGGGCAGCTGCATGCGCTGGTCAACAATGCCGGCATCTCGCCGAAGCTCAAGGACGGCAACAGCCGCATGAACTCGATCGACACGCCGATGCATGTCTGGCGCGACGTTTTCCAGGTGAATTTCTTCGCCCCGATCATGCTGGCGCGGGGCCTGTTCAGGGAGCTGGCGTCGGCCAAGGGCTCGATCGTCAACGTCACCTCGATCGCCGGCACCCGCGTGCATCCTTTCGCCGGTACCGCCTATGCGACCTCGAAGGCGGCACTCGGCTCGCTGACCCGCGAGATGGCACATGATTTCGGCCCGCACGGCATTCGCGTCAATGCGATTGCGCCGGGCGAGATCGATACCGCGATCCTGTCGCCGGGCACGGAAAAAATCGTCGAGACCATCCCGCTAAGAAGGCTGGGCACTACCGCGGAAGTCGCCGACATCATCTTCTTCCTGTGCTCGGGGCAGGCGTCTTACGTGACCGGCTCGGAAATCCACATCAACGGCGGCCAGCACGTTTGAGTGGTTGTGTTTTATCGATCGTCGGCGCCGCCCCTCATCCCCCTGCCCGGGACCTTCTCCCCGTGAAGGACGGGGAGAAGGGGGTTGAACGCAACGCCGGCGAGCCCCCTCTCTCCGTTCTTCACGGGGTCCGAAGGACAGGCGAGACAAGCGGCTCGCCGGAATGGCTAAAAAAGGTGAGGGGCGGCGCAAACCTGATGCGATTGCCTCGCCTGCTCCAGCTTGGCGATCAGGGAAATTGCTGCGCGCCGCCCCATCAGGCCGTCTGCAGCAGGTTCTCGATGTCGGGTATGCTGTGGTTGGTCAGCGTCTTTGGAATCTCCGCCGCTATCTTGTCGGTGACTTCCTTGTGCAGCTTCCTGCGCATATCGCCCAGTACCGGCGGCGGTGCGATCAGCACGATCTCCTTGAATGTGCCGCGATGCGCCAGCTTGTAGAGCCTTTCGGCAATCTCGTCGGCAAAACGCTCCTTGCCGAGGCGGTGCCAGTCGGTGTCCTCGACCGCGCTGCGATGCACGCCGTCGCTGTAGCGGCCGGGGCGGTCCGTGCCTTGCTCCCGGGTTGCCGGGTTTTCCTGCTCCATCTCGTGCACGACCTGAAGGTCGGGATATCGGACGTCACCACGGTTTTTGAGGAACAGCGCCTTTTCACCGTCGGCCACCACGATCCACAGTCCGCGTTTCAGTCTGACGTTGCTCATAGGGCGCTCCTTTTTTGATTTTTCGAGCCCATCGCCGGGTATTTTGCCGCCGGGTTTTGACCGGCCTGGGTCCATAGGGCAAACGCGTGCCGAGGCGGGAATGTTCCGGTATTCGGACCCGGTGCTCCGACAGGGGCCGGCGAGAGTGCGGGGCTGCCGTCGATGGCCCGGTCTGCACCCGGCGGCTTTAATCTACTAAGTTGGTAGAATTCAGAAAAATCTGTTTTGCGGCTGGCTCGGCCAGCCGCTAGAAAGGCAGCGGATCAAGGGCCGCAACAGCTGCTTCAATCCGCTCCGCACTTTAATGTGGAATATTTTTCTCTTGGCCTTCATGCTTGCAGAAAAGAGATTGCCTGCTACGAAGCGATGCGCGAGTGGGTGCCTTCTGGTTTTTCGCGCCCCCGCGTAGAACTGGCAAACGGTTCCAGGATTCCGCTCGTCATGCCGCAGGCCACACCCAAGCTCAATGCCTTTCCCGTCTTCATGCGGGTCGAGGGCGAAGCCGTAGCCATCGTCGGCGGCGGCGAGGAAGCGCTGGCCAAGGCGCGGCTGCTCGCGCAGTCGAGTGCTGTGCTGCGCATCGTCAGCGATAAAACAAGCCCGGAGCTGCTGGCCTTTATCGCCGAGACGGGCGCCACCCGCATTGCCGACACCTATGATGCAGCACATCTCGCAGGTGCTGTGATGGTGTTCGCCGCCAGCGGCGACGAGGCGCTCGACCGCCGCGTTGCCGGGGATGCGCGCCGGCTGGGCATTCCGGTCAATGCCGTCGACCGGCCGGAGCTCTGCGACTTCTTCACGCCGGCACTGGTCAACCGCGCGCCGGTCGCCATTGCCATCGGCACCGAAGGCGCCGGCCCGGTGCTGGCGCAGATGCTGCGCAGCCGCATCGACCGCATGCTGGCGCCCTCGCTCGGTCCGCTCGCAGCCCTTGCCGCGTCGTTTCGCGAGGCCGCCGAAAAACTGCTGCCGAAAGGCAATGCCCGCCGCCGCTTCTGGAGCGATTTCTTTAGCGGCGCACCGGCCCGAGCCGTGGAGGCCGGCGAGCTTTCTCAGGCGCATGATGTCGCCGTCGGCCTGCTGCTTTCGAACCAACCGGCATCGGGCCATATCGCGCTGGTAGGCGCCGGTCCCGGCGCCGAGGACCTTTTGACGCTGCGCGCCCATCGCTTGCTGATGGAAGCCGACGTGATCGTCCACGACGCGCTGGTACCAGAGGCGATCGTCGCCATGGGCCGCCGCGATGCCGAGCGCCTGCCGGTCGGGAAGCGCAAGGGCTGCCATTCCAAGAGCCAGGCCGAAATCAATGCGCTGCTGGTCGAGCTTGGCCACGCCGGCAAGCGCGTCGTGCGGCTGAAGTCCGGCGACCCGCTGGTGTTCGGCCGGGCCGGCGAGGAGATGGCGGCGCTTCGCGATGCCGGCGTCGCCTACGAAGTGGTTCCGGGCGTCACCGCAGCCTTCGCCGCCGCCGCCGATTTCGAACTGCCGCTGACGCTGCGCGGCGTGTCGTCGTCGATGGTGTTCACCACCGGCCACGACCTCAAGGGAAATTCGCTGCCCGACTGGGCAAGGCTCGCCATTTCCGGCGCGACGGTCGCCGTCTATATGGGCCGCTCGGTGGCCGCCGAGGTCGCCGGCCGGCTGATCGAAGCCGGCCTGTCGCCGGATACGGCCGTCGCCGTGGTCGAGAATGCCAGCCTTGCCAACCGCCGCCGTTTTCACGGCACGCTCGCCGACCTGCCGTCGCTGGAGGCGCGCGCCGACCTCAGCGGCCCGGTGATGACCATCATCGGCGACGCGGTCGCCGGCGCCAATTTCGAACGGTCCGAGCCGCTGGCGGCACACAGGCCGGAAAGCGTGGCCCGTGCTGCCGCGCAAGGAGTGAACCAATGAAAGTGCTGACCGCGAACCGCCTCGCCGACGGCATAGCCGTCTGGTACGCCAATGGCGGGTGGGCCGAGACCATCGACCACGCCGAGATCGCCCATGACAAGGCGGCCGAGGACCGGCTGGAGGCGATCGGCGCCAAGGCCTCCGCCAACAACGAAGTGGTCGACGTAAACCTGATCGACGTGACCATGGTCAACGGCACGGTCGAAGCGGTCCGGCTGCGCGAAAAGATCCGTGCCGCCGGCCCGACGACCCGCAACGATCTGGGAAAGCAGGCCCGTCTGCAGGCCGCACGCGCGGCATAGATGACAGGAGCATGATCCCGATCATGCTCGAACGAAGAAAATAACGGGCGGACGCGCCCGGAAAGACCTGAATATGTACCGTTACGATGAGTTCGACCACGATTTCGTCAAGGCCCGCGTCGCCGAGTTCAGCGACCAGGTCGCGCGGCGGCTTGCCGGCGAGATCACCGAGGACCAGTTCCGGCCGCTTCGGCTGATGAATGGCGTCTATCTGCAACTGCATGCCTATATGCTTCGCATCGCGGTGCCCTACGGCACGCTGAACGGCAAGCAGCTGCGCATGCTCGGCCACATTGCCCGCAAATACGACAAGGGCTATGGCCATTTCACCACGCGCCAGAACATCCAGTTCAACTGGCCGGCGCTGTCGGACATTCCGGCGATCCTGGCGGATCTGGCAAGCGTCGAGATGCACGCCATCCAGACCAGCGGCAACTGCATACGCAACGTCACCGCCGACCACTTCGCCGGCGCCGCCGCCGACGAGGTTGCCGACCCGCGCCCCTATGCCGAGATCCTGCGGCAATGGTCGTCGGTGCATCCGGAATTCTCGTTCCTGCCGCGAAAGTTCAAGATCGCGGTGACCGGCGCCGAGCGCGACCGCGCCGCCATCCAGACGCACGACATCGGCCTGCACCTGAAGAAGAATGCGGCCGGCGAGCTCGGTTTCGCCGTCTATGTCGGCGGCGGCCAGGGCCGCACGCCGATGGTGGCCAAGAAGATCCGCGATTTCCTGCCCGAAGCGGATCTGTTGTCCTACTGCACGGCGATCTTACGCGTTTACAACCTCTACGGCCGGCGCGACAACAAGTTCAAGGCGCGGATAAAGATCCTCGTCCATGAGACCGGCGTCGAGGAGATCACCCGCCAGGTCGAGGCCGAATGGCAGGAATTGAAGGACGCCGAGTTGAAGCTGCCGGAAGAGGACATCCGCGCCATCGACGCCTATTTCGCGCCGCCGGCGCTTGTCGAGCGGCCGGAAGGCGACGAGGCGGTCAAGCTTGCGCGGCTCGATTCCAAGAGCTTTTCCGAATGGCTGGACCAGAATGTGGTCACCCATCGCCATCCCGACTATGCGGCGGTGACCATCTCGCTCAAGGGCATCGGCGAGACGCCCGGCGACGCCTCCGACAGCCAGATGGAAGCGGTCGCCGACATTGCCGAAAAATATTCATTCGACGAGCTGCGCGTCAGTCATGAGCAGAACCTGATCCTGCCGCATGTCGCGCGGGCCGACCTCAAGACGGTCTATGATGCGCTTGTCGATATCGGGCTGGCGACGGCCAATTCCAACCTGATCAGCGACATCATCTCCTGTCCCGGCCTCGATTACTGCGCGCTGGCGACGGCGCGCTCGATTCCCGTGGCGCAGGAAATCTCGCGGCGCTTCGCCTCGCTGGAGCGCCAGCGCGAGATCGGCGAATTGAAGCTGAAGATTTCCGGCTGCATCAATGCCTGCGGTCATCACCATGTCGGCCATATCGGCATTCTCGGCGTCGAGAAGAAAGGCGCCGAGCTCTACCAGGTGACGCTCGGCGGCTCGGCCGACGAAAACACCTCGGTCGGCGAGATCATCGGCCGCGGCTTCAGTTCGGAAGAGATCACCGATGCCATCGAGCAGATCGTCGAGACCTATCTCGGGCTTCGGCTGGACAGAAACGAAAAATTCATCGACGCCTACCGCCGTGTCGGTCCCGCGCCGTTCAAGGAGGCGCTCTATGCTGGCGAAGCCAAGGCCGCTTGACCGTATTGTCGACGTTGAGGCCGGTATCGCCGCCCAAGCGGCGGGTCTCGACGCGCTCTACGGCCATCTGAAGCCGCTGCAGATCATCGAACGGTCGGCCCGGGAATTCTTTCACGGCGAAATCGCCGCCGTCTCGTCCTTCGGCGCGGATTCGGCGGTGCTGCTGCACATGATCGCCGAGATCGACCGCACGCTGCCGGTGATCTTTCTCGACACCGGCAAGCATTTCGAGGAGACGCTCGGCTATCGTGACGCGCTGGTCGCCGATTTCGGGCTGACCGATATCCGGGTGATCAGGCCCGACGATGCGGCGCTGGCAAGGGTCGACCCGGCCGGCAATCTGAACGAGACCGATACCGACGCCTGCTGCGACGTGCGCAAGGTCGAGCCGCTGGCGCGCGGCGTCGAGCCGTTCCGCGCCTGGTTCACCGGACGCAAGCGCTTCCAAGCGGCGACAAGGGCAGCGCTCCCGGTGTTCGAGGCGGTCGGTTCGCGCATCCGTATCAATCCGCTGGCGCACTGGACGACATCGGACCAGGCCGGCTACATGCGCGCGCATGCGCTGCGTGAAAACCCGCTGGTCGCCTATGGCTATCTGTCGATCGGCTGTTTCCCATGCACGCAGCCGGTGCAGCCGGGCGACGACGCACGCAGCGGCCGCTGGGCCGGGCATGCCAAGACCGAATGCGGCATCCATTTGTCGGGGCTGGAAAGGTCGCTGACCGACGCCTCGCTTTAGGATCTTTTTTGGGATCGAGCATTTTTGGCATCCAGATTTTGGACTGGGAATTTTCTTGATGAGCGACTTGATAGCCGAAAACGCCACGCGGCTGTGGACACCGGGTGGGTTCCGCGAGGACGAGTGGGTTCATGCCGAAAGCGCCGAGGCCCTGGTCGGCAATGGCCGTTTCATCCTGCCGCTGCAGGCGTTTCTCGGCCTTGATCCGGTGGTGCGGCGGTCGGCGAAGGAACGCATCGGCGTGTTGCTGCAGCCCGGCGACCAGCTTGAAAAGATCACCGGCCTGCTCGATCAGCTGTCGCTGGTGGCGCTAGCCTTCCCGGCGTTCAATGACGGCCGCTCGTTCTCCAAGGGCGAATTGCTGCGCAGCCGTTACCACTTCACCGGCGCCATGCGCGCCACCGGGCAAGTTCTGGTCGACCAGCTACCGCACATGCTGCGTGTTGGCTTCGACGAATTCGAGATCTCGCACCCGGTGCTGCTGAAGCGGCTCGAGCAGGGCCGCACCGGCGGACTGCCGCTGTTCTACCAGCCGTCGGTGAAGCCGGAGGCCAAAGGCCCGAAATATTCCTGGCGGCGGGTGCGCGCCGGCTGATCCGTTCCAGAGGACCAGAGGCCCCATCTGGTCGGACCACATTGCCGATTCGATCTTTTATTTTGCCCGTCCCCGCCTTAGGATAGGCCGATTATTTCGCAATCCGAAATAAATGTGGCCACAAGGGAGGAACCGGACATGGCTGGCAAGAAGATATTGATGCTCGTTGGCGAGTTCAGCGAGGAATACGAGATTTTCGTCTTTGAACAGGCCATGCATGCGGTGGGCCACACCGTTCATGTCGTCTGTCCCGACAAGAAGGCCGGCGATATCCTGAAGACCTCGCTGCACGACTTCGAAGGCCACCAGACCTATACGGAAAAGCTCGGCCACGACTACATCCTCAACAAGACGTTTTCGGAGGTCAATCCGGCCGACTACGACGCCGTCTACGCAGCGGGCGGGCGCGGGCCGGAATATATCCGCATCGACAAGCGCGTGCAGGCGCTGGTGCGGCATTTCCATGAAACCGGCAAACCGATCTTCACCATCTGCCACGGCGTGCAGATCCTGATCGCAGTCGATGGCGTGGTGCGCGGCCGCGAGGTTGCGGCGCTGCAATATTGCGAGCCGGAAGTCACGCTGGCCGGTGGTATCTATATCGACGTTGCGCCGACCGGCGCTCATGTCGACGGCAATCTGGTATCGGCCAAGGGCTGGCCGGGCCTTGCCGCCTTCATGCGCGAATGCCTGAAAGTGCTGGGCACCGAGATCCGCCAGGGCGAAATCCTGATGCGCGACCAACGCCGGGCGGCTTGATCTCGGAATTCGAGCCCGCCGCACCCCCAATGCATGTCGCGCAAAAGTGTGCAGCGGTTTCGCGATAACGACATGGATCAAACAAGAACTAAAGTATCCGTTTTGATCAAGGGGTTTTAGGGGCCCATTTTCTCTGCGCCTTGAGGAGAGCGTTTGCGAGGATGA
>NZ_JBVVQF010000030.1:0-69975 GCF_055811815.1 Mesorhizobium sp. WSM4836
CGGCACCTCATTTGGTCGCGACAGACCAAGAGATAAGGGACGCCATACTCGAAGTTGCCGATGCCCTTCGGCTGTCAATAGCGGATAATGACACGTAAAGGCTGCTAAGGAGGAGGCCCTCTGTTTAGGGCTCGGTGTGCCCGGATGTTCGGTCCCGCCTCCACATCGTGGCGCGTGCCCCTCATAAGAACATCGGCTAGGACGGACGAGCATCGCGTGCCGCAGCCTTCCGACTGACCCTTCGCGGCAATCGCCGTCACGACTAAACCGAGTGCAACCGAAATGGCGAGGGCGACACCCATTGGGAGATGATGCATGCCTGCCCGCCTACCGAGCGCTTCGAAGACGGTCGATGCGTTTGGAGACGGTCCCATCACGGCCTCAAACATGCCTAACGAACCGTTATGCGGCGTCATCGGTTGAAGCGATCTGGCGAAGACGAAACCTTTAGCCGCCCTAAGTTGATCCTCATGGCAACCCATTGGTTCTCCCCTCCCGTTAACGTCAAGACCGACCTGGGTCACCTACGGGTGCAACAGTGTCGAGGGTGCCGCCGAGGAACTCATGAAGTGGACCGAGCGGGGACCTAAGTGGAAGACGGCGGTCCAAGCATCGACGCATTCGAGGACAGGGTGACCCCTGAGGAGGCGCGTAAGGCCTTCGAGGCTGCTGCCAAGGAGGAGGGAGTTCTCCGGTCTCGATACTGCATCTTGCGCTCCGGGAAAGGCAGTGTTTAGCTGGATTTTAAAAGGGCAGAATCAATGAAATACAGCTACAATTTCTACGTCGGCGGTGAAGATGAACTTATGCCGGCGCGGATCGAAACTACTTCGCCGATGCCGGAGCTTGTGGTTGGCAACAGGTTGCTCCTGACAACCGAAGGTTTCTCGCACAAAACGCATGAAATACTCGTGATCCGAGAGGTGCGGGTTGCTCTTAGTTACCTATCTGGCGAAATCAAACGCTATCAAGTGGACGTATTTAGCGACCTCGTCTCGGTAGATGATCTGCCAACGCGATGATCTTGCAAGTTAGTCTCCCTCGTACCTGTCCCCTCCCTCACACCCAGGCGTGCCGTCTTTCGCGAGATCAGCTCCAGGGGGGGTGCCGCTTGCCAGAACACAGTTCACCAGTGACGGAGACAGTATCCGGTTCGCCCGCACCGCAAAGGGAACACGGCTGGTCCGCTTCAATGCTCCTGAGAGCATCGCGCCTTGCTGCCGGTGGCGCATTGTTGGTTTTGTCCTAGCCTGGGGAGCGAAATGATAAAGCCGGTTGACATAACGGAAGAGGCAGAAGCCGAGTTCTTCAAAGCGATGAGCCAGGAGGACGCTTTGGGAGTTGTGGTTCGCGCTGGTGGTCATCAGGCCACGCGAAGGTAGCCGCGAGCGCAGGCACCCGACAACAGCTCAAGCAGGTGCGTCCCTACGGCTTTTGCCAATAGCGGTGGGACAGCATTACCTATCTGACGAGCAAACGCGGCGCCCAAAAATTGGTATCGGTCCGGGAAAGACATGAACCGGGCCGCTTCTCGGTGAGATAGCGCGCGGTCTTCGTTCGGGTGGAGGAACGGTCCTGAGGCAACATTCCCGTAGTGAGTGGTAATCGTGTAGGACGGGTACGAGGGGTCCAATCTGTAGTAGAGCGTGGTGCAATCTCGTCGGAGCTGGCCGTTGGAAACGGTCCGCATCTTCTTGAAACGCGCCGGCAGAGCGTGGACAGGGGCGCTCCGTAGACCTTGACCCTGCTTTATGTATGAAGCCAGCAATCCGGCTTGATTGGAAAGCGGGCGGCTCACATGCAGGGTCACTTCCCTTGGCGCGCCGGAGCGGCAATAGACCTGATATGCACCTTTTGGCGCCGAGGCGTACTCCCGCTTGGCTCCGGCGTTTTCCTGGTCTCTTCCTTGTTCTTGCGGACGCACAGCAAAGCCTTGGCGCTCGCCGCCTCCGCATCCGATACCTCGCCGGCCGGCTCGCCATCAAGATCGACCCGCACAGTGCCAGCATTCAGTCTCGCCAAGTACCTGGGCATGCTTGTATAGGCGCGCAGGGCTCTCCTCAATTCATCATCTGACAGTTCGCCGTCCAGCACGCGAATGTCATGATGGATGCCGATCCTAAGCGGCCTGGGCGCTTTCGGATTGAACGCCGCAGGCCACTTTGCCGATAGATGCCGGAAAAGCTGTGCGGGCGATTTCCCTCGGCTGGGGGTCGTCATGATCAAGCCTCGCCCGATTTGTTGTTTCCCAGTTCGGACCCTCCGTAGCACCCATATATGCAATGATTGTGGACGCCTGAAAAAATGGGGATTCGTCCGGCAGGGGCAAAGCAGCGCATGCTAGCTTCTAGATGAATACCGTTGCCCTCCCAATCTCCTCGCGACTTCTGAGGAACGGAAACGATCAATCGGACGACCAACCTTCCGAACGCGCAAGAACTGTCGGCCATGCCGTTTGGCAAAGGACGGCTGCGCCGAGTTAATCGCGGCAACTTGGCATGGGAAGAGAAGACAACTCCAATCAAGAAGCCCGCCGCGAAACGTTAGGCTAACGCCTAAGGTCCGGAGCTCGCCTTCTGCTCAACGCCATCACAAGGACGGCGTTGAGCAGCGTAAGGAACCTTACATCCTGATGTTGCCAAGCCGTCCTGGACGTGTCGATCTAGTACTCGATCAGGGTATGAACGAAAATGGCTTGCAGTTTTTTCGACACGCCGCCGCTCGAAAAGTTCGATGTTCGCCTTTGGCAACAGCTGCCTTGTCATGCGAGCTTCCCGTACGGCGGCGGCTATTGCAACCGATCGCTCTGAAGCTGCCCGCAGCCGCTCGTCGCTAGCCACCGCGCCCGCGCCAGGTGGGATGTCCAAGCCCGGCGTGCCCGTTCCGGCTGGCGCTCTGCGTCAATGTTCAAGATGGCTCGTGCCACCTTGCGCCAGTCGAGGCCCATCGCCTCCGACATCAGCAGGACGGCGTAAGTCTGAAAGTGCGCCACGTCGTAAGGCGTGACCTCGGCCAACTCGGGTGTTTCATTATCGATCCAGGCCTCCTCCTCAATTGGGGGCGCGTCGATGTAGCGGCCAATCGAGGCCAGGTGCGCCGCAATCTGGTAACGCAGGTGATCGCGGCTGCCGTAGCGCGCATCGATTTCGCCGAGCTTCTTGTACAATCCCCTACGCTTGTCGCGCGGAACATCGGTATCGCCCAGGGAGTAACAACTCGGACCGACGGCGCAGATATCGCAGCCCGTTGCGACCACGTCCTGCACAAATGCGGGAATGTCCTTTTCTTGCATGCGCTTCATTTCAATAGGCCTCTTCTGACTTCACATTTCCTTATCACATATCACCCAATTTGCAACCTTGCCGTGCAATCTCGGGCGTCACTCCGGTACGCGAGCACCTTTCCTCACAGCTCAGCCCAGTGAATCCGCCCCGCGCGCGCCTCGCCCCGGAGCCCGGAGCCCGGAGCCCGGAGCCCGGAGCCCGGAAGAATTATGACATCTTCCCTGTGCAGGAAGACCGACGCGCGAAGACTTCAAGATTTGGGTATCGCTCCCTTCCTACGAAGGTCCCTCGGCCGATTGCGCAGCCTGTCGGGGCAGAAGGCAAGGAAGCGAGCCCGCAAGTGTCGGAGAAGCTGCGGCTTCCAGGATTGGCGCCGGTCGCACGGTTGCTGAGGCCGGTTTACCCTATCGAACACTATGCCGACCGAGGAAGACCGGGCGAAGCCGAAGTTCCGCCCGGTGGCAGTTAGCCGAGCGCCGCCATTTGAAGGTCGGCCGCCTGCCGGTTGACTGCCTGGCGGGGGTTCTCGGTCTGGCGTTCGTAAGGCTTCCAGCCTTCACCAACGATGTGCTCGTAGGCGGCGACGGCGCCCTCGGCCGCCATGCGCAACGCGTGGGCTTGGAGGCCCATGTCGGCGGCGAACTCGCGCTTGCGCTGTGCATTGCTGTCGAAACCGACCGGACCGTCAATGTCCTCGTCGCGGGCGTCGTTGGCGAGTTTGGCCGTGGCGTCTTTAGCCTCGGTGACGGCTTTCGAGTAGAACTGGCCTGCTCCGTAGGCGGAGCCTACATAGGAACCGACGATCCGTTGCAGGTGGATCTGCATCGCCTTGTCGGAAAGTCCTTCGGAGAGTGTGTCGGCGCCATTGATCAGGCTGCGCTCATGGAATTCACGGATGCCGTCGCTGTCGAGGACGGGGGGGCCAAAGCTTTCGGAGATGAGCGTGGCCTGGTGGGCATCCGGGCAGCAGAGCCGGACCATTTCGAGGGTGGTGCCCTTGCGGAGCTGGACGACGCGGGCCTTGGTCTTGGTTGAGCGGATTGAGCTGGACATTGAGTTTACCTTTCTAGCGATGCCCTTCAGGGGATCCGGCCCTTGCCGGTCTTTCCTGCGGGTGCGGTCAAAAGGGACCGGCGGAAGCTGGACGCTTCAGGGTCCGGAGCCTGCCAGGCGAGCGAGGTTGGCTTGCGGACAAGCGGGGCCAGTTCTTCACTGGCCCTGCGGGGGACGCGGGCCAGCCTTGCCGAGATCGGCGGGTTCCGCTCCGCGGCGCGATAGCGGCCTTGAAGCGGACAGCCGCCGGTTCAGACCGCAGCAAGCCCGCCGGGAAGACCGGCAAGGGATGGACCCGGACATCGGCATGCGGGAGGAAATCACTGTTCAATTCCCGCCGTCACACGATCCGCCTGCCCGTCAGGCTGCGCCAGGGACGACAGTGTTTTGAACTTCGCCTCCTGCCGGTATAGGTGATGGGCCGCGCCGGTCCGCCGCTGCGGATCAGATTTTTGGCCTGCTCCCACGTCGGAATGACAGCGCACTGTATTCAATCCCGGGGCGAGGGCAGCAATGATCGATCACAACGACGACTACGTCTATGACGACGCGACAGGGAATGGCGACCAGCGTCGGAGTTGGCTGCCATTGCAGCTTCTGCCGGGAATATTGAAGTGCGCGATGCCGCCGGTAATGTACTGGCCGACGGCGACTCCGTCATGCTCGTCAAGGACCTCAAGGTCAAAGGCGCGGGCAGACCCTGAAGCAGGGCACGATGATCAGGTCGATCCGGCTGACCGACAATCCCGAGGAGGTCGATTGCCGGCATGATGCGATCAAGGGGCTGGTGTTGCGAACGGAGTTCGTGCGCAAGCGCTGACCAGGCTGCGGTATCAGGCGCGCATCAGGTCCGGGGGCAGCCTGGCACGCAGCAGCTCGATTGCAGCACCCTGCCTTGCGAGCTTGCGGGAGAGAGCGTCGATCTCGTGCTGCTGCCTCTCCAGTGTGATCGCTGCAGGTTGGCTCGATATCGTTCGAGAAACATTGCCGGCTCGGGACCCCCGCGTCGGTAGCCGACACATTGGGGTCTGAGCTGCGGAATGATCGCCGTCATCCGCCTTATGACCTGCCGATCGATCATATCGAGCTGGCGCTGTGTCTGGCGCCGAGCCTCCTCCATGCGAAAGAGCTGTGCGCGGCGATCGGCGACGGACATTGCCGGCGCTGCGGCCAAAAGAAACGCCCGGATAACCAGGGACCTCGTCGTCTCGTATCCGGGGAGTGGTCGCGCTCATGCTTCCGCCCTCCCCTCGACGATATCCGCGGCCACAGTATCGGCCGTCACCTCTTGGAGAACAGCTCGCGGATAGCCGTGCCGCGTCAGCCATTCGTTGGCATCCGCACGATGGCTGGCGAGATAGACCAGTTCGGCGTCTTCGTCGTCGCGGTCGAGCACCAGGGCCGAGCCGATAGCGGGCCGCTGCTTGACGGCAAAGTTGAGATCGCTGTTGACCGAAAAGCTCTGGCGAACGAGCAGTACGATGGTGCCCTGACTGCGCCATAGTCACCCTTATGCAGGGTAATGGATGCCGGCAGCGTGGTGTTGCCAACGCGGGTTTCGGCCTGCTTGCGGATCAGCCGGCCGCCGCTGTTGCGGTTCTCCCAGGCGGCGAGCTTCTTGCGATGCCGCTCGGGTGGGCGTGGGGTTCCGTCGCGATAAGTTACGATCGAACCGAGTGGAACGTGGTCATAGATCAATTGAGCCGACATGATGGATCTCCGTGTTCCTCATGGTGGAAACGAAACCGCCGCCGGCAAGGTACCGGCGGCGGGAATGCGATCGGAAGGAAGGAGGCGCGCCGCTACTCGGCGGCCGCGCGGAAGCCTTCAGCGTCATCGTCGCCGACATGCGGCGGCTCGATGATCGCATCGCCGTCGAGCTCATCCTGGTGCTGCGGCGTGCCGCCGTCCTCGGGCTGTTCCCCGGCCTGGTTCATCTTCAGCCAGGCGGTCAGCTTTTCCGGAGCGGGCGCAAACAGCGCCGACGGGTGGACAAAGCGGCGTTCCTTGAAATGCTCGACCAGGGCCGCACGCGTGTCCTTGATCTTCTGACGAGGCAGGACGGATGTATCCGCGCAGGCGGCTTCCAATGCCTGCCGCGACAGGCATGACAGGAAATCCTCTGTCCCCATGTTGGCCAGGAAGTTGTCGGCGGCGATGACGTCGCCGGCTACACGGGCGACAACGCCGCTGTCCGAGCGATTCTCCCGGCAGGACAGAACGTCGATCAGCAAGGAGCGCACGGCAATGCGTAGCGTGTCCATGTCGAAATCGAGCTTGCCCTCCTGGTCGAACAGGCGCGCGGCATGTTCGCCGAGGCCTGCGGCACCGTAACAGGAGATGTCGCGGGAACCGGATGCCACTGTCACATTCTGGCCGGCGAAGGCGAGAACGAGCAGCGCCATCAGCGTGTCATCTCCGATCGGTGCGCGCGACAGCGCCTCGTGCAGCGCGTCGGTACGCAAGTCGCCGATCATCTCCATGCCTTTGCGCGTCACGTCCGGACGCAGCTTTGCCGTAACGACGATATCATCGCCGTCGGCCTCGACGTCGGCGCCATTCTCGCCCCTGGGCTTTTTGGCCGCCGGCATGCGGTACGCGACCGATTGTACCTTGCCGTCGCGATCGAGATACATGGCGGTGTGATCGGACTTTGACGGCTTGCCGTACACGCGCTCGGCCTTGGGCGGCAGCTTCGGCTCGCCCCACTGACCGGCCTCCACGATCACGCCACGCTTGGGCACAGTGTTTGCCATCCACTCCTGCTGCGCGCCAAGGAAGCCCTCGACATCCGTCGTATAGCGGGCTGTCCTCGTCGGCCGGAGCGAACAGGTCCTCGACCCAGGCAATGCCGTAGGCCTGGGCGAGATCGTCGCCGAAGCTGGCGTCGCGCGCGTACATGCGACGCTTCGTCAAGCCCTGCGCCACGCTCCACCACGACACCTGCGGATCGGCCTTGGACGGCTTGTGCTTCTTCCAGACCTCCTTCTGCTCATCAAGCGAAGCCGAGGCGATGGTGCGCAACTGCTGCTCGTTGGGCATGTCGCCCTTTGCCATCTGGTCCAACATGGCCGGCAGAACGTTGGCGAGCAGGCGCAGCTTCCTGATCTGGCGGACGGGGAGCGCTAACGCAAGGGCGATCGCTTCCTCGGTCCAGCGCAGTGCTACCAGACGTTCGATCGCTCGCCATTGGTCGACGGGATTGAGCTGTTCGTGCGCAAGCGTCTCGGCCAACGACCGCATTGCGCCACCATCCTCGGCCCTCTCGATGACCAGGACGGCGATCTCTTCCAGACCGGCCGCGATCGCTTGCTTCACCCGGCGATGGCCGGCATCGATGACGTAGCCATTGCCGCCTTCCGTCTCCAGCGCGACGACAGGTGGCTGCACGATGCCGACGGCGCGGATGGTAGCTAGCAGCAGCGCGTCGGCCTGCGGACTGGATTTCGAGCGTCGCGCCTTGTCGGGGTTATCCTTCAGCGCACGCGGATCGACAAACTTCAGTTCCATGGAGATGCTCCTTCAAGGGGTTTGCGGACACCGCTGATCGCTGTGTCCTTCCTCGTCTTACCCGAAGACATCCCCCGGCCCGCGGAGCGGGCGGGCCGGTGCAACCACGGCCGAGCATCCCTGCCCGGCTGGCCGAGCGGGGCTAACAGCCCTGCGCAGGACGACGCGGCCCGGATCGCGAGCGGCGCGGTTGAGCGCCAGCGTCATCGGCATGCCCGATCTGCGAGCGGGTTTTTTCATCCTCCGTTTTCCTTTCCTCATCCCTTCGACGTGGACCGGGGTATGGAGATAAGCGGAAAATTTCGCACGGCAAACTGGAGTTAACGTCGCTCGCAGGTCGTTTGACGGTTCTCTGTCTCGGCGCGGCGGCTCCTTCGGGCGAGAGCCCATAAGGTTTTGTTCTATGTGTGTTCTTTCTGAAGAGAAACCCGGCTGCTAGCGGGGGACCCCGGTATTGTCCCATCTCGGGACCAAAGTGCTGGCATTGCTCTTGCTCCGGATGTGGTGCCGGTTGATCCCGGTCCTGTTCGCGTACTTTGATCAGGTGTAGGCTCGCCGGGCTTGAGGTGGTTGGGGTTTCTTCGCTCGGCGAGTTCCGCCACGCTAAGAACAAAGGCCGGCGCCCTCGCTGAAGCTTATCCGAATGGCGCCGGCCGCGGGCGGGATTGGGACCCGCCGCTCCTTGACATAGCCGAGTCGTTACGCAGCGTCAGGTAGTGACGGACACTTTGGCTTTCCGCTTCGCAGGAGCCTTCTTGGCTGCTTCCACGGGTTCAGCCTTGCGGCCAAGCCCGATGGACTTCGCCAGTTGCGAGCGCTGAGCGGCGTAATTCGGAGCCGTCATCGGATAGTCGCGCGGCAAGCCCCACTTCTCGCGATAGGCGTCCGGCGTCAGACCGAAGTCCGTGCTAAGGTGCCGCTTCAGAGATTTGAACTTCTTGCCGTCTTCAAGGCAGATAATGAAGTCTGGCGTCACCGACTTCTTCGGGTTGACCGCGGGAGTTTGCGGCTCAACGACAGGCGCCATCGGCGTACCAAGCCCGGACAGAGACATATGCACGGATGCGATTAGTTCAGGCAGGCCGGTAGCCGGTACAGGGTTCTTACTTACGTAGGCGGACACAATGTCCGCAGTAAGCTCGGCTAGTTCGCCGGCGCGGTGATCGGATTCTTCGGTCAATGTGTCGGTCCTTTTGTCTGCTTTGTCCCATTTCTATTTGAGCACTGTCCAGTACGCAACCGGGCCTGATCTATTCTAAGCCAATGATGGCGGCCGGCTTTGCGGCGCTGGGCAAGAGCGACGCCGAAATTGACGCGTTCTTTTTGGCCGCGACTAAGCTGTAGCCAATGTAACAGGCTACCCCGTCCGGTCATCTAATTCACGGGCCGATTACATGCCGATTAGCTAAATAACGGAACATCTAACGGACAAGTACGGAACCACGGCGGTTACGTCAGACCTTTGCTCGCATGACGCAAGACTTTGGTCCAGCCGTCTTATGATGAAGAACGGAAGTTGATCGGCACGATATATGGCCATCGCGCAACGGATCGATAGCAAGCTGAATTTAGGCGGCTATGGTGTGAACGCGGAAGTCGGGTCAGATCCGCTTGAAGTCCTTAAGCCCTAGGCGTATCCGCTGGCCTTCCGCGAAGGTAAGGGCGACCGATTCTAGGTCGAATGATCGGTAAGTTCTTCGCCGTTCCCAACAACACGGACGAACCACTCGCCCATGGCCTCGACTACCTAACGGACGTGTGGTTTGCGCCGCCTTTGGTGTCGTCCATCGCAACTGCCTCATGTCTGGATGGGGACAAGACGAAACAATATGACTGCTCGCCTTTCAAGCGCTAAAAGGCCGGCGCCTGCTTTTGCGGGGGGCTCTGGCAGGCACCGGCCGGACGGTCCAATCAGGTCCGCCGCAATGATCCAGTTAGCTGATTCTTGACGTTACGTCATGTGGTCTGGCTGGCCGGAGCCGAGCATGACCGAAACGTGGCACCAAGTTGGGCAAGCAGTTCGGCGCGCCTCCTGCATCGCCTGCACCCGAGCGGCCTTGAACCTTTGCCGCCGGTCAATGCTTGAGACAATGCGCGGCAGCCTGTGTTGAGCCTGTGTCGAGCCCGCTATGCGGCGGCACGCTGATCCTGGCCATCAATCGAGGACGCAAGATCGGCTTCGATTTCGGCGAGCTGCCGGCGCTTCTCAGCCAGTTCACCAGCGAATCCGAACTCGCCGCCCTGACGCGCACGACAGGATGTGAGCCTGCGCTCGGCATCCTCAAGACGCTGGCGGTATCGGTCCTGCTCGCCCTCGAAGCCGGCCAAGGCATGCTCGAGCCGGGCGATGGCGCCAAGCGGCGTGGTGGTGACAGGGAGCTCGATTTCGTGATCGGCGCCGGTGCGCATCAGTCTGGTGGCATAGCGGTAGCCGTCCTTGCCGAAGCGCTCGCCGGAATATTCGAAATCGAACCCGCCGATGGCGGCGATAGTGGTTTCGCCTTGCTGCTGAAGCTGCACGAGAGTCAGGATTTCCTTCATCAGCGCACGACCGGCGAGTTTACGCTCCGTGAACGCGTCGCCCCGGACCACCATGCTGAACCCATGGCCGGTGGTCGGCACGAGGCGCTCGATATCCTTCCCGACCTCGCCGAGGCGCCGGGTCGAGTATTCGATATCGCGCTCGGCATCGCGGATCTGCCGTCGAACGGCGTGCTCATCATCAATGTGGGCCGCGCGAAGACGCTCCAGACGGGCAATGGCTGCCTCCAGGCCTGCCTTCTGCATCAAACGCGGATCGCCCGAGGCGATCGCCTTGGCCATCGCGAACTGGCTGGCCTGCCCTCCACCTATATCCTCCAACCGCCGAATGGACGTGTCTCCGGAAAGGGCGGCCGCGATGAACCGGGCCTTGCGCTCGTTGTTCTGCCACATCTGGGCGTCCATCGATCCTTCCGTGGCGTAGGCGAAGATATCGATGACATCGTGCTGATTGCCCTGCCGCAGGATACGGCCTTCGCGCTGCTCGATCTGGGAAGGAAGCCACGGCACGTCGAGATGATGCAGCGCCTTGAGGCGGAGCTGCGCGTTGACGCCGGTGCCCATCGTGTCGGAGGAGCCGACCAGGAACCGGACCTTGCCGGCCCGCACATCACCGAACAGGCGCTGCTTGGCTTGCGCCTTCTTGAAGTCCTGCATGAAGGCAATTTCCGATGCCGGAACGCCCCTGCGGATCAGTTCATCCCTGATCCAACGATAGGCTGAGAAGCCGCGGCTTTTCTCGACGCCGATCGTGCCGAGATCGGAGAAGATCATCTGCGCTGCGCCCGCAAGCTCGAACGGCTTGCCGTCGGCGCGGACATAGCTGCTTTGCGCTGTTTCCTGCCAGATACGGAAGGCATTGCCGATGAGAGCGTTGAGCTTGTTGTCCGGCTCATTGTCATTGTCCGGATCGACCAGGCGCAGGTCGATAGCAGCGTGCCGGCCATCGGTGATCACCGAGAGCAGGATGTCGTCACCAGGTTCTGCCGGACGGTCGCGTTCCTCGATGGCCTTTATGCGGGCGTCGAGCACCATCTGGTAGCGCTTGAAGGCTGCGGACGGCTTGGCGGTGACGATCTGACGTGCGCCGGTCGAAAGCGCCGGCACCTTCACATATGCCCGAAGGTCTTCCGGCATCACGACATCCGCGAAGGAGCGGAACATGGCGATCAGCTCCGGCACGTTGACGAAGGTGGCGAAGCGCGTCACCGGCTTGTATTTGCCGGATGGCTGCAATTCGAGTTCGGTCGTGACGTCGCCGAAGGTCGAAGCCCAGGCGTCGAACTCGTGCAGGCCGCGCTGAAGCAGCGCCTCGTAACCGAGATAGCGCTGCACCGAGAACATCTCGCCAAGCGTATTGGTGATCGGCGTGCCGGAGGCCAGCACGAGCGCCCGGCCCGGATTCTTCGTCTCCACGAACCGGGATTTGACATAAAGGTCCCAGGCCCGCTGGGAGCCGTTCGGATCGACGCCCTTGAGCGTCGACATGTTGGTGGCGAAGCTGAGCTTCCTGAACTCCTGGGCTTCATCGACGATGATCTGGTCGACGCCGATCTCGGAGATGGTGAGCAGGTCGTCCTTGCGGGTCGCCAGCGCCTCCAGCCGTTCCCTGAGCCCCTCCTTCAGCCGCTCGAGGCGCTTGCGCGAGACGCGGTCGTCGCTCTCGACCTTGGTCAGCAGCGTCTCGTAGAGCTCCAACTCGTCCTGGATCATCTGTTGCTCGAAGGCCGACGGCACGCCGATGAAGCGGAAGGCGCTGTGCGTGATGATGATCGCGTCCCAAGCGGCGGTCGCCGCCCGTGACAGGAAGCGATGCCGCTTGTCCTTGGAAAAATTCGTCTCATCGGCCACGAGGATGCGCGCGGTCGGATAGAGCGCCAGAAATTCGCGGGCCGCCTGTGCAAGGCAATGGCCGGGAACGACCAGCATGGCCTTGGCGATCAGGCCAAGCCGGCGCTGCTCCATGACGCCCGCGGCAATTGTCATGGTCTTGCCGGCGCCGACGGCATGGGCAAGGTAGGTCGAGCCGGCCGAGACGATGCGCCAGATGCCGCGCTTCTGGTGCCCATAAAGAGAAAAGGCGCCGGAGGCGCCTGGAAGTTGCAGGTGATCCCCGTTGAATCTTCGGGGGGCGATGTTGTTGAAGCGGTCATTATAGACCCGCGCCAGCCGGTCAGTCCGGTCGGGATCGGACCAGATCCAGTTCTGGAAAGCGGTCTTGATCTTCTGCAGCTTTTCCTTGGCGGCCTCCGTATCCACAACATTGAGCAGGCGCTTTTCAGCATGGCCCTCCTTCACCGTGTCGAAGATCTGCGGCACCCGGCTGTTCAGCGCGTCGGCTAAGAGCTCGCCGGCATGACGGCGATCGGTGCCCCATTCGGACGTGCCGACCGCCATCCATCCTAATTGCCGCGCCTCTACGGTCCACGATGCCAGCTCCGGCATATGATGGATCCTGATCTCGGCACCCATCGTCTCCTTGACGAAGGCGACGACGTCAGCGGCTGGAATCCATGGCGCGCCGAGACGCGCGGTGATATCCGAGGGACGAAGATCGGCCGGCTGCACGCCCTGCAGCGCCGTGATGTTGCGCTCATAGGCGAAATCGAGGGCGGCTGCAGCTTCCGCGACCTTCAACTTGTCGCGGACCTGACCGGAGAGATAGGCGTCGGCCGTTTGCCACGAACCGGTCTCCGGATCGCGGTAGATGGCGTCACCCAGCTCGCCAATGACGTCATCGACATTCTCATGCAGCAATTCGGAGATGTGATCGATGTCAACATGACCGCGTTCGTTGAGCACGACGGCAAGCGCATCGGCAGCACTTGTGATGATGGGTGCTGCGGGCGGCGCGATGACGCGCTCGGTGAAAATCGGACCCGGCCGGGCGGTATTGGTCTCGAGATCGTAGTCCTCGATGGAGGCAACCAGCCAGCAATCGGGATCATCAAGGAAGGGCTGCAGGTTGGGGCGGCGATGTGTTTCGCGGACCGCCCCGGTCTCGGCGTCCTCGCTGGTGGAAACGACGGTCGTGTTGATCGGGCCGAAGGCGCGCACAAAATTCGACCAGGCGATGCGTAGCATGACTTGAGCCGGTTTCCACGGCCGGTCGAACTCCTGGGACTTCAGGACTTCACGCACGGCATCACGGATGTGGATGAATTTGCGGATGATCCGCGCGTGCTTTTCGGGGATGCCTTCGGCGGTGCGGCCCTTGCGGACCGGGACAGTGACCGGCTCGCCATCGATGATCTGCATCAGGCCTCGGCTGTTGTCGAAGAAAAAACTGCCCTCGCGCACTCCGGCGCCTTCCGGCAGGGCATCGATGACGTCGGCATTGTCATCGGCATCACGATCAATCTCGTCCGGCTCGCCGTTATAAATGGCTTGCGGAAGGAGGGAGATCGCTGCCGTGAGCGCCCGCTCCAGATCGACACCGGGATGAGGCAGGCAGGAATAGGCCTCGCCGTAAGGCCCCGAGACAGTGGCATGCGTGCCGAGCACGAAATCCCGGTGCTGCGCGAACCAGCGGTTCACGCGGATCGCGCCTTCATCCTCCGTCGCCTGGCGGACTTCCTCGATGTCGAGCCAGGAGAGATCACCTTCGGGCTCGGTCACCTTGCGCTTGCGGAAAAACAGCACGTCGACCACGACGTCCGTGCCGGCGTCGGCGCGGAAGCTGCCTTCGGGCAGGCGGATGGCGGCGATCAGGTCGGCCGTTTTGGCGATATGCTCACGCGCAGAGGAATCCGCCTTGTCCAAAGTGCCGGAGCTGGTGACAAAGGCGGCGAAAGCGCCCGGCTTCAACAGGTCGACGGACCGGGCGATGAAATAATCGTGCAGGCGCAGGCCGAGCGAGCGATAGGCCCAGTCGGAGCGAATGGTGCGATCGGAAAATGGCGGATTACCGATGGCAAGATCGAAATTCGCCGGCAGATCAATGCGGGCGAAATCGCCTGTGACGATACGCGCGCGCGGCTGCAACAGCCGGGCGATGCGTGCCGTGACCGAATCGAGTTCGATCCCGGTGACGTGTGACACATCGCGTAGCGCTTCGGGCATCAGCGCCGGAAACAGGCCCGTGCCGATGCCGGGCTCGAGCACGCGCCAGCCGAGCCGCTGCAGGCCTGACCACATCACGCGGACGATGAACTCCGGCGTGAAGTGGGCATACTGGGTGCAGCGGGTGAGCGAGGCGTAGTCGATCTCGCCGACGGCATCCTCCAGAGAAGAGCCGATCTCGTCCCAGCCTTTGCGGAAGTCGACCTCGCCGGGGCGGCGGAAGACGCCATTGGCAAGGTCGGACGCGCCGAAGCCGGTGAAGCGGATCAGCCTCTCCTGCTCCTTGAGCGTGGCCGGGCGCTCGTCCGCTTCGATCTCGGCGGCGAGCCGGATTGCGGCGATATTGTCGCGCGCGCGCTCCTTCCAGCCCCGCGCCAAGCCACGGCGATCGGCGAGCTGGAAGTTCAGGCCGCGGGCGCGGCAGGCGGTCGATGGCCGCCGCACGACTGCCGCGACCGGCATCGCGGGCGCCGGCGACGACGGATCCGGATCGTCGTCGCCGTCAGGCTCGACAGTGTCGCCAAAGGCCGTCACGCCGAGGCCGAGGCCGGAGGAAAGCGCGGTGTTGCTGAAAAGATCGATGGTGAAAGGATCGTCATGCGACATGGCTGGATCTCCTGAATGAGGGCGCACGTCGCCGTTCCGCTGGAAGGCACCAGCCGGCCGGACTTGCGCGGGATATGGGGGATTGGGATGTTAGGCGCCGCCGGACGGCGCCCGCCGACGGAGCGCTAGTCTCGCTCGATCACGAAGAGCTGCATCGAGTCCTGTAGGAACGCGATGCGCAGATGTGTGCAGCCGGGACTGGCTGCGACCAGGGCCTCAAGGCCTTCGGCGTCGAGAAAATCCACGCCGTCGTCGCCGCCGAACGTCCGGCGTTTGACCTCGAACCAGTCGTCGTTTCTGCGGGGATCGCATTCCTCGGCGTAGGCGACGAGCGGCTTCGCCCCCTTGGCGAGTTCGCCGTTGGAGCATAGGTAGACGCCGTGGTCTCCGACGAGCCAGAGGCCGGGCTTCCGGTTATCGGCGGCGGACAGTCCGAAGTGGGGATCGCGGAACCCGCCATTGGCTTTCGCGTCGGCAATGCCGCGAGCGATGACCTCTCGGAGGGCGGTGATGGTGAAGGTCAACATCATCTCACACCTCACGCCGCGATTGCGTCGGGGAGATAGCGCAAATGCACGGGCAGCTTCGCCGCGATCTCCGCAACCGTAAGGTCGTCCAGCAGCTTCAGCGTGGTGCCCTGGCGGCCGCCATAAAACATCACCGTGCGCTTGCCGCGGTCACGTTCTGGCCAGCGCTCACCGGCGTAGCCGCGATAGTCGTCATGGGTGCTCGACCAGATGTGCTCCAGGCGCTCCTCGCGGGTCATCGCCCGAACGGGACGGGTTTCGCCTTCGACGATCGCATCGCGCATCCGCTCAGGCGAGCCCTTGTCGAGCAGGTCGCAATAGCCGTGGAAATACCGGATGCGGCCATCGATGTTCAGCGCGTAGAAGATGCTCGTGATGCGGTCGGTGAGAAACTCACGCAGCGCGAACATCCCGCCTCGCATCCAGAGCGGCGGCAGGATCTGGAACATGTAGTCGTGCTCGGCCTCTGAGATCTCGAACCATTCGCCGCGGTACAAAGCACTGGCATCGTCCTGGAAACGATCCGGTCGCTGAGTATGGCGGTCGAACATGCGGAACATCTGCCGGTGATCGGCGATGCCATGATAAACCTTGCGGACGGACAAGAGGGTCATGGGTGGGCTCCTTTCAGCCTCGTCGGGCCGGAGCGCGGCTCATCCACTCGATGTCGCCATCCTCTTCCGCCCTTCCTGACCCCTCCTCCGCGGCCGCCTCTCCGTCCGGCCGGGTCAAGGGCCGCGAAGCGGGCGCAGCTTTACCCTTGACGCGGCCGGCGGGCATGCGGCAGCCAGGCTTCTTGCTTCCTCTTTTCTCCCTTTACCCGTTCTTCACCTTTGCCTTGAGTTCGGCGTTCCAGTCCTCCTCGTGCGGCCGGAGACGTTCGAAGCCGCAGCTAGCCTCGCGGGCGACCGCTTCGAGGCGAACCGCGTAGGTGTCGCCCTGCGCGTTGTTGTCCGTGGCGGCGACCAGCAATAGGCGCTCCCGCGCCGCCAGCAGCCCGATCGCCGCATCGGTGGCAGGAGCCCAGCCACCCCCGGTACTGACATAGAGGCTATCGCGCCGAGTGCTCTCGAGCGCGGCGAGACTCATGGCGTCGATCGCGGCCTCGGTGACGCAGAGACGGAGTGCATCGCAGGGGCCAAAGCGAAACAGCACCTTCGCGCCGCCGGTCGAGAAACCGCGCCATTCCGGACCGCGTTCCTCCCAGCCGGTCACAACCCCCTCCTCCCTGTGAGCGGCCCACATGCTGCCGTGAGGGCCCTCCCGCAGCAGATCATGACGGATGGCGGCGCTGATCACGGCTTCCGGAAGATGGCGGTCGTCGCGCAGGTAGCGCCATGTCGTCGATCCCGGCCAGGGCTTGCGGCGGCCGCTCCAGCGTTCGGCGACGCCGAGATCCGGCCCGCGCTTCCGGGCCTGCCTCCTCCACACAGGCTCGCGCGGCTCGTGGCCGACCAGCCGGGCGACCAGCAACTTCGCCTCCCCGAAACCCACCCCATGCAGATGGGTCATCAGCGAGAACACGTCCCCCTTCGCATCGGAGAGCGGATCGAACCAGCCATTTCCGTCATGGATTACGATGACGATCTGGTCGCCGTGCCGGTATTTGACCGCACGTCGGGTACTCTCCTTCAGGTCGATCGCGTAACCAGCCTGATCAAGTGCGGCCGCGCAGGCCACCCTTTGTCGAAGTTCATCGAGTTCGTCCTGTTCCATGTCCCTCTTTCGTGCGCCGCAGGCGCCGCCTTCGTTCAGGTTTCTTTCCCGCACCTTGCGGGACGCCTTCCGGATGCCGCGAAGAGCAAAGGCGGCAAGGGCGCGGACTGGCAATGTGTGTTTTGCACCTCGCGACGTCGCCCGCGGGCCAGCCGCGCCGCAGCTTCCCTTGCCGCCGCAAGCTCGCAAGTGGCACCTCCGGGAGGAGGAAGCCGGCTCAATGAGCCGGCCCCTGTTCAAAGGGATCGTATTCGGCGAGGGTCTCGACCTCATCGTCGTCGAGTTCGGCGCTCGGCAGGACGCCGAATTCGTCGCCGGAGCGGAAGAGCGTGACAGGGACCATGAGGGTGCGGGCGAGCTCGAAGGCGTGGTTTTGGGCGAGGGAAAGATCTTGCGACATCTGAGGGCTCCATCTTTGAAGCGGGCCAATTCCCGCTCGATGGCTCCTCAAAGGTCGGACTCCGGGCGCGATCACCGCAAAGGGAAGCCGGCGCGGCCGCAGCTTGCTAGCGGACCCCTTCAGGGGCTGATCGTGGAAGATCCGGAGCTGGACCAGGAAGCCATCTCAAGAGAGCGGGATTGGGCTGCGGGCCGAGCCCGCGTGCCGCCCGATCGGCTCGCACATTGAACACGAGCTGGACTTGGCAGATTTTCGCAGCGACGAGGTCCCTTTCCAGATGTTCGAGGTCCGAGGCGGGACACGCGCAGCAGTCGCCCACTGTCGAAGCCGAAAAGGTTGTAGTTGTCTTCGACATGCATTGCGAATGGCACGATCGAGCCTATCGCGGACATCAGCGGATTTGATGCTTCTGCCATTCCGGCTCGACAGGCCGAAATAGCCAGAGGCCACCGCAGAGCGCCGTCAGATAGACAACCGCAGCTGCCCCGAAAAAGCCCTTCGCGCCGAGCGCATTCATAATGCCGCCGGCGACGACGGGGCCGATGACGGCAGCCAGAGCATAGACAGAGGCAAGGGCGGCGGTGGCCGCCGTCAGCATCTCAGCCCGGAAGCGGTCGCCGATCAGCGCGAGCCCAGCGGTGTAGAGCCCATAATTCGCGCCGCCCCAGACCAGCATCAGCCCGGCTACGGGCCAGAATCCCATACCTAGTCCGGAGACCAACTGCAGGGTGCAGGCGAGCGATAGGCCGCAGCAACCAAGAAACCGTGCGGCCAGCCTTGTCCAGCGCCAGCCCGATCAGCGGCTGCCCGATCACCAGGCCGACATGGAACACCGCGGCGAGCAGCACCGCCTGCGAGACGTCGAAATCGCGATCGAGCATGATGACCGGCATGAGGCTAATGGCGATGGCATCAATCATCGACGCGATAAAGAGAAAGCCGAAGGCTAAAGGAAAGGCTGTGATCGCCGACACGGTGTGGCGCGCCGATCCCGGCACGACCAAGCGGCTCACCGGCCGTTCCACCGCGGCGAACGGGATTAGCGCCAGCAGCGCTATCGCGGCGCAAACTAGGAGAAGCGCGGCCGGGCGGTCGGGCATCAGCGCGATCATCGCGGGACCGAGTACGAAACCGAGGGCATTGGCAGCGGTATAGACGCCCATGATCTGCCCGCGCCGCTCGGGGGTCGCGGCGGCGCTCAGCGCCGTTTCGGCGACGATGAACATGAGACCTGCACCACAGCCCAGAATCGCGCGGGCCGCGAAGACCGGCCAGAAGTCCCGCACGCCCTTATTTCAGCACTTCCGCTCGCCTGCCCGATTCGGGTCAGCTTTCACCTCCAAACTGATTGGCGCAGCGACGTTCATATCGGGTCAGGCGAAGCTTCTTGATTGCCGCTCATCTTGTTGCTCTGGCCCGGTTAGTCGTCCTCTCGGTCTCGCGATTGGCGGAGTTGCTCCTGAGGCGCGCCGGCGAGTTCGAGGAGCGCGCAGGCTATCTCGTCCTCGGTCCAGCCGGATTCCGCTGCCCGCTCAGCCAATTCCTGAAAGGCCGCTTCCAAGGCAAGCTGGCATTGAAGGCCGCGATCCGGATGGTCGGCAGGGCAGCTTGATTCCACGATCACAACTTTTGATCGTTTCATTGCAGGCCATGGGCTCTCGCCCCTCTCCTTTTGCCACACGAGGCGCCAGCTCACGTGTTGTTGTTGGTGTGCGCCACGGCAACCGCTTCATCTTGTCAACCAGCCGCTCCAGCGATCCGGCGCGTTCCAGCTCCGCAAAGAAATGGTGCGGCGTGACGCTACCGAGCCGGTGCATCTCGGCCAGGTTCCACACAACGGATAGTCGACCATGAAATCGGATCGAGGCGAGGCCTTGGACGATTCAGCTTTGGTCAGGATGCCGCCGCCCACAAGCCGATCAGCCTTGTCGATGATTTGGCGCACCCTCGATTTCGACAGGCCATGTTCCTGCGCCAGGTCGGCGAAACTCTTGCCCTTCAGAAAGCCTTCGACCAGGGCGACATTCCTATGGACGGTCGGGCTAACCCCCCAACAGGCGCGCAGTTTTTCCAGTATCATTCCGTTCGTTCATCCGGTTGTTCGCCCCCTTGCAAACCCTACCCGGCCAAATCGGCGCTTGGAAGACACGACTCACATCATGGCGTACGTTGCTGCGAAAACTGCCAACTGACATAAACGATCAGCGACTTCTGGTCTCGGCACCGATGCGGCCGACGGTGATTATGTGAATACGAAAGATGCGGGCGATCACGACGATCGTTGTTGACCGCCGACCTCGCGAATGTCGGCTTCGACGGCACACGTCGAGGCTCGATCCATCAGGATCGGTGTCGACGATCCTATATTTGAGGAACCCAAATTCGTTTGACTCGCGCAATCGCTGTACAGCGTATCATCGCAAGCGCGGGATTGCGACATCCTGCGAAGTGCCCGCGTTGCTGGAATGGATTTTGGGGAAGTAAAAAGGCCCCTGCGCTGGGTCGCGCGCCGGGGCCTTCAGGCATGTACGAGCTACCAGCATGTCCAGTTATGATGGTGCGCTATTATAATGAACAACGGTGAATGATCGCTATCCGGGGTGCAGGCGGGCGAGATGGTGGGGCGGTGAGGGACCTGTACCGCAGCAGCGAGGCCACGAGCAGCGACCCGAGCCATGCGCCACGCTGCCGGACCTCGATTTCGGGCCAATCCTCGAGCCAGCAACTCGCCTTGCTTCTCGGAAACCATAAGGCTTTGGGGGGGCGGTTAAGCAGCGCGATATGGCCGCGGCGATACGAAGTTTAATCATCTTTCCCCTGTTCAGACGGTCAGGCTGCCTTCGCCGCCGGCTTGGCTGCCTTGACATGGGTTATACTGCGGCGACCGCCGACGCCGACCGGAACGTCACCGTCAACCGTGGCGCGACGCACAACCCGGTGCTGGTCGCCATAGTCGTTGACCGCATAATGCTGGGTAGCACGGTTGTCCCAGATAGCGACGTCGCCTACTTGCCAGCGCCACCGCACGGTATTTTCCGGGGCAGTGACGTAGGACTGGAACACCTCGTAGGTTTTGCGGAATCGCTCTTGGAAAGGCCGACGAGGCGCTGCACGAAATTGCCGAGCAGCAGCGACTTCTCCCCGGTTTCCGGATGGACGCACGACCGGATGCTCGGTCTCGTAGATCGTCGATGTGAAGATTTCCTCGAAGTGCTTCTTCTCTTCGGCTGTGGTGCGCGGGCGCACGGCTGCGTAGTCGTAGGCATTGCTATGAATAGCCCACAGATTGTCCGCCAATATTTTGAGCGGCGCCGGCAGATTCTCGTACGCGGCGTGCGTGTTGGACCAGATCGTGTCGCCCCCGTCGCCGGAATGACGACGCCACGTAGGACCGAGAATTTCGGATAGGCATCGACGAAAGTCACGTCGGTATGCCACTGGTCTGCCCTGCCACCGCCACGGCCGGAATCGAGATTGAGAATTGAGGCCGTGCCGGCTGCCGGCCCCTGCGTGGGATGAGGTACAAGGTCACCCAGACGCCGCGCGAACAATTCCTGCTCCGCATCGTCGAGATGCTCCTGGCCGCGGAAGAAGATCACCTTGTGTTTTAGAAAAAGCTGGTTGATGGCTGCTATCGCTGCGTCCGAAAGGTCTCCGCCAAGGCGGACGCCTCTGATTCAGCTCCAACACGGCTGGTCAGCGGTACAACGTCGGAGTCAGGAATGGTCTGGTTGACAATGACTGGATTGCTCATGGGGATCTCCTGATTGATCTTGGAAGGGGACAGCAAGTCACATCCGGCCAGCAGATGTCGCGCGGCGTTGAAAGTCTCATCGCGAGTCAACAGAGCTATTGAACAAGATAATCGACTTAAACATAGAAATAATGTTCCAAATTAAACCGGCTCGACGAAAGAGCCGTCTCCGTTGCTCCGGTCTCGGTGTTGAGTTCTCTCTGGGCAAGGAAACGATGTGAGATGGGGGTTTGATGGTGCAAGATCCAGCGCCGGATCAGGAAGGCCATCGCGGAAGCAACGGATCGCCTTGCTATTGGACGCCTGGACCACTCTGCTGCTGAGGAGCGCGGGCTGCCGCCCATTCTCCGTTATCCCGCGAACAATTCCTTGTACCCTGTCGTCACCATCCAGTTCGCCCGATCAAGATGGCTTCGCGCGGCTTTGCGGGCGCGCTCCGGTTACTGTACCGGATCGATGCCGAGGATCTCCTGCGCCATCTCCTCATAGCTGGCATCATCAGCGGCCGCATCCAGGACCCTCAGGTACAGCGTGTGGTGCTGCTTATCGTACGTGGTCAGGCTGTCGGACCATGGCACTTCTTCCTGGATTGCCGGTTTCGTTCCGACTTTCATGGCAGTTCGGTAATCCATCATTATTTCAGTGGGACATTCCTTCGACAGGTTAGCCAAAGCAGACAGCAATCATAGTCCTAAATGACAATCCCTGATCTCTCCGCAAATGTCCCGCCGCGGCCGTGCTTCGGGACAGCTTCAATATTCTGCCGCCCAGCCCAGGCTCAACGGCGGGAGATCCTCGAGTTCCCTCCGTGTGGACGGCGTGCACGCGATGCGCGGCAAACTTGCAGCGGTGCCGAGATGAACGAAATTCATGAGCGCGCGTCCAAGCTCTCAATCGCTGCGCAGAATCTTTGCTTCGAGCGCGGCTGCCACAAAAGCACGCCGAGCGACTGGTGGATGAGCCTCACCTCGCAACACCTGCAGACAGGCGTCCATTGCTGCCTTGCGCTTCGCGGTCTGACGATGGAGATGCCGCAGCAGGATGTTGGACGCGTCATTGACATCGAACACGACACGCTCCGAACTGTGACGGCTAACTTGAACAACGACTGGCCTTTCAAATCTGCTCGAGCCGGTCATCACTCCCCCTCTACACCCAGCGGCGACAGCCTCGCTCGCATTTATTTCCTTAGCCGAAAGATTCGGCTGCACCCTCGCAGCTAAACTTGGTCGCTGGCGTCCAAGAGATCGTCATGACGCTGTCTGGTTCATGTCGGGTGGCGCGGGATTGGCTAGCTCAATCTGGACAATGTCGCCTTGCGCCAGTGTCGCACAGTTTATGGAAGCCTACGCCTGCACCTTCCGCTGCCCGCCTTGCATGCAGCGATCCACTGCATGGCGGAGGTCGGGTCCTCCAATATCGCAACTCGCTTTGCAAAGCCGACAAAGGCATTGCTGGCAGCGTCTACCGGTATGTGCCCAGCATATGCATCACAACATGCCCTCAGGGCGGTCTCGTAGGTCAGGTCTCTGCGATCCTCGGGCCACTCATTGAGAAAATCGATAGCGTCCGCAAGACTGGCAATCTCTTGCACGATATAGCTGGCTCGCTTCACGAAAATGGGGCTGCTAAAGCCTCAGCGTTCATTCGTTCCCCTCCACCTGCTCCATAACCAATTTGCACGACCCGGGCCGCATCGACGCGCGCCGACCATTTGCAGAAATGTGCTGTCAGGGCGATGACGATTCAAGAGGAAGAAGACGCGTGATCTGCATCCTCGGTGAGCAGTTCGGCTGCGCATCACCGCGAAGTCCGGCGAAGCCTGCTCAGGCATCTATCTTCCTTCCTGGCCTGATCTGAGGAGAACATACCCCCCGGGTGCCGTCATTCTCTAACGGCGGATGAACCACACAAATTGAAAGGCCCCGTTTAACTGCCGAGCTACAATATGACCGCCTGCGAAGTGAGGGCCGCATGAACTGCCTCGATGACCGCCGACGCAACCTCGCAGCTTCGTGAGATCTGACTGGCTGACAACTATTTGCCAAGACATTCCTGATGCGGCGGCGCGTACTCCAGCTGAACATCGACATCATGTTCGCCAACAGCCCGCAGGCCAAGGGCTGCCTCGAACGCGCCAACCTGACGCTGCCGTCTTGTGAAGAAGCTACGCCTGGCGACATCAGCACGATCGACGCGGCGAACGCCTACGCGGCCGAGTTCGCTATCCCTTCGCCTCCCTCAAGCCGCGCCATCGCGTCCGCCGCATCTCGACCGAAGCCGCAATCGTCAGCGGCCTCCCGCGCGAAAGGCCCGAGGAGCGCATGTTCAAAGGCAGCGCATCGGCCTGGCACGCGCGCGCGCTCATGCTGCAGCCGGATCTGCTTGTCGCCGACGAGCGCTGGCGCTCGACGTTTCGATCCAGGCGCAAATCTGCCCTCCTTGCGACAACGCAAGGGAGAGCAAAATGACCAGCACCATTAACCTCTACAGCGGCCAGCTATGGCAACGATTTGGAGAGTGGGTCTTTCGAGACAATGTCGATGCATACAGCAGGTAACGCTTTCGCAATGCGATATGCAGGGCGACGGCGCGGCTGGATGAAGCGCTGAAGGCGTTCTTTGAGCAGCGGCTCGCCGAACCTTACCCGTACCTCATCCTGGACGCGCGCTATGAGCGGGCGCGCGAGGCCGGCGTCTCGGGCTGCTGACGCTGTCGACCATGCCGGTGCTGTTCATCGTGCGCCTGTTCTGGCTGCCGCGCGCCAAGGTCGCCTTCATGGCGGCGCATGAAACCAATTCGATCGCCAACGGTGCGCTGGCCGAAGGCAGCATCCATGGCGTGCGCACGGTACAGAGCCTGGAACGTGATCGCCTCCATCTCAGCTTCCAAAGCCTCCTGCACCACAGTCTGCAAAACTCTGCGGAAGCCGTCCTCATCCGACAACAGCAACGCTTTCAACTCGCCTCTGCTCAGTCTAACGTCTGGCTTGGTCATGGCACTCCCCTTCCACGGGAATCGGTGGTCGTAACGTCACCAGCGTGCCATGGCCGCCCCTCGCCTCAGAGCAAGGGCTGTTCTCTCTCCAAAGCTTTTTGCAGAACCTTCAGGACACTATCCGTTTTGCCGCCTGGAATTGTTCAATCGCCGGGTATCCGACCAATGTCCTTCGATGGGGAATTCCTCCGTCGCATACAGGGCTTCGAGATCATCAGTGACTGCCATGACCTTGTGATGGATGTAGGTCAGGCGGTCGGCCTCTGTCTCCTCCCTGAGCTTGCGGTGAAACAACAGCTTACTGCCCCCCATCACCGCCCGGCGGTGCTCGGCCCATCGAACCTGCCAATCTCAAGTCTAGTTCTTTCGCTTGACCATGCTCTTTTCCGAACTGCAGGTCAGCGCAGCAAAAACCGGGTTCCACTTTTTGGGATCATGGTCTAGGACGATTTCCGGCCGAGGATTTCGAATGACTCACAGGAACTGGGTGACAACGGGCGTAATTTGCGCGGCGATCGCCTTTGTCGTCGCCACAGGCGCTTTCTTCGATTCGCAGCAACCGGCTTCGGCCGACAGCCGGGCGATGATCCTTGCCGTCGACCCGCAGCCGCTGGTCGCGGTGACGAAAGGCGGCGAACGCTCTTTTTCCGTCGAAATCGCCGACACCTCGGCCGAGCACGAGGCCGGCCTGATGTTTCGCGAGGAGATGGCAGACGATTATGGCATGCTGTTCGTGTTCGAGGAGGCTCGGGATGTGAGCTTCTGGATGAAGAACACGCCGATGCCGCTCGACCTGATCTTTGTCGGTCAGGATGGCAGGATCCGGTCGATCAAGCAAGGCGAGCCGCAATCCGAGGCGATGATCTCGCCCGGCGAGCCTGTTCGTTTCGTGCTCGAGCTCAAGGCGGGCACCGCCGCCAGGGGCGGCATCGAGGACGGCGATTTGCTGCGCCACCCGGCATCGGCACTGCGCACAACTGAGCGCGCAGGATCCGTCGCAGATGCAGTCCGACGGGGCAGCGTTGCTGAACCATCTCGGCATCGAACGCGCCCATGTCATGGGCTATTCGATGGGCGCGCGGACGGCCTCAATGTCCACAAGGGCAAGATCACCAACCGCGCCGTCGCCGAAGCGCTCGGCTACGAAATGGCGGAGCCCAAAACGGCTTTAGCCGCCTGATATTCCAGGCCCGAAAAGTTTCCTCCGGCCTCGCCCGCCGGTTCCCTGCCGGCGGGTTTTTTTCTTGGCATGACTGGCAAGGGGCGTCTTCCCCCTCCCCTTTGCGCCAATCTTCCGGTGCAGCCCGTCGGGGCGAAACGCTGGTCGACGAGGAAGCTGAACGCGCAGTCCGAACCTGGAAATCGCCAGCCGAAATCCCCGGCTTTCCTGATGCGACGATCACCAGGGCCCCTCCCCGCGCGTTCGGCAGCGGAAATGTGGAGAAACCATCCTGACCGCCATTGTCGGGCTAAATCCAAATCGCCCACCTTCGTTGCAAAACTACCCTGGCAAGGGCTTTGAGGGAGTTTCGAAATTGGATTGTCTCCAGAGGATCGAGACGTTGATCGATGAGGCCAGCGTAGATGCGATCGATAAGGCGCGCGTTTTGCTGGATGAGTTCAATGGTAGGTCAGAAACACTCGCCCAAGCTATCGATGACTTCCTGCTTGATCTGATGACCCTGGTGTTTGTCGTAGAAACCACCCGCGAGAGGTTCCACAATCCGGCGCGGCGATTTGGCGCGTATGAGATTGACCAAGATCAGCCTTTTGTTGGCGTCGTAGTCTGACGTCCCGGTCAGAGAGAGGTCGCACCAGGAAGAAGGCGCCGACTGATTGTTGGCAAATCCGAGCGCACCAAACAGCTACGTTCCCTTGCGGCCGCTAGCCTGGTGGCAAAAACATGTGCGCCGAAGGACGCTACGGGACTGGCGAGCGAATTTTTGAGCCAGCACCGCGCCCGCGAGCCAGGGCCCAAGACTATGGTCGGCCTCCGGCAAGACCCCGGCGTCGAGCATCTTCGCATGCCCCGCGTCGATCTTACTTCGGAAGTATTCCCCATGCCGAGCTATTAAGGTCGGTGGCGCGCCGGATCGTTGATCGGCGCGTGCTGCATCTGCTCAAGATGTGGCGGGAAATGCCCGGTCGAAGAAACCGATGATCGAGGCCGGAAGACACGCACGGCCAAGGTGCGGGATCCGTCTCGGCCGTATTCAACAGCACGACCTTGTACCCTCCTTGTCGAGCATTTCGAGAGTGCGCGGGTAATAGGCGCTGGCGAACACGACGTCGCTGACCCGCAGCACGTTCGCTGCTTGATCGCTGCGACATCACAATTTGCGTTAAACAACGAAATCAGCGTAATAGCCTCAAGTAGAAACATCGTCACCTCTTTGCTTCCGTGAGAGATCATGTCCCAACGCGTGGAGTTGGCCCATAAAAACCAGACAGGATCAGATTTCTGTTTGACGGTTTGAGAACTCGCTCGTTTACCGATATCCCGAAGCTTTATGCGTGTGAAGCGTGTTGTACACCAGGGCGACGGAACACCCACGGGACCGAGGTTCGTGAGCTTTTATATCCGTGGCATCCCTGGTCTGGGCGGCTTATCCATATCCATGGATTGGTGGACAAGGGGTCTGCTGTGTCCCGCTGGAGCTTTTCGGGTTTAACGTTATGCTGGTTGCTCGAAGTCCCGGTGTGGATGTTTGACCGAACACTGAGTCGCGGTGGTTGGCCTTACCAATTGCGATGCCCATTTTTGCTTGCTTGCCTCCCTGCTCATCCCAGACCAACCGCCCCGCCGCACAAATTCGAATCCATCGACGCCAGGCAATGGCAGCGTGGGAAGCCGTGAGTGCACGGCCTGCCTGAAAAGCGCACGCTGGGCCTCACGTGGCCATATTCAAAGAACGTGACAACGCCGTTAAAGCTTATCGACCTCGACTTGAGCGTTCTCTGCTTCTCGGGGAAGACGCTAAATCCGCTCGTGCGTTACTGCCGGCTAGCAAAGGCTGCGGGGCGGCGGTGGAGTCGAGGGGCGGCGGCCGTTCCGCTTCACTCAAAGGTGCCGCCGGCGCCTGGATGGTTTCCGCGACGCCCTCCCCGCAATTGGGATGATCATCGTGCATGCACTGTGCTGTTGGGGACATGCTGGTGGCGGTGCCGGAAGAACCGGAGACATGTGATATCTCGGCAGCTGGCAGCGCGGCTTCTCTGTTGCTGCACAGGAGATCGTAGAGTATGTCCACGCAAATGCGCGCGTCCTTCTTGTCTTTTTGAAAGGGAGGGACCAGGGGCAATCTGATATCGGCCTTTTGGTACAACGGACTGCACTTTTCGTACAGCTGGTCAACCTTCTCCTCGCGGTTTTCGCCTTGCAGCAGCGGCTGGCTGTCGTCTTTCGTGAGGCGCTTCTTGAGCTCTTTCAGGTCGGTGTCGAGCCAGATCGAGCGCGCCTTAGTAAGGATCAGAGCTCGATTCGACTCCTCGGCAAAGCAGCCACTGCCGGTTGCGATGACGACGGGCCCTCTCTCCAGGCACTTGGCGAGCTCCTCGGCCTCCAGGTCCCTGAAGTGCCCCTCGCCGTGCTCGGCGAACATCTCTATCAAATCGCCGTGCGCGGCGGCGATACGCTTATCGATGTCGAGAAAGTCCAACCCCAACTCCTTGGCAAGCTGGGCGCCGATGCTCCCCTTGCCGCTCGCCGGCATGCCGACGAACACTACCGGCTGCGTGCCGAGGGCCGCGCGGATCTCGCCGGCTTTCGGCGATCGAGCGACCCTATCCTGTTGTCTTGCGACGCCGCGCGGCCTGGAGGTCCCTGCCACCCTCGACCTGCTGTCTCCTGACGAGCCCCACTGTAATATCTCAAAGGCACCACGGGGAATGGGGACCGGCTTGCATTCGCTCTGCGCGCGCTGGGCGAGCTCGGCCCGGTAACTGGCCGGCGTATGGAACTCGACCTCGAAGCGATAGTTCTGCGCGGTTCTGAACGCCGTGTGAACGCCGCGTAACCGCCGCGTGTCCATCTTGGTGAACCAGTTGGTGGTCTCGACCTCGCTGCAGTCCCGCTCCTCGAAGGCCAGTGCCGCTTTCCTGAAGGCGCGTGTAAAAGCCTCGTCTGGGATCTCGAAGACATGGCGCACGGCATTGGTGACCAGTTGGGCCTCTGGCGCCGCGCTCACGCTCTGGCCGGTCAACTCGTCGGCTATCCAGCCCTGCCCGCGCGACCGTTGGTCAAGATGCTGCACCTTCACCTCAATGCCGTCCTGCCGCAAAAGCTCGGCAACCGCATGCACAGTTTCGGTAATCGCGCTTTCTTGCGCTTCGGCGGGGGCGGCTTCGAGCCTGGCGCGCTCCAGGGCCTGTTCGCTGCTCAGCGTTATCCTGCTGGCGGGGTCGTCGTCGGCCGAGATTGCTATGGCGCTGGGCAGAATGCGGGTTTCGACGGCGAGTCTGATCGAGGCCTCCATGACCGAGGCCGCCAGAGTGGGGTTGTCCTCCAGATGCGCCAGGCTGCGATCGACGTCGAACCGGCCCTGGTGGAGCTTTGCCGCCTGCGCCTTGACATAGGGCGCCGACTTGAAGCCCGGCCTCCCCTCCAAGAGCCGCTGCAATTCGGCGGTTTTCTGTTTGAACACCAGCGCACCGGTATCGGACTTGTAGGCGTCCGTGCCGACCTTGATGCCGACGCTCAACAGATTGATGGCGCTTTCATGCAGATCGTCCGGTTTGTAGCCGTCGGGCCGCGGATAAATGCGCGGCTGGTAGCGGTTGAGCAGGAAGTCGATGCGCTTCCTGGCGTCAGCGGTTGCCGGATAGGATTCTCTGAGTTTCGGGAAGAGCGCGCCGGCGTCGGCGCTGACGGCAGGCTTCGCGCCGGTTGAGGCCACGGATCGCGCTAACTGCTGCTTGACGTCCGACTGCTCATGAGCCTGCTCGCTATTGAGCTGCAGGTTCCAGTCCTGGAGCTCGGCCACTAGCAACGCGGCCAGTTCGCGGGCCACCGGATGCTTGGCGTCCTTGCTGTCTTCCCCCGCCCTGGCGATGAGCTCATGGAGGGCCTGGCCATCCGGCCGATCTTCCTGCAACAGTGCGCGAATGTCGGCCTTGAGCTCTTGATGAATGCCCTCGTAGGTGCCGAAGATGGCACGCTCGGCAAACCAGCGTTGCGCCTCCAGCGGCTGCGCCAGCATGTTGCGCTGCAGGCAGCTGTAGGTCTCCAGCACCGGCCCGGTGGCCGACAGGATCTGCTTGGACCGGCTGAACTGGTAGCCGCCTTTCTCAATGGCCGGCGTGTGCGACTTCGGCGGCTTCATCGAGGTGATGCCGCGCGCCTGCAGCTGCGCGTCGAACTGGCGCACATGCTCGTAAAGGCGAGGCCGGTCGCCGATGATGACGACGGCGTCGCCGTCAAAATCGCCGTCGAGCATTTTTTGTTCGGCGCTCGGAACTGCAACCAAAGAGCCGGGCGCGAACACCTCCGTCGCCTGCAGGATGCCGACGCACTCGAGCGCGGTGTCGGCCGTGACCCGGTCCTTTTCCTCCAGCCAGCGCGAATGGCACTTTACGTCCTCGGCAGACATCACCACCCCGCGCTCGGCGAAGTCCGCCGGCCACATTTCGTCGGGCACAACGATCAAGATGCCTTTGGCAAAGAAGGTCGGATCGTCGGCGGCAAGCCCAGCCCCCGACCTGTGCGCGACGTTGAAGCTGTATTGGAAGGCCACGCACCGATCCAGGAACGCCGCGGTTCGATCGCCATCGCGCGCCGACCTGACCCGGTCGGCGGCGAACGGGCGCAGGTCGGGCTTGTCATAGGGGGAGCGTCCGACAAGCACGCCAGCGTCACGGGTCAAGGTCTTGCTCTTGCCCGTCGGCACATGCAGGCATTCGTCGCTGGACGGCACGGCGATAGCGCCCGAACCTTCGATATGCCCGCCCGTGACCGTCCGGAACAGCTGCTCGGCGGTGAGGCTTTGATGGGTTTCGAGCCAAGCCAGAGCCTTCTCGCGGGTCTCCTGTGCCACCTCGACGCTGCGCGGATAATGTTGCAGCGCCGAGGGCGGTACCGCCGATTGCCTTTTATCGGCAAAGGCGGGCATCCGCTCGGGAGCGTCGTGGCGAGCCCGGGCAATGGACGGCATGCGCTCGGCCAGTGAGGCCCTGATGAAGCCGCAGCCGTCATGCGGCCGCAAGGCGATCTCGCCGTCTCGCCCCTCGAACCGGAAGGGATGCACTGCGCCTGCGGGGCGGTCGGGCAGAAGGGACAGCTTGAAGCACCCTTCCAGCGCATAATCATGCGGGCCAATGTCGGGGATGCCCGGCGGCGCAGCAAATCCGCGGCGCTGGGTATAGTAATAGGCTTCCTTGAACGGCGCCCAGTCCCGCGACAGCTGCTCAAAGGCCGTACCCGGAGCCGTCTCGGCATAGGGGATCGCCAAAAGTTTAGCGCTTGGGGCCTCTTCGGCCGCCAAGGGCAGCTGAGAGGCAAGCTGGTTCAGGCTCTTTTTCGGCGGCTTCAGTTTGCTGCCGCCGAACAGGTCCATGCGGTAGGGCACGCCCTCCACGGTGAACGTGCGTGTCAGCATGGCGGCAGTCGGAGTTCCCTTTAGCTGCACCGCCACCACCTTCACCGCGCCCGAGGTCAAGCGGTGGAAAATGGAATAACGCAGCTCGGCTTCGCTGGTCAGCGGCCGGCCTTGGATGTCGACCACCGGCAGCCGCATCAGTCCGGCATCGCCTTGCGGCGGTCTCGGCTCGTGGTCCATGGCCTGAAGGACCCGATGGACATCGAAGCTGGCGGCTGTATGCTGGGCCTGGATCATCGATGCGTTCTGCGCCATGAAGGTGTCGAGCGCTTCGAACGGCTCCTTCGCCTCGATCTCGGCGATCACGCTCCAGCTCCTGTAGGAAAGGTCGGCGTAGATGAGGGCGCGGGCACTGTCCAGGATCTGCCTGGTCTTGCCGTGCAGCTCTTGCTGCCTGGCCTGCAAGGCGAGCTTGTCGCCGTCGACATAGGGCAGCCGGTAGTGCCTCTCCAGCACCGCCCGGGTCTTGAGCACCTGATAGATCGAAAGCGCCGAGCAGCGGCTTGCATTGGCGCCGCTGGTGCGCTCGGCCTGGCCTAGTTTGAGATGGGCATCGATCTTATGTTCCACCACCGGCTGGATGGCGTTGAGCAGGTTCAGCGCCGACGTGCGGTGCCAGCGCAACACCGGCTTCGGGCTGCGAGCTAGTGGCAGCAGGGAGGCGCAAAGATTCCCCATCGTCTCCAGGTTGTTGTCGAGCTTAAACTCGGGAGCGGCACGTAACACCTCGAGCCTGTCCAGCCCCGGCCGTGCCAGCGCACCGAGATCGTCCAACAACTGCGCATTGCCCAACGCCTTGAATATACTCGCGATGGCATGGACATCGGCCTGCGGCAGCCGATCCTCGGCTGCTTGGAGGTAGTGCGCCAGCAGCTTCAGCCGGTCCTTCAGGAAGGCGGGTTCGGCGACCTCGCCGACGGTCTCTCCCTCCTCGATACACCGCGACAGACCGTTGGCGATCCTGACTAGCGCAGGCGTGCTGAAAGTACTGAAGCGACGGCCCTTGGAACCGAGCTCGCCGGCGATGGCAACGATCGCCTTGCGTGCTTTTTCTTCTTCCGGCCACTTGCCGAAACCGTTCACCAGATTGGCCAATTCTTGATTCGAGAATCCGTCGAGATTGCCGGCGCGGGCAACCACCGCGCCGGCGATGGCAACCGTCGCTTCACGCGTCTTCTGCTGGTCCGGCCATCTCCTGAAGCGGTTCACCCAATCGGCCAACTCCGAATCCGAATATCCGTCGAGATTGCCGTCGCGGGCAGCCACCGCGCCGGCGATGGAAAGCGTCGCTTCGCGCGCCTTCTGCTGGTCCGACATTGCGTCGGAGATGCGGTGCGGGCCTCCTTCGCTATCAGGACGCCCTGCTTGTCCGACCAACTCTCCGGTGCTGCCCATTCCCTCTCCGATCCAGCAAAACGCATCGCCTAAAGCCTGTCAACAACAGGCATCATTGGTTTGAGTGCGGTCACGCGACCCGGCAACGGCATGCTTGAAAGCCGCAGCATTCACGCAGCGGCAACTGCCTCGACAACGCCGCAATGAAAAACTTCTTCGCCACTCGATCGCTCCGACAGCATCGCAAGTCCGAAAGAGGGGGAGGACTATAGCCGCTATCACAAACCAACGACCTCATCAGCCTGAAGCTCAAAGGGCTGAGCCCTGTACAAACGCCCATAAATTACTATGAACCCCACCCGCTTTACGGGGCGAATCTACGGTGTTTTCATTGCGGTACAGATTGAGCGATATCGATCAGGAAGCGTTCGAAATCCAGTTCAAAAGAGCTTGCTTCGGTTTGGCGCCGACCGAGAAATCGGCCACTTCGCCGTCCTTGAAGATCGCGAGCGTCGGAATGGAGCGCACGCCCAATTGGGCGGCGAGTTCCGGGTTTTCATCGATGTTGAGCTTGGCGACCTTGATCTTGCTTTCCATCTCGACGGAGATTTCCTCGAGGCTCGGAGCAATGATCTTGCAGGGATCGCACCATTCCGCCCAGAAATCGACGACGACGGGTGCTGCGGATTCCAGAACTTCCGACTGGAAGTTATTGATATCGACTTTCACGGTAGCCATGGCTGCTCCTTTGACCGAAGAAGATGTGTGCGGGTGCGCAGAATTTTCAATTATCAACCCAGCTCTTTGGGGCATAGGGAGCGTTGCCCTGCGACCTGAAGCCTACTTCCTGGCCCACATCCCCGACCTTCCTCCTCCCTGCGACGCAGGAGGCGCATCAGCAGATCCGCGATTAGCAAATTCACCGTGACCGCACCGGTGAATTGCGACGGCGAGTGGAGGCACTCTTTTGCGATCGACCTCATCCCTACGGTCCAGAGCCGCGAAGTTGACAGATGCGACGCCGCGTTCAAGCATGTTCGGCAGTTGACGCCTGGGCACGCACCCTTCGCGATCTGCGAAAGGATGTCCCTAGGGACGTGAGTAAGTTCATGCGGCAGCTGATTTATGTCCGCCAAGTCAACCATTGATCATATTCCTATCGCCTTCACCGCATCCACAGCTAGCATCTGCGAACGCCCTGTTGAAGCGATACGTGGTTACGCTTGTAAGGTGTTTTTCCCGGCATTTGATGGGTTAAATTGATTTTGAATGTATCAAGCTGTCGTTCGCAGTTGACCGCAGAAAAATTAGATCGTGTTCCAGGGAGGGTTTTGTCGCAAACTTTTTAAAAGGCCGCAGAAGCGGCCATCGCTGGACACAGTTATGCAGCGAGTGCGGCGAATTGCTGAAATGCCGATTGGCCACTGGTTGAAAATTGGCGCTTGCGGATCATGTGAGCCACCTCGATACCATCCAGTGTTGCTGACGCAGACTGAAAGGATTTGAAGCCCTTCATGGGGCGGGTCAGCTTCTTGATAAACCGGTGGTCCTGCTCAATCGTGTTGTTGAGGTATTTGACCTGCAGGATCTCGATCAGCCAGAACCATCCATAAAACAACAGCAGCAGCCAGTTGATGTTTTGCAATCCTGCCATGTCGATGACGACCTTTTCGGGCCAGCCATTGTTCTTAATCGTGCGGGCGAAGAAAGCGCTGGCCGCGGCCTCATCGCGGTGCTCAGACAGCATGAAATCAAGGGTTTTGCCGAATTTGTCGACAGCCCGATAGAAATAGGTCCACTTGCCTTTGGTGAGATCAAGGCGTTGCGCAGCACCAATCAGAAGTTCCGAGCACTTATTGGGAGCGATCAGACAATTCGGGCTGAATGGAGAAAGCTTGAGGAGGAAACACGAGACTCTCGTGTCACGATTGCCAAGTTCGACGTGAGTAATTCAGCTGGCACTAGAACTGCAACTGACATCATCACCTATTATGGCGTGACCGATCCGGGCTCGCAGGACGATATCAAATGGCGAGCCGCGGCGCGCGACATCAGGGCCAATCCCGACATGGTTGCCCCTACCGCCATCGAGCGCAATGACGTGACCGATCGGGACATGCAGGACGATATCAAATACCAAGCCGCGGAGCGCGACATCAAGGCTGGCATGGTTGCCCCTACCGCCATCGAGCGCAATGACGTGACCGATCGGGACACGCAGGACTTTATGAAAGAGAAAGCCGCGAAGCGCGACATCAAGGCCGGCATGGTTGCCCCTACCGCCATCGAGCGCAATGACGTGACCGATCGGGACGTGCAGAACTGGATCGGGAAGTTTGCCGAGGAGTTCCAGAACAACGCGAGGTTGCTAGATGAACGTTCTCGTCAGGAGGGAGGACGTGGGCGGTGATCGGCTTCCAAAGCGTAGGACGACCCAGGTGGCCGTAAAACTCTACCATCCGCTGGTTCAGAAACCTGGGGCAGTTCACCGCGGTACGGACATGTCCGAACCTTTGGACCAAATGCCGGCAGCAAGAATTAAAAGAAGTGGCATCGTAAACTTAACGTGCCAAGGCAAAGGAAGTACGATAATTGCTGCAATCAGGCAGCTTGAAGGCGCTTTTCGCTGATTGTGTGCAGCCATTTCACGCGATGGTGAGCGCTCATTTCATTCGATCGTGAGCAGGTATTTCATGCGATCATGAGCCGCCGCTTCGTAAGCGGTCAGCCGACAACGTCAGGCCTAAAGTTCACGGCATGAGCATTTCAATTTCGGATGCCGGCCAGCCTTGAGCGATGCGGGTCAAGGTCTGCGAGAGCCAATGAAGCGGATCGACGCTGTTCATTTTGCAAGTTTGCAGCAAGGTGGCTACCGTCGCCCAGGTTCGTCCACCGCCGTGGCTGCCGGGATGCCGGGAATAGACTATTCTTTCGCGTGATCGTCTGGGGCCTGATTGCACGCTCAACGACGCAGCGCGGCGCGGCTTCCAGTATCCTTGCCACGAACCTCGTCCTCAACCTTCCACAATTCGGTCATGGCGATGATCGAATCCGTCGCGGCCTGCGAGACCCCGCTAATGTGCAGGTCGTAGAATTTGCGCCGCAGGTGAGCCCAGCACCCGGCGAGTCGGATTGGTTCATTGCTGCCGGCTTTGACCCGTGCCTTGACCAGCTTGGTCATAGGCCGAGTAGCCATCCACTTGCAGGATACCGCTGAGCCATGGAAAGGATCATCGCCTTCAGTGCATCAACGTCGTCGGGAAGGGCAAGACCCGGTAGAACCATGGCAAGCAACAGAGCACAAAAACAGCCGCTTTCCCAATCGTTCCAGCCGCATGATTCATCTTGCCGCAGGCCGGTTTCAGCCCGTCGATAACGGCCGCCTGACCCTGGCCGGACGGATCTTTTTCCAGTCCAGCCCGGCCAGAAGCGCCATCAACTGGGCGTGGTCGAGACGCATGCGCGCGGGCCGGCAGGGGTTGCCGTCGGAGGCGGTGCTGCGCTGTGCCCTTCTCAAACAGTACCGCCAGTTGAGCTTATATGAGGTGAGCCAATGTGGAACTGTCGTCAGGGTGACATTTTTGCTTTCCGTCGGTTGTTGCGGCATCCACGGTCTGAGTCCGAATACATGACGCGGCCTCGTTGCCCGAAGCCAGATCCAGCTTGTATACGGTCGCTGTTCGAGACAGCGGCACCAACATCCCGCCTGCGGCGGCCAAGGGCTCAGGAGGACGAGACCATTCTAGCAAGCGGCGTTTGAGGCCATACTCAACTGCGGTTCGTCCCACCTGGATCCGCCAGGACTTCTCTATTCGGCAGGGTCAAGGTCAAGTACTTTCGAGTCGTTCCGCTTCTCTGGCATTTGGTGTCTTCCGCAGGGTCTTGCTTCTCTCCGGGATCGGCCCTTTGGCCCTCCCACTATGTTGGGGTGGACGGCCCCCCGCACGGCATCGATGTGCCAGAATGAGGTCGTTACAGATCTCAAGCAAATGGAGACCGTCCGTGGAACAAATTGTTCGTATTGGCATCGACACGTCAAACACATCTTCCAGCTCCATGGTGTGAACGCAACTGAGGCGCCGGCGCTGCGCAAAAAACTGCTGCGCAAGGAGTTGGTGGCGTTCTTCGATAAGCTGCCGCCGAAAGTGGTTGCGATCGAAGCGTGCGGGGGGCTCGCACCACTGGGCACGCCTGCTGCAGTCGTCTGGGCATGAGGTGAAGCTGATCCCTCCTCAATATGTCAAACCGTACGTCAAGCGCGGCAAGAACGACGCGGTGGACGCAGAAGCGCTGTGTGAGGCGATGAGCCGGCCGACGATGCGGTTTGTGCCGGTCAAGACCGCTGAACAATAGGCGGCATGCTGATCGGCCTGCGCGACCGGTTGATCAATCGCACACAGCTGGCCAATGCGATCCGCGGCTATGCCGCTGAATTCGGGCTCACTGCTGCCAGGGGATGTGCAAGATCGAGCCGTTGCTCGAGCGCATCGCGGCAGATGAGACGCTTCCGGATTTAGCGCGGGAACTGTTCGCGCTCCACGCAAAGGAATATGCGCAGTTGCAAGAACAACTGAAGACGGTTGAGGCGAAATTGATGGCTTGGCATCGGGCCGAGGAGTGCAGCCGGCGGCTGGCGCAAATCCCCGGTGTCGGGCCGATCGGTGCGTCACTGCTGGTGATGAAGACGCCGGCGCTTGGGACCTTTCGATCGGCCCGACACTTTGCCGCCTGGCTCCTAACGCCGAAGGATCTTGTTCGCTAGCGCCACGGCGGCGAGTTTTGGCGGCTTGCGCTTGAGCAGGTCGACAAGCCAGGGCGAGGCGGCAACGCCTATGCCGCCAGCCGTCGGTCACGCTTGCCTGCGCCGCCCGATAAGTTTCGGTCGCCAGCAGCGTTTCAGACATCCCGATCTCCTTGCTCCGAGCCCCAAGAATCGCAAAGCATTGGATAACAAGGACATTGCTGTCTTTGGTTGTACGATTTCGAACAGCTCTTGTTCCGACCCCAGAGTACGAAGCGCAGCAGGTGAGGCAACCGCTTCGCGGCGCGCAGTTTTTGTCCTCAGTGTCTCTCCCAGTCTGTCAACGATCCTTGGTGTCGAAAAGCCCTTAAAATGCCTACTTCCAATTCGCATCTTACTGGTCCTCATGTGTGGAGCGGCCATTCAGAGGTGGGCTCGGTTTGCAAGCAGGCGGGCCGGAAACTTCCGGCCGCCGCCGCAATCCGGCTCAGCCTTATGGAGCAGCATTTCCCTCTCGTTGCTGGGCGTGGCCCGATCGATCTTGGAACGTGTGACCGACCGCTTCACCAACAGTTGGTTCGGTGCCTGGCTGCCCGCCACGCCTTCCAACTATAGCGATGAACAGGACGGTGATGGGGCTGTTGCCTTATGCCATGTTGTGCCGGCCGATTCCCTTCGCAAGCATCAACGACTTGAATCGCCGAAGGCTGAACGATTCAACCAATGAATTGGACGCAGCGCTGGTTGTCCATGACAATCGGGCATGATCGAAGCGAAACTTCAATTCCTGCTTCGGCGGCGCGATTCAACCTGCGACGGCGCTCGGTTCACCGTGCTCGCAATAGAGCTGTCGCTCCACGACGATGTGGTGCTCGATCGCGCGTGGGCGCGCATCAACGTGCCTGCCCAGCAGCCCATCGCCGGCGAGGCGCTTGAGGCATGGCTGGCGCGAAAGATCCGACACGGAGTTGCGCCCGCAAGTGTTGACGATCAGACCGCCCGCCGTGCCAACAATGCGAGCCGTTAAGGCTCGAGCGGCCCTCAGCGGGTCCTTTTCCCGGCAGGGACCGGTTTGACACGGTTCGCATGTTTCCGCCCTCGGGATGAGCGATTTCAAATTCATTCGTCTTACGTACCAGATTGCTCAGCTTGCGAAAGCCGAAGGTGCGGGGATCGAAATCGGAGGCCAGGTTGGCCAGTTGGGTGCCGACGGCCCCGAGTGGCATCCAGCCATCCTCACTCTCCATCTAGGCGATGATTTTCTTTATGATCGGCGTGTGGCGTTGGATGATTTCAGGGGCTTGGCGGCCGATGTGGTGTCCTGACTGTCGGGTGGTGCCGTCACCGTCAGGTTCTCCGTGTAGATGAAACGGACAGGCTTGCCGAAAGCCCGGGGTCTTTTGTTCACCGAACCCAAATACGTCGACACCCCGCTCGCGAATTCGAGCGGCAAGGCGCCGGGCATGGGTGATGCCGGTCTTGGTCATGCGCCGCGCCAGACGGTCTCGCCACTCGACTGCTCGCCAAGGACCAGGCCGAAATAGGCCTTGACCTGACGTGGACTGGAGAAGCGCGTGAAGTCGCCGACCTCCGCGACCAGCACACGGCATTTATCAGCGCGATACCGCGCATTGCCTGGAAGGCATTCAACCGGGCACGGGTTCCATGCCGGGAGCAGCACCTCAATATTCCCGGAAGTTCCGGCCCGCGCTGATCCAAAAGACGGGGAGCACCTCAGGACGGTCAGGACGGTCAGGACGGGAACATGACGAAATTACAAAGCCGGACAAAACGAGGAGCAAAAAATTTAATGCGAATTTTCGACGTTGATTAACGTGGCTCATCCGAGTTTCCGCACCGTTCTCGCATGAACTATTGGCCGATGCCGCGCTCCTGCAAGGCGATGATCCGATCAAGTAGCTCGCGCTGGGGGTTCAGGGCGCGGTCTTCTTGCGGCTCCGGCATGGGCTTGGCCCGAGGGGCTTTAGCGCCCTCAAGGCCATGATCTTCGCCATCTTCCTCCAGCCATTGTTTGTCTATAGCCTCATGTACCACCCTATGTGGGGACTCCTCCTCCAAGGCTGCTTCGTCTGCCTTGTGCTCGAGCCGATGCTCTTCCGAATAGTGGTCGGCAACGTCTTAGTATTTCTCGTCCTGACCAACGTCGACGTCATCCGTAGCGAAATGGTTCGCTTTGCCCACTCCGAAAGCATGATCGGCCGCGCCGCCAGCGTCGCCTGCCTGGTCCCGCTCGTGCGCGGGTGTTGGGGGGGACTTAGCGGGCGTTCCGCAGTGTCCGATCGGCTCCGGCAAAGGGCCGGTCTGGCTCTCGAAGATGCGGCTCAGGGTGCGGTCTGAGTAATATTTCACTTTACGAATGAGCAGCGGCGGCCGGCCCTTTATGAGAACGATCTCGCTGTTCTCATCGATAAGGCGGACCTGTTCCGGTCGTAGCAGGTTGGCTCCCTGTTCCGAGAGCTGGATGTTGGCGTCGAACATACGGCTCTGGCTGAAGGACTTCGACTTGGCCCGGAAGGTATAGTCGCCGATTGACTTTGAAATGTAGGTCGGCGTCTCGTCGTCGGTCGTTGCCATGAAGACCTGCACGCCGGTGTTGCTGAGGAAATTTTCCTTGCCCGACTGTCCATAGGCACCCGTCAAGGCCGACAGGCTCTGGATGATGAACATGAACCGGCCCTTGTAGCCGGCAATGGTGGTGACGGCCGTCTCGACTGTCTCCAGTTTGCCGAGATGCTTGAACTCGTCAAGCAGAAATAGGACCTCGAATATCTCAGCCTTGGTTGGCATGGTCCGCTGCATTACCGACACGACCTGTTGGAAGAACAGGCGAACTAGCGGCGCTATCACCTCAAGGTCATCCGGATTTATGCAAAGATAGATCGTCGTCGGGTCGCGGCGCAGATCATAAATAGAGAAGTCGGATGTCGTGGTCGCTGCCTTGATCAGCGGGTCCGCCCAAAGGTTGAGGCCGCCGTCGCTCAGCACAGAAGTGTACGATGTAAGAATCTTAGTGTCGTTACCGGCCATGTTGTCGAAGATGCGCCGCGCCTCTGGGCTCTGGCACTCCTCTGCCAGTTGAGCGAAAAGCTTGTACTTTTCTCCCGGCAGCGTGAACAGGTCATAAACCGCGCCGATCGAAGGGGTGCCGCGCTCGATGCAAGCCAGAATGCCGGCGACGAAAAGATCGCGTGCGCCGTCGATAAAGCCTTCCGACCCCTTGCCCTTGGGCGCGATCAGGTTGTGAGCAAGACGCCGTGCTTCGCTGAATTGCCGCTCCCGCGGCATCGAGACGATGTCGAGGACTGGATTGTAGCTGTGTGTGCGGCCGGCCCGGTCCATCGGGGCGAGCTTGAAGATTCGGTCGCCACGGGCTTGTCGCGCGCGAGAGGTTAGTTCGAACAACTCTCCCTTGACGTCGAGCGCCAGCACCGAGCCGTTAAAGGTCAGCAGTGTGGGAATAACAACACCGACGCCCTTCCCGGCGCGAGTCGGCGCCACCACCAGGCTATGTGGTTGATCACCATTGCTTAGATATTGCCCGGGCAAGCACGGACCTATTGTCTTTCCAAAGATCGGTCCAGAAATCCTTTGGTAGGGCATGATATAACCGGCCTTTTTCATCTCGCCGAAGCGGGCCCAGCGGGCTGTGCCATGGTGCTGTGGCTTGAACACGATGATAGCCAGAATGAACAAAGTGACGGCGACGGTGAGGCCGGTGATCATTAGTCCATGATAGAAGACTGGCCTCACATCGCCGTTGTAGAAGGGCGTTTCGTACCAGAAAGCAAGGATGTCGAAGCCCTGGATAGCTTGCGACGTGACGCCATGTTGGAAGTTGGCATAGGCGCTCGCTAGGAACAGTCCCGCGACCAGCGAGAACGCCCCGCCGAGCAGAACGGTATCCCTCTTCTGGCGTGAGTCCACGGCTCGATTATCCCCGTCCGGTACAGGCTACAGCCCCGCGCGTCGAGGCCCGCTCTCTTGGCTGCGTCATCACGGCGTTTCGTTGCTTCAAACTAGCCATTTGCCTGTCTTAACCGCGGCTGCCTGGGCTCGCGCTGCAGCCATCCTAATTCTAGTGAGGTTGTCGCTGGAACTCTCACTCGATGACGCATTTACGTCTCTAGCATTTCGTCGGTTGTCGTTGTCCACGAATGTCTTATCGTTGCCAAATTTACCTTGTCGGCTGGGAGGTTGCGTTTGTTGAGATCTTCTTGACCCGCGTCGGGGCCACTCGAGTTCTTATCGGTGTTATGCATGTATTTTGAATGGTCAACCTATTTTGTGTTACGTCTGAAAAATCAGGAATGCCGTTTTAAAGCGCCAAGGCGGCTGAACCGCACCTTCTGTTGTTGCAGCCATGAAGACAGATAACCACCGTTGTTTCCTTTCCCCATCCCGACACACTCGATCCCCTGTCATCGGTTCTGCGCGAGGGCGCCCGGCGGCCTTCTGGCGCAGGCCGTTGAGGCGGAAGCCGATGCATTCCTGGCCGCCATGGCTGACGAGCGCCTGGCCGATGGGCGGGCCCGCTTGGTACGCCACGGGCATGGTCCTGAGAGAACGATCAAGACGGGGATCTGCCCGGTTGCGGCGAGCCGTGTCAAGCTGCGCGACCGGGCCGCGGAGCCGGCGACGACCGCATCACCTTCACTTCGGCGATCCTGCCGAAATGGGCGCGGCGGACGAAGAGCCTCGACGCGCTGCTGCCGGTCCTTTACTTGCGTGGCATCTCGACCGGCGATTTCCAGGAGGCGCTTGCCGCGCTTCTCGGCAAGGACGCACCGAACCTGTCGTCGTCGGTGATCGGGACGGCTGAAGGAGGAGTGGCAGGCCGGCTATAATCGCGGGCAGCGCGGACCTTTCGGCCCGCTATTATGTCGACATCTAGGCCGACGGGGTCTATCTTCACGCGCGCATGGAGGATGATGCCGCCTGCTTGCTGGTTGTCATCGGCGCGACGCCGGAAGGCAGGAAGGAACTGGTCGGCTTCTCGCGATCTCGTGCGCCGCTAAAGTGATTGAAGCGCTGGGCGACGCGGACGGGGTGCTGGTGGTCGATGAGACCGGCTTTGTGAAGAAGGGGGATCAGTCGGTCGGGGTTGCGCGGCAGTAATCGAGCACAGCGGGGCGGATCGAGAACTGCCAGATCGGCGTGTTTCTGGCCTATGCCAGCCGCTTTGGGCAGGCGCTGATCGATCGGCGGCTGTATCTGCCGCAAGCTTGGGCCACGGACTGCGCGGCGCGTCAGGGCGCAGGTGCCCGAGGAGATAGCCTTTGCCACCAAGATCGAGATCGCGCGGGAATTGATCGCCGCAGCGCTCGATGCCGGCGCGCCTTGCCGATGGGTGCTGGCGGACGCGCTCTACGGCGGCGATTATCGTCTGCGTTTGGCGAGTGACCCACGGCGCGACATTCGTCCCGAAAAAGACAGGAGAAGAAGGCGTCATACTATGCCATATCTCAAATGTAGCCTATTAAAACGCAATCTCACCGGTAACATGTTGACGTCGTGGGAAACCGGATATATGTTTAGCTCTCCTATACAGTTCTTTACAATCACCTCGCGGAGTTACGATACTCACTCTTATAACGAAGATTGGTATCACGATGTACCACGCTAAGCTTCTTTGTAGTATATTGTTCTAACTCGCGCTTGGCGCAGGCGCGCTAAGTCCGATCCGAATGGCGGGCACAACGCCGAATCCTCCCCTCGGGAGCCGCGACTCGGGACCGAGTCATAGCAGAAAAAACTGGCCCAAAAGGACCAATGACAAGTTCGACCTCACAAGCAATGGGCCTCAAACGAACATCCCTTGGATAATACAGGAAATTCAGAGGCAAGGCGTGAATGAGACGCTATACAATCAGCCCACCAACCGCCTGACTGGAAGAGACGCCATCGCTGCAGCCATGGCGCGGCACGACGCCAAAACCAAAGACGCCCCCAAAACCTTCGATGCGAAATCAGTCACCGGACATGCAGACAAAAGCGGCTTTGAACAGGGGGTACAATGAGGAGCGTACACGCCGACACCTTCGTGTTTAGCTTCTGAATCCTCTACAATGATGGTCGAGTAGCTCAGCCTCAGCCATTGGGCTTTCGCTCATAGATCTGGCGTGCGGCTTTCCCCCACCCCGGATCTTCATCGCCACAAGGACCTTGACCGCCCCCGTCGCGTCCAATCACCAGGTCGCCTTCAGTGCTCGAAGTATGGCGGCGACCGTATCTCTGGCCGCCTTGGCGCGATTGTCGCTGGCGCCACGTCGCCGGCGTGCCGCTTCTAGTTGCAGCGCATTGTGGGCGCGAATGAACTCGCGGACAATTGAGGAATCAATATAACCTAAATGAGCATAAGCCTTGCCTCCTGGCGTTCCTTTCCGATTTTTCGAGACTTCGATGACAAAACCCTCACCGCGCTCGCCGGTATCTCAAGCTATCGCAGATGGCCTCCAAACACCGTTATCTTCCTTCGAGGTGATGGGGGAAACTATATGGCTGGCGTGATCTCTGGACGTATCAAGCTATCTCTGACCACAGCACAGGGCCGTCAGTTGGTGCTACGGCAACTCGAAGCTGGGGAACTGTTCGGCGAGATGGCCATGCTTGACGATCAGCCTCGATTTGCTGACGCCACGGCGCAGGTGGCCTCCGAAGGTTTCGTCATTGCTAGGAGGCCTTTTATGGACCTGATCACACTTTCGCCGAGGGCCGCCGGCGCGACAATCGGTTATCTCTGCGCACTATTGCGGGGCACTACCGAGCAGTTGGAAACCATCGCCCTTTATGACCTCAATTCCCGGGTCGCTCGTTTTCTTCTCGCAACGCTCAGGAGGGTCCACGGTAATGAATTGCCACCAAGCGCGAGTCTCAAACTATCGCTCACTCAGTCCGACATCGCAGAGCTTTTGGGAGCAAGTCGGCCAAAAGTCAATCGGGCAATAATAGCGTTACAGAAGGCAGGCGCCATTGGGCGCATCAATCAGATAATCGAATGCAACACGGGCCACTTGCACCGGATTGCTGAACTAAGCGAGAATTAAAAGCTGTCAGGATGAGGCTGCTACGAATTCATCCATCTTCTGCAGGTGTTCAGCTGAGCCAGCGCGCGATCGAGCCGGTGATCGGCAATCCTGATGCGCTCGCGGCTGCCGTCGTTGGCCGCCTCAACAGCTTCGCCGAGAGGAGACTTGCCGAGGAGTACGCACACGCGATCAGCCACAGGCAGCCTGCCGCAGGGCTTGACGGCCAGCACCGCCATACCGACAGCATCACTGGCATCGATAACCCGGCGCTTAAGCCCGCTCAGCCGGAATACTGAATTCATAACCAACGCCACGCACCGTTCTTATCAATTGCGACGCGCGCGCATTTACTTCGAGCTTCCGGCGCAAGCGGAGGATCTGAACATCGATGCTGCGATCAACAATATTCTCGTGGATCCGGGTGGCCCGTTGCAGGTATTTTCGCGAGAGCGGCCGTTGGGCCGCTTCGACGAAAGCAACTAGGAGCGCATATTCTCCTTTTGTCAGAGCCACCACCGCGCCTGAAGGCTCACGGAGCTGGCGAGTCTTCAGGCATAGCGACCATCCCCCGAAAAGCCATCTTCCCGATTGTGTTTTTCGATGGTTTTCTTGGGGCCGAACCACTATATCGTTATCGCCCCGGCGGTTGCCAATCAAAATGATCGGGACGTTCCCACGGTTGCGGAGATTACGCAATATTTGGGGGCCATTGTCCTGGCCAAAATCCAAATTGACGACGATAGCGTCCGGCTTCAGCTTTTCGTAGATCGCTAACGCTTCTGTGTGCTTATCCGCCACAGTGGTTGACAAATTGCTGGCCCGCAGGTGTTCTTCCATGGTTTGGATAAGCGCGGGGTCATCGTCGACTATAAGGACGCTTCTGATCTTGCTGGCCTTGCTCATGACGCGCAACCCCACCTTGTCGCTCCTGGTCTGATCGTAACTTTTCAACGATAGCTCGCTTCCTGAGCGCGTTGAGTACAGAAGCTGCCTAGAGTTTGCACAGCCGCGGGCCTGCAGCAGTAACCGAGGGAACTCGATCCAGCAATACTCGATTGTTCGTAGCCCGTCCCGTTCATGAGCCTTGTGGTTCGAGCGCCGCTGAGCCTCCTCCTGCCAAGCGGCTTCGCTGTTGCCGGTCTTATTTCGCGTCCGTGACGCTTCCGTGCCTCGGCGTCACGGGCAGAACGGCAGATTCACACGGGGCAATAGGCCCGCCGACGATGTGGGTAATCGGAGCCAGACCGGATGGTTATATTTGATACCAGCGGTGCCGATTTCTGACTCGCTCCCCCGGATTCCTCCGCGACCCGATTTATGATTCTTTTGGGGCGAAGGGGATTCGCCTATGGGATCAGCCGTTCAGTTGCGGACATACTATTCGGCCTCGGAGCTTCGCCGTTGGCACGGGCTTCGAAGGACGCGCGGCAGAGCAGCCGTTTGCTTTCGCTGGCGGCGGTGCTTGACGGCATGAGCTGGGCGGACGCTGCCAGGATCGGCGGAATGGACCGCCAGAACCTTGCACGATTGGGTGCATCGCTTCAACGAAGCCGGGCCGGATGGGCTTCTGGATTCGTGGTGGAGTGGCCCCACATCGAGGCATTTAAAAAAATTTCCCGCGCACGCTGAAGGCCCATCTGGCCGACCTGCCGAAAGGCATATGGGTGGAGATATGGTTTCAAGATGAAGCCCGGATGGGACAGAAGAACGGCTCGGTTCGGCAATGGGCAAAACGTGGCACGCGTCCCCGACAGCCCGCCGACCAGCGCTAAGAACGCCTAATTGTTCGAGCCATCTGCCCGGCACGCGGCAAAGGGCTGCCCTGGCCTTGCCGCATGCCGACACCGAAGCCATGCAGCTCCACCTCGACGAGATCAGCCGCCAGTCGCCAAGGGCGCGCATGCTGTGCTGCACATGGATCGCGCTGGATGGCACACAACGGCAAATCTCGACGTGCCGGAGAACATCACGCCGATCTTCCTGCCGTCGCGATTCCCCGAACTCAACCCGGTGGAAACCTCTGGCCATACCCGCGCTCTAACGTAAGCACCCGGTGAGGACCGCCTTGTTTGTGAGGAGGTGAAGCGCTGTTGTCGTGGTTGAATTCAATGACCACGATGCAAGCAGCGAGGATAGCCACGTGTCCATTCATCGGATGGAGATTGTGAGTGGGACAGGCCGGCGTCGGAGTTGGTCGACGGCGCTGAAGGAGCAGCTTGTCTCAGAAACGCTGGAGCCCGGGGTCACGGTGACCGAGGTGGCGCGCCGCCATGATCTCGATCGGTCGCTGATTTATCGCTGGCGTCGCGCGTTTGGGGTGAGACGCGCTCGTGCGGCCGGCGCCTTTCTGCCGGTTGAAGTCGTCGACGACGCCGCGGCAGCGACAGAATCTTCGCCGCCAAGGATGACCAGTGCTCCTGCGCCGGGTGCGGGGCGGATCGAGATCGAGTTCTCTGATGGTTATCTCGTGCGGGTCGACAATCAGGTCGATGACAACGCTCTTGCCCGTGTTCTGCGGGTTCTGGCGCGCCAGGGATGATTCCGGTCCCGACTGGCGTTCGGGTGTGGCTGGCCACTGGTCACTCCGACATGAGGAAGGGCTTTCCGTCGCTGGCTCTGCAGGTCCAGGAGGTGCTCAAGGGCGATCCCTTGAGCGGCCATGTGTTCTGCTTCCGCGGCCGCAGGGGTGATCTTTTGAAGGTCATCTGGCACGACGGCCAGGGGGCGTGCCTGTTCACCAAACGACTGGAGCGGGGACGCTTTTTGTGGCCATCGCCGGCCGACGGCGCGGTGACGATCTCGACTGCCCAACTCGCTTATCTGCTCTCCGGGATCGACTGGCGAAACCCGCAGGAAACCTGGCGCCCGACGTCGATGGGATAACGGTTTTGTCTTTGCGATCGGGGGAGGATGTGATTCGCTCGGGCCTGTGAAATCCGCCCTTGATTCGCTTCCGGTTGGCGGTGATGAGCATGGAGCGCCGCTCGTAACGGGCGCTGATGAGCTCGAACAGCACGCTGGTCTCAGCCTGATCCTTGGTGACATAGGCGAGGTCGTCGAGGATCAGCAGGTGGAAGCGGTCGAGTCGGTTGATGGCGGCTTCGAGGCCGAGTTCGCGGCGCGCGACCTGAAGCTTCTGGAAGAGCTCGGTTGTTCTGGTGAAGAGCACCCGCCAGCCATTCTCGATAAGGGCGAGGCCAGTGGCCGAGGCGAGATGGCTCTTTCCGCCACCGGGCGGGCCGAACAGAAGCAGGTTCGCTCCCTTCTCGAGCCAGCTGTCGCCGGCGGTGATCGCCATCACCTGCGCCTTTGAGATCATCGGCACCGCCTCGAAGGCGAAAGTGTCGAGGGTCTTTCCCGGCAGCAGGCGAGCTCCGGCGAGATGGCGCTCAATGCGGCGTCGATCGCGTTCGGCCAGCTCGTGCTCGGTGATCGCGGCGAGAAAGCGGGCGGCGGGCCAGCCTTCCTTGTCGGCCTGTTCGGCAAACTGCGGCCACATGACCTTGATGGCCGGCAGGCGCAGCTCGTTGAGGAGCAGGCTCAGCCTTGCGGCATCGACGGCGTTGTTGGTCTTCATGCCGCGTCTCCCGTCAGGCTGGCGCCAATCAGGGCTTCATAGGCGTTGAGCGGGGCAAGGCGCACGACGACATTCGGCAACCGGGAGGGATCCGGCGCGAACCGTTCCGGCAAGGCCGCCATGTCGGGCAATCGGCGCGCCTGCAGCGAGGCGTCCAGTTGATCGGCCAGTTCCCTCTCGCAGCCGCGCTCGTGCGCAATGGCGAGAAGGTCCACCATGATGCGGCAGGCCTGCCGCTCCGGCAGACGATCCATGAGCATGTCGAAGGTTCGCCGATACGCCTCGCGCGGAAAGAGCTGGTCGCGATAGACCAGGTTCAACAGCGCCATCGGCTTGCGGCGCAGCGAATGGATGACGTGCCGGTAATTGACGACCTGGTCGTGTTTGCCGGATGGCGAGGCCCGCCCGCGCGGCAGGGTCATGAGCTGCGTGCCGCCGATGAAGATGTCCAGCCGATCGTCGAACAGCCGCACGCTGAGCCGGTGGCCGATCAGGCGTGAAGGCACGGTGTAGAACACCTTGCGCAGCGTGACGCCGCCCGATGAGGTGACGCGCACGGTGACCTCCTCGTAGTCGGATGTGCGCCGGACAGGCAGCTCCTGGAGCTCGGTGCGCTCGATGTCGATGCGCTTGGAATTGCGGGCGTTGACGCGGCTGACGATCTCGTCGACGAAGCAGCGATAGACGACCAGATCGTCGAAATCACTCGATCCCCTCATCAGCAATGCGTCGTTGATCGCCCGCTTGAGATGGCCGTGAGAACCTTCGATGGAGCCGTTCTCGTGCGCGATGCCGGCATTGTTGCGGGTCGGCGTCATGCCGTAATGGCCGCACAGTTCTTCGTAGCGATGCGTCAGGTCCGCGCGGGCACCTTGTCCAGGTTGCGGAACGCCGCCGACAGGCTGTCGCTGCGGTGCTCGCGCGGCACCCCGCCGAGCAACCAGAGTGCGTTCTGCAGGCCTTCGGCGAGCGCAACGAAGCTCTCGCCGCCGAGCACGACATGGGCATGTTCGAAGCCGGAATAGGCGAGCCGGAAATGGTAGAGACGGTGATCGAGCGGCTGTCCGGCGATGGTGACGCCAGCGCTGCCCATATCGGTGAAATCCGACAGGCCGAGGCGGCCGGGTTCGTGCGCTTGCCGGAAGATGACTTCCTGTTCCTCGCCATGGACAGGCGCCAGGATCGGACGCGACGCTCGATCGTGCGGCGAATGGCGTTGCCCAGCTCGGGATGACGCCGCAGCATCTCCTCGAAGATTGCGACCGGCCGGATTCCCGGCGCGGACCGCAGCAGCGGAACGATCTCGGCGTCAAAAATGTCGGCGAGCGGATCGGGGCGGCGCCGTTGTCGCGGAACCTTCCTCTGCGAGGGCAGCCTCGAATCCTTCTCGATGCGATAGGCCGTGGCCGTGCTGATCGACGCCTTCGCCGCCGCGACGGCCGTCGTATGGGTCTGCCGGAACTTCATGAAAAGCCTCATTTGGTGATCGGTTACGTGGCGGCCGGGCACAAAGTGATTCCTCCAATCGGAAAACCACCGGCATACCCGGTCGGCCGCGATCACCAGACAACGCTCCGAAAGGAACGCCGCCGGCGGCTTGAAACTGCGGTCGGGCTACGCCCTCCCTACGTCTCAAGCCGCCGGCATTCTCATCCTGATTGACGCTGCGCTCTCACTTTGATTGCCGCGCCGCACCTTATGGCCTCGGCCGCGTGAACAGCGCGCGGAACAGTTCCTCCGAACGCTGAAGACCTTCGTCCGTCAGGACCAAGGACTTCGCCTTGTTCACAGGGTCTGCAATCAGCCCCTTCCGATGCAGCCGATCCGTCACATTCCAATCGAAGCTCTTCCAGGCGCATCGTTCATTGTGCAGCGTTAGCCAAAGCAGCGCCAAGACCGCATCGTCGATCTTGTCCGTGTCGATCTCCATCCGCCCAGTCTAGCACAGATCGCGCGTCTGCCGCGGCCCAGACCGGATGGTTACGCTCCAACTGGCTCTCAAACTCTCAAACCGAGTCTTCGACCCCTACGACGCCATCATCGACGCGGCGTGCGAGGCCGGCAGAAACTCCTCGCAAATCCAGAAATCCTCACGTCAATCGGAATGAGGCGGTGGGCGCATGTCGTCGGTCAATCATCATGACCGCTGGTATGACACGGCTCGTCCTCCTGTGATGAGGACGGCTCGAACCGCCCGAGCAGCCCCGGACGCGCAGTGTAGGGCGAGCCACTTCACCGTCTTACGCTGCTTCGCTGCGGTGTCCCGAATGGTCCTGCTCTCCTTCATCGACAGACCTTCAGCAACAGCCGAGAGGCGCAGGCATGGCGCAACCTATGGCCACCGCGATGAGCAGCGTCGATCCCCGACGCCAAGCGCGACAAATCTGCGGCTCGCGAGATCATAGATACTCCCCGCCTTCGCTCCTTCAACGGCCGACGAGGCGCTTGCATAGGTTGGCGATCTCGTCTCGCTGACTGTGGTCTTCGGCAGGAGCAGCCGCCCCGCCCTGCAGTTCCACCGCCACGCATCGCGGACCTCGGAACGAAAAACGGCTCGTCGCGGCCCGCCACGCTGCGAGGCCGAGTATTAAACAAAGCCTTCCGCCCACTTCAGGCACCCGTTACGCACGCCGTTGCGGTCCTGCCCGGGCTACGAGGGCAAATACACTTCCAGGACACCACGCCTGCCACTGCGTCGGCCCACCTGAACAACCAGGTCAATCGTTCTTTTCGCATAGTTGACAATATCGCCATGGGACATCTGCACGCCAGAGCGCATCACCATGAGTGCCAGCCTGTCGAATGCAAGTTCAGGACTGTCTGCATGGACGGTTGTTATCGCGCCAGGATGGCCGGTATTGATCGCCTCAAGAAAATCAAAAGCCTCGATGCCACGAATTTCGCCGAGAATGATCCTATCGGGGCGCATTCGCAGACAGCTTTCCAGCAGCTTCGACGGGCTGCGAGCAGATTTCCCCTTACGGTCAGCGATTAGCCCCACCTGGTTCTTGTGTGGTGGGCAAAGCTCCTGCGCATCCTCTATGGTGATAATCCGCTCAGAGGGATCTGACATTGCCAGCAATGCGCGCGCGACCGTGGTTTTGCCAGACGACGTGCCGCCTGAAATCAGAATGTTAAACTTCTCGTCAATCGCCTGTCGGAACAGACCTTGCAGGCTGCCGGCCTTAGCCATATTGGCAACTGTCCGGCGGCGGTCGCGACGGTTGGCATCCACGGTGATCTGCCCGCCGTCAACGAAGTCGATATCGGCACTTTCCAAAGTTCGCGTCAGATATTTGCGGATCGACAGGGACACGCCTTCTTCGATAGCAGGCTCGACCACCACCTGCACGCGCTGCGAACTACCCCAAACCATAACGCGGCCTGAGACGATCGGGTGAAACGCTCCCAACGTGTTGCGCGTCTCTCCGGCCAGCTGTGCTCCAAGCCGCTTGATGGCATGCGCCGACAAGGCCACATCGATCTGATGCATATGTACCGATCCGGCTTCCTCGACGAAAATGGACCCGTCGGGGTTGATCACCAACTCATTGATATTGTCATTCACGAGATAGTCCCGGAGCGGACTCAAGTACTGCTCCACATATGAAATGCCGCGACTGGGCCGATAAGGATTCATCTAATAACGAGATCTTGATTGACGAACACTCGGATTTCCTCGCCCTGCGGGATAGCAAGGACGGGAGGCAGCGAGAGGTATTTTTCCAGTATACCCTTACCTTGATTGCTAAGTGCTCCGCCGATACTAGATACCGCTTGGCCCCCAGCGTTGTTGTTGCTTAATCCAGCACCTCCAGTATTGATCGTCGCGCCACCTTCTCTGGAAGACCTGTTGCTGCCGGTCGGAGCAGGAATGACCGAGGGCAAAGCGGTGATGGCGCTGATGAGAACAGCTGCACCTATCTTTTTGCCGTAGCGGTTGTCCACATTGCCTTTGGTACCGGCGCGACCGAGGAGGTCCGTGCCTGTGGAGCCCAACGCCATTGATTTGCCGTCGGGAGTGATGGCCCGGTTCCATGCGATCAGCACGCGTTTTTGCTCGATATCCGTTTCGTTATTGAAGGTGCCTATCAGGCTTGTCCCTGCTGGCAGCAGAATGCGAGAACCGTCAAAAGAGAATACCGGTTCGATGATCTGAGCGCGGATATTTCCCGGCATTTCTGTATCAATGGCGGTTTCAAGCACTGCCGAGATTATCGTGCCCTGCACGACGGTAAACGATGGATCAGCGAGAGCACGAGACACTGAGGTCCTTGTTTCCGAAACGGCTGCAGAGGCAAGAAAACGATCGTTCGCGCTCAGATTTTGGGGAATTTGTGGCATACCGCCAACTGCTGCGAGATGTGCCTCAGAATCGTCCAAGACTACGCCATTCGACTCTCTTTGCTTGGTGTTGATTTCTTCCTGTTGGCGACGCCTCTCGGTGTCGAGCTTGGCGGCATCCTCAAAGCGTTTGCGCTCTACTTCCAACCGCGAGGCCTCGGCACGCAGACGCGCATCTTCGGCCTTCGCGTTCTCGCGCTCCTCGTGAAGCTTCTGCGCCATTTCTTTGTTGTGGCGCTCCAGCAGTTTCTTGACGTCAGCGAGTGAAAAGTCCGAGCCAACGTTGGACCGGCGGGCCAGTGCATCGATCTCCTTGCGTAGCTCATCAAGTCGCTTGTTTATCCCAGCGTTGCGATCGGCCTCAGTCTCGCCGACTGCAGGCGGCTCGGGAACTAGAAAGTCCAGATGCTGAGGGTTCGTGGGCGCGCTTCCGACAGTCAGGTCAATCTCCGAAGTTTTTTCCTCATCGTCACCTCCCAAGCCGAGGATTTTCAGAGCTTGTGTCGGCCCGAAAGTCACCACGACCGCGACGACGACACCGGCCAGCAGTATGGCAGCAACAACCACCCTGCGGTTACTTCCGCGCTTTAATTTACCCATCTGCCGAGCTCGGCGTTCCTCGATCAGTTTTTCCCGTTCCACCGCTTTTTGTTCGGCATTGTGGTCGGGTCGATGGTCACTTTCGCCCGATTTATCCGGCACGCCTCAATCCGTTCCTCGCTGGTTTTGCCGTGTGCACGGCGCTTGCCTTGCCCACGCAGACAGTGTCATCGCCGATTCGCATCACCCAATAGTCGCTGGTGCCGTCGACGATGATATGGTTGCCGTCTGTGCGCGAATTGGCCAGTTTCTCCTCCCGGTCATGACCGACCTTAAAAATTGCCGGCCGTGGCGCGCCCTTGGGCAGGACGAAAGTCGTCTGCAACGTATTGTCTCTCACCGCGAGCGGACGGAACTGCGCATAACCCGAGACCATGTAGTCGTGCTTTATGGGACCGCCTTGGCTGCGGCTCTTGTCCAACGTCTTGAACCTATCAGGATAAGTAAAGACTGTCCGGAACGCTTGGTCGGCTCTTGTCTTCATCCCTGCCTTTACCTCGCCTACTGACCGTAACTCGAACGTATAAACGCGCTGGTCGGTGTAGATTGTCATATTGGTCAGCGCTTGGTCGATAATAGGCTTCAAGCTGACCACATTGCCCATTTTGAGCTTGACCACTTCCCAGGATGCGCTATCGCCGATGAGAATTGATTCGACATTCTCCCCTTCAGCGAACTGGACAGCTGTGACTGATTTCAGGTAAAGGTTAAGTTTGTAGACGTTGTTCTCATCGTACACATAGCGTTTGATGCGCGCGTCTGATGCAAACCCCACCGGTGATTGCTCTGCCATCACTGGATTTATCAGTGCTACGGCAGTGATTACTGAAAGTAATTGAATCAGGAACACTGCTTTTACCATTGTTTCCTCAGAGCTTTAGTTGGCGGTTTCCGCATCGATCCGGTATGACGAGACATTGAAGCCAAGCGGATTTTTCCAAACCGACTCCAAGGTGGCGTTTTCTTGTGGTTTGAACTGGTAGCCGACCGTGGCGATGAAACTGCGTTGGACAGTGTCGCGTGCATTTTCTTCACGATACTTAGTGATGCGCACACGAGCGAGATCAGCTGTGCTGGGCTGGTTCGAGGGAGTCAGGGAGACAGATTTGACCACAACTCGCACTCGAACGTCGTTGCCGTAGAGTGTGGGCGGATACTGTGCCGAATTCGAGCGCCAGGTTTGGGCGAGAGTTTCCGCGGCATTGTCGGATGAGCGGGCCATGACGTCAGGAATGCGGGTGCTGTTATCGGCTGGAGCGTAGGTTTCCCGGTCGACAACATAGGAGACGAGTTCCGCCTGAAGTACGGCCTCCTGCTGTTGGAGCGAGGCAGGCCGCACCTGGACGATCTTTTCTGCCTCGCCAGTGGTCTTGTCAACCAGCACCACATAGGGCTTGATTTCTTTGAGCGGCAGCACGACTAGCAGGGCTACCAGCGACAAAAGACTCGCGGCGACGGCACCAACCGCGATTTTCGCCCAGTTGTTGCGCTGCTCGCGAAGGCTGAAAAAGACCTCGTCTTCAAATGCATGTTGTAATGCTTGTTCAGCCACACGTCTCTCCTGTTGTTCCGCGCCTCGGACAATCAGCGGTAAAGATTGATCTGTTCGGGAGACAAGGTTCGGTTGCTTGATCGAGAGGAACTGCCGGGACGGCGAGCAGCAGTTCCGGCACCATCTGATTTCAGCGATGACTGTCCGATCATGCGGCGAGCAAGACGCTCATCCCGACGCTGTTGCCGCATATGGGCGCTTTGGCGCATCGCGCTGATCGCCGACCGCACTGCCCCGCCCGTCGAAGCGCCAGCGGCACGTGCGGTGCTTGCTGCATTCGCGCCGTCTCGCAATCGTTGACCGCTGGTGTGAAGTTTCATTGCAGCAGCTTTGGCCATGGAAGCTGCGGCACCGGCCGCGCCGGCGCCGACAGCGGCAACCGATGCAGAGGCTAGCGTGCTTGCCATGGTCGGGATCATGAACAGAAGAACGGTCGCCGCGATCATGATGAAAACGAAGTCGAACTCATCGTTCGATGTCGCATAGATATCACCGGCGACATACAGTACAAGAGTCATCAATGAGGCCGTTAGCAACGGGATAACTGCGAAGCCAACCGTGAAACGGGTCCAACTCTCGAAATGCTGCTTCGTTTGAGGCATCATCAGCATGATGATGGCCAGAGGCGCCAGGCTGATCGATACTGCGAGGCCTATTTTTCCGACTAGCACAATAATAGCTGATGCGGCGGTAAAAAAGAGGCCCACAGCCAGGATGAACGTGCCCACGAAGATGCTTCGAAATGCCTTCGCGAGCTTCCAGATTGAAATGTTCGAAAGGTGATCATGGGCAATTCGCATGATGGCGTGGGAGAACTCATCCATTGCCGAATATGTGTCCTTTATCCGTGCTGGATCGAGAACAGTGGGATCCTTAGTCCGTATCGCTGCTGCAACCCCCTGCATCATAAGCGCACCGTAGTCACCCGGCACCTCCACGAGCATTGTATAAATGCCTTGGAAATTTACCCACACACTGGCAAATGAATAAATAAGTATATAACGCAGCCCCCATTGTAGGTATGTCGAGTAATTAACAGGCTGGAACTGGATTATGTGATTCACAGCGATAAACAACAGCGCCACCAGCGCTATAGCGCCAAGTAGCGTTCTGATTGGGCCAGCGGTTGATTCGAAAACTGTCTGAACATAATCGACAAGCGTCGTATCGATTATATCGGCAATCGTTGCAATCACGCCCATAACGATTACCTGTTGAAGTCTTTAAGATCACGGATGCTCTCCGGCTCGGCGGAATCCGCTCCTGATGCCATGAAGTACGATCCTGCCAGCGAAGCGATTGCGGCTTGGGTGCGCAGTGTTTCGTTGAGTTGCTGCGCGATTTCGATCATCACGCGTGTGTTGATGTCGACGCTGGTTTTCAAGTCGTTACTAGATTCTAGTGCAGTGATATAGCCGTTGATCCTGCCCATGCTCGCATTGGCGCGCTTATAGGAATCCTCTGCGGTAGAGGCGGTAACCGCGCCTTGAGCCGATGCATGGGCGATAATAACCTTATCGAGGAGTTTGTCATTTCGAAGCGCAAATGCGTTGTCCAAGCGGTAGCGGTTGATAAATCCGGTAAGCGCTGCCTGAACGCCTTGAGGCCCAACCGTCCCGCCGCCCAAAGCAGCGTCGGCCATCTCCCGCAAACCTGGCCCTCCTTCACGGGCCGCGACGTCTGCCTCGCCATTGTTGACCGGGAACGGCTTTGGGCCTGATATGGCAGCACGCTGCGCTTGAGCCGCATCGTTGATCCGAGTCATCAGGTTTTCAGCTGTGACTGCGGACGCAAAGAGTTGTGCGATCCCACCGCCTATCAACCGGGACATTTCAACCATAGACGTCAGCAACTCGAGAGCATTCTCGTCGAAGGTTGCCTGCGCGCCAACCGGCGCCGGGGGGAGCGCTCCAATAGGGGGCAGGGGTAAAGGCGTGATCTGGGTTTCTCCGGCGTAAACCAGCGGACCCGTGGCCGCAAGCAAAAGGCCAGACACAACGATAGACTGGACAACGACATTCATGTGACGGCTCCTTCGGTTTGGTAGTCAATGACTTCCCAGGTGCAGACGCAATTGTTCTCCCGCACCGCGGGAACGGATTGGCAGGCCGGAAGGGGGACAAGTGTTAATGTAAGAAAAATCAGGGTACGTTTCATTGAAGCATGTCCATTTGAAAGTTTGGCCTGTCACGCCATCCTGCAGGCGCTTTTTCCCCACGGCCGCCTCCCAATATTTCGATGCCCTTACCGATCGCCCCTAGCGCGAAATCAAGAACGACACTGTCATCGCCCGATTTCAACAGCACGAGATGGTTGTCCACGTTGGTTGTCTGAAGGAACGCGCTTTCGGTCGGCGTGAGGTTGAGCGGCGCGAGTTCGGTTTCGGTGTTGTAGGAACTTGGGTAGACTAGACGCGTAACGGCGCTCTCCAGTATGCCTGCGCCGGCGGCGCTATTGGCGATGTGCGACACACGCTGGGTCAGGAGAACGACCGCAACGTTTTTCTTGCGCATCGTTAGCATCCAGTCCTTGAGGCGCCGTTCGAAGTACGAATCGTCAAGCAGCTTCCAGCCTTCATCAAGAACCAGCAGAGTTGGAGCCTCGTCTTCTACGAGCCGTTCCACGCGTCGAAAGACATAGCTGAGCCACGCTGTGCGGAGGGTGTCGTTATCGAAAATTTCCGTGAGGTCAAATGCCGTGATCCGATTGTCGAAAGCGAGCGAATCGACCCCCTTGCCGCCAAACAGCCAACCGAACTGGCCAGTCTCGTCCCACCGGCCAAGTCGGTTATAAAGGTCGCCATCATCGTCAGTCGCACGCAACTGGCTGCGGAACTGTGCGAAATTCTGCAGGCGAGGGTCAGCCGTTGCATTGGCCTGAACGGCATCGTGGAGTGCCTGAAGCTGCAGCGGACTTGATGGTCCGCCCTCATTGTTAGCCAATGCGGCAAGCCAATCGGATAGCCACGCTACGCCGCGATTATCTGCCTCTGCAAGCATAGGATTGAAGCCCGTTTCCTGCCCCATACGCACCGAGGAATATGTTCCGCCCATGGCGCGGACCGCCATCTCGAAACCATTATCCTTGTCAAAGATGATAATTCGAGTGCCAAGCCGTTGGGCTTGGCTAAGCAGAAACGCGGTACCAAGTGTCTTGCCCGACCCGGTTTGGCCAAGCACGAGCGTATGGCCGACGGTGCGCTGATCTAGCTTCCCCGGCAAGTGGAAGCTGAAGCGGAAAGTCTCGCCGCGCGCTGTTGGGAAGATTGTCACGCAGTCGCCCCAAGGACATTGCTCCGGTGGGTTGCCTTTCGGCAAGCCGTGCATTGCGCAAAGTTCTGCGAAGTTCTGGGAAGAGATCATTGCCGCTCGTGTGCGGTATCTGAAATTCCCCGGATGTTGAGCGAAATAGACGGCGCGGGCAGAGAAGTTCTCGCGCACGATTGATGCACCAGCGTCCTGCACCGCGCGCGTAACATAAGCCATAGCTCCCTCAAGCTCTTCCCGCGTTTCGCAGAATAGAGCGATGCTGCAGTGATGGTCACCAAAGACGATGCGGCCGGATGCAACATCGTCCTCAGCCTCTTCGAGTTGTGCCATCAGCGAGATGGCCGCATCCTCTGCCGCCTTCATCTGCTTCCGCACACGTGCGATCCTAGCTTGGGCGGTAATGTTGTCGATGGGTGTAAAGCTCTGCGAGACCACGGTATCATACGGCAGATTGAGGCTGTCGAGGATGCCGGGATAGGTTGCGGTTGGATAGTCCTTTACCGTTATGATCGTACCGTAGCGTTTGAGGCCTGGGTTCGCATTGTCGCATTCGAAGATATTTCCGCGGAATGTGATCATCGAATTTGCTAAAAGGTCGGCGACAGGGATGAACTTCTTACCGGCGATGAGCCGCCCACTTGATCCGTCGATCAGCGTACGCAAGAAGCTGAGCCATTCACCATTCGAGACGGTTAGCCGACGAGGCTTTGCCTCACTTGTGCTGACCAAGCAGGCGTCGATCATCTGATCGAGGCGGACCGCGCGCGCGGCAATCTCTTCGCGAGTACGGGTATCCTTGTTGCCAAATATACTGATAAGATTGGTCAGCTTTTTCGGTGGTCGGATCAAAATGGTGACCATCGTAACACGGTCGCGCAGTCCAATGGTCTCAAGATAATCGCGCCAGCGCCGGTCAATCTCCTCGCTGAACGGATCCCCCTCGACAGGCCGCATAGTCGGCCGAGTTTCAACTGATATTCGGTGGACGTAATACCCAACGTCACCGCGCTGCTGTGCAATTAAGCGCGAAAACGTGTTACTCAGCTCCATAGTCTGTCGAGTGTCGATCGTGTCAGCATTGAGCCCTTCGACGACAAAAGAGGCCATTAGATCGCCATCCCGCAACATCAGTGTGACATCGTCCACGATGCTGAGATACGGCAGCTCGCTGGCGAGTTGTTCGGTTTTGGGACGAAAATCAAGCATGGTATACTAGTCCTTCACCCTTCAACAGTGATGGGCTCATTCGCGTGCTTCGCGCGGTTGCGATGAAGACATTGATGATTTTCGGATCGTAGGCGGCTAAAGCACGCAACGCGCCGTAGCCGATACCCCCCACGATTACCAGATAAACGACCGACGCGGTGATGATGAAGCCGATCATCACGATAGATATGAGGACCACCAGATACATGATCGGCAATCCGGCAAAGGAGACTTCTCGGGTCAAGCCTATGAAGAGCACTGTGCGTTGAATAGCCTATACTCCTTTGATAGATCTGCGAGGCAGTCCGCTCCCTCAGTGGGCGGCCAAGCCCTTGACGAAGGTAGCGCCACCAAAGACGATCGCAATGCCTAAGATGATGGAGACTGCGAAGGTCCAGTCCATCCGACCGGTCATGAACGAGAAGCCGACAGCAATGACAGCCAAAGCCGAGATTGCAACACCGATCGGGCCGGTGATCGCCTTCACGATCGCCTCAAGGAATGTGTGCACGCCGCTGAAATCCTGAGCCGCGCTCGGACTAGCGAAAATAAGGGCCAGGAAAACCGCAGTAGCGGCAATCGACAAAAATTTTGTCCAATTAATGTTAGAAACGCTCTGTTTCATATTTACCTCTCAATGGTTTAATTGCCGCCGTCCTTGAACTAAGTTAGCGCGCACCTGTAGATGCTGTTCGTTGATTCCTGTTATTTTTCGCGATCCTGAGAGGTTCAATGAAGCGTCCCGGCTCAGAGGCCCGTTCTGCTTCAGGTTCAAGCGCTCGCCCGCCATGGGGGACCGATGCTGGGCCCGCGGCGGCGGGACAGCTTCGGCCTCAGCACCGAAATTGAACAGTGCCGACTGCGGCCCTGCCTCCGGCGCAGCGCCGAGCGGGCGCCACCCCTCACTTCGATGACCTTTCCGTTGTCGGTTTGCTCAAATACCGCTGCCTCGGCTAGATCGGCCTGCCCGATCATGAAGACGGTCGCGGTTGAGGCCGCGATCGTCTTCACAAGCGTACTTCTACCCGCTAGATTGTTTGCTTGAGACATGGGATCCTTTCGAGCGGACTCGCTTCTATAATTCCATTCTTAATCCAATAGATGACATTTTATACGTTACGACTATTTATGCTCCGAGCGCGCGCCGCCCTATAGCGATAGTTATGTCATTGCTCGACTTAGGCGTCTAAGGAAAACTGGTTCCGATTGTAGCTTTTGTGTTGTATCTTCGTAGTTAGAAGGGGAAGTATGATTTCAAAGGAATCGAACGTCGTATCGGGGGCGAGCGGCTGCGTTTAGGGGTTGTGGCGCCTTCCTGTTTCGTGACAGAGAACATCAACACGACATCGGGAATAGACGTTCTGGCCGTCGTGACAGGCTGACCGCCCAGCGCAAGCCTCGTTCGCTCAAGGCCTGACGAAGGACGCGCTCGACCCGTGTCAGGAATCGGCGAGCACCATCCCGAACTGCACGCCTGCGCTCATCAGCCGCTCGATCTCTTCTATCGCGATTTCCGTCGCGCTGCCGCTCCTTCGGAACACGACCTTCGCCATCGGTTGGGAGCGCTCGTCCACTTCTAGTGGTTTCCGCCTGACATAAGAGTCCTGGGTGGGAATCTGGCGCATGCGCACAGGAATGTCTCTCACCGTCTCGCCTTCTGATCATCGGCAGCTCGCTGCCTTGGTCAGCGTGCGGCGCGGCAATCAAAGTGAGAGCGCGTATTGCCTCACCATGGAATGCTCCCGAACGATTCATCCGTTGCCTCACCAGGATGTTCCCCACGGCTGCGGCCGTTCAGCTGGCCATTGTCCTGACGGTCGCGACCGACGGCGGCGCACCAAACACCATCGTGTGAGCCTTTTCTTTGCGCCATGTCTTCACCCGGCGTTGCAGCGTGCGCAAAAGGAGATCGGGGTACTTCTCTGGGTGCTCCGCCTGCAGACGCTCGAGCAGTTCCCGGCTCGTCCGCCACGGTTCTTCGTCAAACCAAGCCCGCAATTCGTCGGTCACTCCTGCAAGAGGATCAGGTCGCCGCCGTTCTCGCTTTTGCTTTGGTTTCAGCTTCGCGGTGGGGCGGATTTCGCCCTCCTCCCACGCAGTTCGCAATCCTGAGAGGAACTGATCGAGCGCGGGCTCGGTCATGGGCGCGGGCGTGGGCGATTGATCGGCGATGGCGACAAGACGCCGTTGTGCGGATCTCATGTCCCTCAGCAGCCTGACGGGATCCAGCCGCCCATATATCTGCAACAGCTCCATGCGAACGGATTCCGGCGTCCGCGGGTCTTCCAGCAGCCGCTGGCAGGGTGTTGCCGGAGGATAATACCGCTTGCGCACCCGGGCACCGTCACGTTCCTTTTCAGCCAGCTTGAACGACGGCTGGAAGAAGTTCACGAACAGCCGCACCGTCGAATAGAGCTGCGCCAGGGCTGCGGCGGCTTCAAGTCCCTCCAGCCGGCGATAGCCGACAATGCGGCGAACGACGGCGCCGTTCTTCTGCTCGACAAATGCCTGGTCATTCTTCCGGTAAGGCCGGCAGCGGGTGAACTCGATGCCGCCGTCCCGGCAGTAATCGCGCACAGTCTCATTCAGGAACACGCTGTCATTGTCCGTGTCGAAGCCGAGAAGTTGGAACGGCAGGAGCCGCCGCAGTTCCGTCAGCACCTCGCTCAGCAGCTTCTGCTCGCGGACAAGCAGGGGAGCGCATTCCGTCCACCCGCTTGCAATGTCGGTGAGACAAAGCGCTTGGATAAAGCTGCCGCTCGCCACCGGGCCACTGTGCGCCACCAGGTCAGCCTCGACAAATCCGGGCGGAGGGTCCTGCCAGTCGGAGAAAGTACGGATCGGAATGCTCCGTCGTAGCGCCGTGGATACCGCGCTGTGGCGTCGTGCCCGTCCTCCTGCGGTCTTTCGAGCCTCGCCAAGAACGCGGTCGATTGTCGCCGCGCTCATCGTCAGAAGCGGGTGCGGATTTCCGCGGTCAAACGAAGATGTCCGTGACGTTCCATCGCCTCGACCAGAATAGGAGCCAGCGCCTTCAATCGTTTGCCACAGATCCGGTCCGACGCCTCCCAGATGACGATCAGCGCTTCACGAACGGCATCGTCATAAATACGGCGATCGGGCCTCGGCCTGAACGAGACGGAGACGGGCCCTTCCGCAACAGCCGCATTGCGTGCTTGCGGTGAAACCCGCTCACGGCAACAAATTCATCGAGAATGCGCGCCTTTTCGGCACGGCCGCCCCGCACATAACGCTCCCTCACCGCATCTACCAATTCATTCCGTGTCGCCACGCTTACCCGCCTCATCTGATCTGCTCCTGCCACACCACTGCCGGGAGCAGATCAGATGAGGCAACGGCTTAACATTCAGGAGCAATTCAGACGAGGCAATGCGACGTATTGCCAGATTGTCGCGCTATATAGTGCCATTCGACGCCGGTTGCCTGATACCATCGCAGGATCGCCATCGAGGTCAGCTCGGTGCCGTTATCAGAGACAATCGTGTCCGGCCGACCACGCCAGCGTGATGATGGCATCCAGCTCGCGCACCACGCGCAGGCCCGACAGCGAGGTGTCGGCGATCAATGCAAGGCATTCCCGCGTGTAGTCGTCGACGATGGCGAGCATCCGGAATCGACGGCCATCGGTGAAGGTGTCGGAGACGAAGTCCAGGCTCCATCGAGTGTTGGCACGATCGGCCACGAGCGTGGGCCTGCGCGTGCCCAGCGCCCGCTTGCGTCCGCCGCGCCGGCGCACCTGCAGCTTCTCCTCCCGGTAGAGGCGCCGCAGCTTCTTCATCACGATGCCCTGCCGGTCCAGCATGATGTGGATCCTGCGGTAGCCGAACCGCCGGCGCTCCGCCGCCACGGCCTTCATCGCCTCGCGCAACGGAGCGTCGTCCGGACGGGTGCTGGTGTAGCGCACCGTCGAACGGTCGATGTTCAGAGCCTGGCACGCCCGACGCTGGCTCACCCCATGCACCTCGCAGGCATGAGCCACCGCCTCCCGCTTCGCATCGGGCGTCACCATTTTTTTTGCGGCGACATCCTTCAGGATCGCGTTGTCGAGCATCTGCTCGGCCAGGAGCTTCTTCAGCCGGGCGTTTTCGTCCTCCAGAGCCTTCAGGCGACGGGCGTCGGACACCTCCATCCCGCCGAACTTGGCCTTGAATTTGTAGAACGTCGCTGCCGAGATGCCGTGCTTGCGGCAGACATCCGCCGTCTTCGCACCGGCCTCCTGCTCCTTCAGCATCCCGATGTTCTGCTTCTGTATTCGGTGTCCTCCAGTCAAGGCGTGACGTTCGATGCAGGTTCTTTGCTTCTGTTCGCGGTCGGCACGCAGCCGCCGGCATGACGGTGTCCGTGGGTCCGATCGGTTCAAAGCTCTTCGGCGTGCTCGGGAAGCGGCAACGACAGATCATGCGAACTCGTCCGGACCGCGCCCTGCATCGAGCGCTCGCTATTCCGTGGACAGCTCAGCCTACGCAATCTGTGCAATCCCCTGCGCGTCATTCCGGTCCGTCTTCACCGTCATCGCGCCCAGAGCCGCTTTGACATGTCGACTCTCGAGACACACGACAGGGAAGCCCTCGTCGACCAAGTGTCCGCCGATCCACTCCGATGTCGCACCGGCTTCCAAGCCAACGCGAACTAGATCGTCCCGCCATCGCTGAAGTGCAGCCGTCACGGCATCCGGGTCACCGAGCACCTTTCCCTGCCATAGCATCTCGCCGGTCTCGGCGATAACCTACAGCGTCGAGTGAAGTATCCAGTCCTGCATAAACGCTCATGCCGATCTCCTCTTGCCAGGTCGGCTCTGAGCATCAGACAAACGTCATGATCCGAAAAGGGACCAGGCGTTCAACGAGCTGAACCGAATACATGGGGTAATCGCGGGAGCGAGTTTCCCAAGTCTTAGCTATGGAAGTGGGTGGCTGTTCCCCGACAGGATGGAATACGGGCTCACGATTCGCACCGGGCCCAGGCATCTCAGGGAGAACAGCCATGGAAGACTATATCGGCCTCGATGTTTCGATGAAAGAGACAGCGGTTCCATTCGACGTGAAGGCAAGCGCGTCTGGCGTGGGAGGTGCGCCTCTGATCCAAAGGTCATTGCCGAGCTTGTCCGCAAGCGGGCGCCGGCCGCAAAGCGCGTCGTGTTCGAGACCGGCCCTCTATCGGTGTGGTTCTATCATGCGCTGCGCGCAGAGGGTTTGCCGGCGATCTGCATCGATGCTCGTCATGCCAAAGCAGCGCTCGACATGGCCGCGAACAAAACCGACGCGAACGATGCCGACGGTTTGGCGCATCTTGCAGAAGTTGAAGTGCGAGTGAAAGGCTTCGACAGCATGCTGACGCGCACGCTCGTGGCGGCACGCAGCAGGCTGGTCAGGATCACGACCGAACTCTCAAACCAGATCCGAGGGCTCATGAAGACATTCGGACTGCTTGTTCCCGCCGGCAAAGGAAGCACGTTCGAGAGGAATGTCCGCAATCTCCTTGTCGACCAGGACGGGCTCACTCCTATCGTGCTGCCGATGCTGGAAGCCTGGCGCAGCATGCGCGTTCGGGCCGCTGAACTCGGGCGTCAGCTTGTCGCTGGTGCGCGTCAAAGCCGAGCGTGTCAAATACTCGTGTCGATCCCCGGTGTCGGCGCAATCACCGCGACTTCGTTCGTGACCGCCATTGAGGAGCCGGACAACTTCAAGAAATCTCGGTCCGTCGGCGCCTGGCTTGGCCTGACTACCCGACGATACCAATCGGGAGAGGTCGACTATGATGGCCACATATCCCGGCGGGGCGATCGTCATTTGCGAGGGCTTCTCTACGAAGCTGCGACGGTCATCCTGACCCGCAGCTGCGCCGACAGCAGCCTGCGAACATGGGGTCTAAAACTCCGGGAGAGGATAGGCTTCAAACGAGCCGCCGTTGCCGTAGCCCGCAAACTGGCGGTGACAATGCATGCGATGCTCAAGACCGGCGAGTTCTTCGACAGGACCGCTGGCGCGACAGCGTGACGGCTTTGAGGATCGCGTTCAGTCTCTGAGCGCGCCGAGACGTCCCTGCCGGGGCGTGGACAGAGCCATTCCGCTAGATGGGGTCGCACCGCTGGCTCAGCTGAGTGCGTCGAATACATTGAAGGCTCTCCCCGCGAAGCTCCATCATGCGGCAACCGATGTTGACCGCGAAGACAACCCTGCACCCGGCACACGCGTCTTAAGACGTGCAGATACTTGACGTCAACATTGCGATTAGACAACCCCATCTCTTCCGTGAACCGCGAGGGTCGCATCGTCCGTCTCCGTGATCGACGGACTCTACCCAAATCTGGAGGAAGTTCAGGGTCTCAGGTCACAAACGAAGCCCAAATCGGTGAGACACGATAGGGGCTCGGGCCAGGCGATCATTGATGCGCTGCTTGAGGCGTTCAACGGTCTTGCGGCGTCGAATAAGCCCCCGGCCGGACCCGGGCGCTGGCTGGATCAATGGAAACGGCGGCCGGTACGCGGGCTCAAAAAAACATGCAGCATCATGATTTCGGTCTGCGCAGGCTATCAGAAGCGTTTCCTTCATTCCGAACGCCATCGTTAGGCGCCCTGCCATAGGTTTTCGAGAGCGTCTTTTCGGCATCCAATTTGGCGCGCAAGAGCGCCATGACCATCGGCCAAGTCGAAAATTTCCCGTCCCGAGCGCGGTCCGTCAGGCTACGCAAATAACCGCCGGCGCTGTTGATCTGATCAGCGCGCTGATAAATCGCGGCCACCGTGATCGCCGCCTGCCGTTCGCCCAGAACCTCGTTGGCCTCCCGCCAGGCGCTCTGGCTGATCCCCAACATGGGCCGGACAAGCTCGGCCGCGGCCAGGAAATCCCGCCAGTGGCCAAGCTCGCCGCTCTGGGCGAGCTCCCGCATGTTCGGGCAGGCGGACAGCACGATCTCCAATGGCAAATCCCGCTTTGGCTGGCTCCGCAGATTGTCAGTACCTTCGGCGCTGCAGCCCGCTTCCTTTCTTTCTCCTGTGCCGCTTTCAGATTCAGAATTGGAGTCTGGGTTTGAATTCTGTATGTGGCGACCGAAATGGGACTCATTGGCGTCCGTATTCCATGAATCCGCAAACGATTCCAACGCGTCACGGATCTCACGCCATAGCACCTCGAGCTCTTCACAGATGCTTTCGACGAGTTGACGTGGAGCAGAGCGCGGCAGACGGCTGCTAATGGCCTGGTAGTTCTGCTGCACCCGGTCCCAATTGCCTGGCACGCCTTCCTCGGTGCCGGTATCGATCAGCTTGACAATATCCCGTCGCAGGAGCGTCAGTCGTTCCCTTGCGAGACGGAATGCGCGCTTCTCGGCCTGGGCGGCATCCGCAATGTCCTTGAACTCGGCTGCCCGCGCGACGATCGGCGACAGATCGAAGCCGAAGGCCTGCTCGATCTTGCCTCCCCGACCTTTCCTTGCATATCGCTTTCCATTAGGACTGTCCCTGCGAATGATCAGACCGCATTCGACCAGAACGACGAGATGCCGGCGAAGCGTTGTAGGCGGCATGCCATTGGCGCGCGCCATCAACTGCTCGTTCGACGGCCAAACAATAAGATCGCCATCACCCGTGAGAACCGTCTCCTGGTGGAAGGACAGCAACGCGTTCAGAATCGCCAGAGCGCGGTCCGTGGCGCCGAGGAGATCTCGGGCCTCTCTGATATGCTGAAAAGTCTGCCACTTGTGAACGGCGGCATCCTTCGGTGCCGCTCTTGCCTTCACCTGGCTCGCAATTTGGCCAAGCGTCATCGTTCGCCGCCCAAAGGGCGTCGTCGCTATATGTCCCGTCATGGTTCTGCCCTCTAGCTTTTGGCAAAGCGAAAGCGCTCACCAAAATGGTGTCAGATCTCCTCATGGAGACTCTTGACTGACTTGAATCGCGGAAGTTGACCGTGAAATCGCGGAAGTGAGATTCTCAATGTCACCCAAGCGAACGCGAAAGGCTTCTGAGAAGTTGTCTCAGGGCCTCCTTTTTTTACCGCATGCTACCTCTATGTTTGTTGCGCTATCCTATGGTTTTCGGCCGAGACCGCCCTCCAGCGCTGAAATTATCCCCTCGCCCTGGCGGGCGGAAAACCTGTGTATTAGCATTTGCAGCTCTTCCTCGACGGAATCGCCAAACGCCGGCGCATATACTGTCACAATAGAGAGCTTGATGTCGCCGCCGGAGAATGTCGCCTTGCCGACTACTTTTTCGGCTAGACCCTTAATCTCCTTCTCGCTGCGGCACGGCGGCGGCGGCGGCTTCTTCACCCGCTCAATGGCTAACTTGTTCTGGCCTTAATCTAGATGCTCAAGCACATTACTGTCCGAATGTTTGGCGTGCAGCCGGAAAATGGCGTGCAGCAGAAAGAGATGATCTGACGAGCGTCACCACCTCTGACATTATTCGACCACTTATTTCCCAGGCATCGCGCTGACCCCGGGAAAATCGAACTTTATGGAATATGAACGAGACATCTTCGGTCCCTATCGCAGCAACGGACTGGCACCGACTGCATTTTTCTCGAACAGCTGTGCGCCAAACGGTACGCAAGGTAGGCGCCCGTCGTCTTAGCAATGCCGCCCTTGAAATTCGCTCCGGCCAGACTCTGCAATGCTCGCCATCTCGCCGATGCGGCAGAAGCCTCAGTGCCTCGGCCGTCCGATGAGCCGCAAACAGCTCCCGACGGCCTTTGATCTGTGCCAGCGTATATACACAATGGTTGGTTTCAAGGCGGACAGGGACCGGGCCCTTCCCATCGTTGGATATGAGCTCGAGTGTCGATTCAGGAGTGGAGGCCAGTCGTGAAACCTCGTGAATCATGAAGTTCCGAAGGCTCCTCCGTGCGTTCAGCGGATACATCTGTTGGCGCCGCGCCTGCAGATATTCGAAGAGAATGTCAGCATGCCGAACGATCTTGTCGGCCGGATTCACGTTCTGCACTCTGGTTGCCGCAAGCACAGCCATTGTCGATTTGTCCTCCGTGTCGGTCTAGATGCGACATGTCGGCCCTTACCCAGAAATAGCTAGGACACGATTCTTCGCCCGCGTCCAGTGGATTAAGGTTAACAGCAGGTTGAAGCATATCGTTGTGACCGGGGCAGACTGCAGGCGCTCAGGCTTGACCGGTTTGCCTAACGAGATCTGGGAAGCGTCCAAATCGGCTGTTGTTGCGGGTTTATGCCGAGGGGAGTTGTCACGTTATCGAGCGGTGATCGAACTGCCCCAGACAGGCAACCGCGCCCGGCACGGCTGTCCAATGCGCTATTGCGCGGATGCGGTGAATGTGAGTGGTCAGGGCGGATCGTTTTTGATGCGGGGTGACGAAGAGATTTCTGAGTGCCAAGAAGATCGAGATAAATCGCTGCAGGCTAGCCACTGAACCGTATCGAACTGCGGACCAAAGTACCCATCATACGGAGCACGCGTGACGCCGTGTAATGCTAGGCCGGCCACAGCGCGGTTTGCCCGATTGCCGGTTAGGGAGAGGGCGCTAAGGAAACACCATGAAATCCATTGGTGAAGGCGATGACATTCGTGCGCCCGGGGACTTTTCTAGCAGAATCGCACGCTAAGGTCGAACGGATATGAACAGATCATGCCGCCCGTCGGATTGGTGCTGGCAAGCGAAGCGATCTAAAGCCTTCGGGCATCTGGTGCTGAGAATCCCAGGTGTAGCTGCCTATGAGCTTAATGTGTTTCCCAACTGAGCGGCGAGACGTGTTTGAGCAGGTCATTCGGGATAGTCCGACCCGCCATGCGCAGGTGCGTGGCTGCGCGGTCAAGATAGACGGTGTTCCAGTGGACGATGGCGCTGACGACGAGATTAAGACCGGAAGCGCGGAACGCCTGGCTCTCGAATGACCGGTCACGGATTTATCCGCGCTCGTGGAAGAACACCGCGCGCTTGAGCTTATGCGCTGCCTCACCCTTGTTGAGGCCGGGTTGGCACCGCCGGCGCAAGGCCGGGCTCGAATACAATTCGATCATGACCAGTGATCGCTCGATCCGGCCGAGTTCCCGCAGCGCCTTGGCCAACTGGCTTTCCTTCGGAGACGCCGAGAGCTTCTTCAGGATTGTCGAGGGGACGACGGCACGCGTCGTGATCGACGCTGCCAGATGTAGCAGGTCATCCAAAGGTCAAGGATCAACGCGGTGTTGATCGGTGCGCCGATGTGGTTCGTCAGCGCCGGGTAGGCGTCGCCTTTCTCGAATGTGTGGAACTTTCGATCTTTGAAGTTGCGTAGCCGCGGCGCGAAGCGTTTGCCGATAAGGGCGAACAGCCCGAAGACGTGATCGCTCGCGCCGCCAGTGTCAGTAAAACGCTCCTGCATATCCAGGATCGTATCCTGGTCGAACAGGCCATCGAGCACGTAGGCCGCTTCGCTTTCAGTGGGGCTGATGGGCAAGATACTGAAATAGCCGTACTGATCCGACAGGTGGCTGTAGAATTTCGATCCCGGTTCGCTGCCATAGTGCAGATTGACGTCACCGCGTTTTGCCGCTCGGTCGCTCGCACGGAAGAACTGTCCGTCGGACGACGCGGTCGTTCCGTTGCCCCACAGATGGGAATGTGGGTGACCGGTATGTGCGTCGGTGATGCAGGCCTGAGCGGCGCGATAGGTTTCCGATCGGGCATGGAACGTGCGCATCCAGCCAATCTGATGGGCGCTGATGCCCTTGGAGGCGCCGGCCATCCGCTTCGGACCGAGATTGGTTGCATCGGCCAGGATGCCGGCCAGCATGGCAGAGACATTCCGTGGGGCGTCGCCTGTGCGGACATGTGTGAAGTGATTGGCAAAGCCCGTCCGATCATGCACTTCCCTCAGGAGATCAGGAACTTCGACCAGCGGATACATCTCGCTGATCTCTGCGTTCAGTTCTTCGGCTGCCGCAGGAACGTCGCCGACGGTCGGCGTCACGATCAGCGATCCGGCCTCAACGCGAACACCCTCGATCCTACCAGCGCGAGCGCGATAGGACAGGCGCTTCAGATTGAAGTCCAGCACCTGCTTTACTTCGCTCAGCCAGGCGGCGACGTCACTGCCCACACCCAGGCCAAGCCGATCATCTTCCCTCATCGTGGTGAACGTAGATCGCGGCATGAGGTGCTCGTCGATCGGGCGGAACGAGCGGCTGCCCTCTACCCATATATCCGCCGAGCGAAGGCGCTCGCGCAATGCGGCGAGCGTGGCGATCTCATAGAGCCGGCGATCAGGCTTCTGCTGCCCAAAGATCAGTT